>JANYJV010000132.1 GCA_025361725.1 Acidimicrobiia bacterium | reverse complement strand
GCGGCGTCGCGTCCGGCCTTGGCCTCGCTGCGCACCCAGAGGCCGACGAGCTCCAGGTCGGGGTGCTCGATGATGGCCCGCAGGGTGTGCACGCCGACGTTGCCGGTGGACCACTGGATCACTCGATACGTCATGTGCCGGACCGTACTTGCTCGGCTTCGAGTCGCACCGGGAGCGCCGACGACCCGTAACGAACCGGCTCGATCGGAGACAATGGTGGGAGTTCCGAAAAGTAGAGGACATCAGACATGTTCCGATTCCGCAATCCGGAGAAGAGTTCGATGGTTGACCCTGCCCGCGCGCTTCCTGGTCGTGACGAGCCGATGCGCGTTCCCGAGCAACACTTCGTGAACTTCCATCCCCTGCGCGGTCCGTATCCCGAGGGGCTCGAGACCACAATCTTCGCCCTCGGTTGCTTCTGGGGAGCCGAACGCATCTTCTGGCAAATCCCGGGCGTCTATACGACCGCGGTCGGGTACGCCGGTGGCATCACGCCGAACCCCACGTACGAAGAGGCGTGCAGCGGTCGGACGGGCCACACCGAAGCGGTGCTCGTGGTGTTCGACCCGAAGGTCGTGTCCTACGACGAGTTGCTCCGCGCATTCTGGGAAGGGCACAACCCCACCCAAGGAATGCGGCAGGGCAACGACGTCGGTACGCAGTACCGGTCGGCCGCGTACTGGACCACGGAGGCGCAGCGGGACGCGTTGGCGCAATCGGCCGAGATGTTTCAGGAACGTCTCCGTGCCGCGGGATTCGGGGACATCACCACCGAGATGGGACCCGCGCCCGAGTTCTATTTCGCCGAGGACTACCACCAGCAGTACTTGGCGAAGAACCCCGGTGGCTACTGCGGACTGGGTGGCACCGGTGTGTCGTGTCCGGCGGGTGTGGTCGAAGCCTGAGCGGCGGGCGGCAGGCGAGAAGCAGCGCGCGGCGGGCCATTCCAAAATAGGGTTCTGCCCTCGTAGCGCGCTGGAGCACTGCGCAGATTCGAGGGGATCCATGCGGAAAATACTTGTCGTCGTCGGTGTCGGTTTGTGCTTGGTCGGGCAAGGACTTGGCGCTTCGCCCGCGTTCGCCGCGCACGCGAAGAGCACGGATCCACTCGCCGGGATCGCAGTGCCGGACGCGTTCACCTCGCTGGTCGTGACGCCGATCAGCGAACCCACTTTCCCGTATCGGGGGACGGATGGGAAGTTCCACGTCGTGTACGACCTCCAGGTCACCAACGCGTCACGGGCGACTGCGACGCTCGACCGGGTCGATGTCGTTGACGCCCATCACCAGCGGCGCGTCGTCGGGTCGATCGCCGGTAAGCAACTCGTCGACCCCAGTTGTGGCCAGGGCGACTGCAACCGGCTGCGCGTCTTCCCGTCGGCACCGGCCGAGGACACCACGATCGGACCGAACGAGTCACGGGCCCTCTTCATTGATCTGGCCTTCGCCACGTTGAAAGAGGCGCCGAAGGCCGTCATGCACCGGATCATCGCGGAGGGTGCCGACAAGCCCGGTGCCCGCGACGCCGTCTCACTCAACTTCCTCGCCGCGCCGTTTGACATCTCCTCGGGCTCACCGCGTGTGATCGATCCGCCACTACGCGGCAGGAACTGGGTGGCATTGAACGGTGCCGGTGAGATCGGCTGGCCGCACCGCACCTCGCTCAATACGACGAACGGCGCGTTGGTCAACACGCAGCGGTTTGCTATCGACTGGAAGCGCACCGACCCCGAAGGCTCCTTCTACGCCGGCGATCGCACGAAGAACGAGAGCTATGCCGACTACGGACAGAAGATCTACGCAGTGGCCAACGGAACCGTCGTGGCGACGCTGAATACCGAGGACGCGAACGCGCCCGGGGTGTTGCCGGCGAGCGACCCGGCGCTGGCGGCCAAGCTTACGATCGAGAACATCGACGGCAACCACATCATTTTGAACATCGGAGGTGGCGTGTACGCGATGTACGCGCACCTGATCAAGGGCTCGCTCCTCGTGAAACCGGGTGACAAAGTGAAGCGGGGCCAGGTCATCGCCAGACTCGGGAACACCGGGAACTCGAACGCCTCACACCTGCACTTCCAGCTTCAGACCCGACCGTCGATCCTTACCGGCGACGGGCTCCCGTACGAACTCAGCCGGTTCCGGTATCGCGGCGTCGTGGTGCGGTCCGTGATGGACGCAGCCGACGACTACCTGAGTGGCGACTTCCTTCAAGGTGCACCCAAGCAGGGCGAAGCCCGGAAGAACGAGCTGCCGATGGTGTTGAGCATCATCGACTTCCCGGACAAGTAGACCGACCCGTTCTCGGGCTCAGCTGGCGGCGGCTGCTTCTGAGCGGGGACCGCGCTCGTACACGCCGCGCATCAGCGGACTGGTGAGGATGAAGTCTGCGGTGGCGCGATTGCACGCGATCGGGCAGTCGTAGACGACGGCAATACGCAGGAGCGCCTTCACGTCCACGTCGTGGGGCTGGGTCTCGAGCGGATCCCAGAAGAACACGACGCAGTCGAGCCGACCTTCGGCGATCCCGGCGCCCACCTGCTGATCGCCACCGTAGGGGCCGCTCAGAAATCTCGTGACGGGGAGATCGAGCGCGTCGGAGACGAGCCGACCGGTGGTGCCCGTCGCGTACAGCTCGTGCTCGGTGAGGATGTCGCGATTCGCGAGCGCCCATTCCAACATGTCGGGCTTGCGGTTGTCGTGCGCGATGAGCGCGAGCCGCTTGCGGGGGCGGGTGGTGAACGTCGCGTAGGGAATGTCCATAGCCCGAGGGTACGAGCGGTGGCGCGACCTCAACGGCTCGTTCGCGCGCTGTTCGCACACTCGTCACATGCTCGTCGCGTGCGGCCCCGCCAACGTGTCGCTGGTCTCAATCAGAATGGAGACGCGGCTCGATCGCGGTGATGTAGTCGACGAGGCGTGACGCGATCTCGAACGCGATTCCCGGCTCACCCAAGTCCGGGTCGAGCCAGGTTTCGGAGATTCGGCGCCAGTTCTCGGCGCGACCGAGGAAGGGAGCGATCTCGGCCTCCTTGCCCACATCTTTGCGCCAATGCTTCTCAGCGGCAGTGAGCCTCGCAATGACCCGATCGTTGTCGGCCGCCTTCGGGTATTCGGAGTGGAACCCGACCTCGAGCGCGAGCGTGCGCGCCCCGGGCACGTCCCGAGCGCCGACGACTTGGGCCTCATAGTGTTCCTTGGTCGCAGTCGTGGTCCCGAACCAGACCTTGATGCCGTAGCGATGCGCGCGCAGCTGCAGCGTGCCGAGCTCCGGTGGGAGGATGCCGCGCAACGCGTCGCCGACATCCTCGAACAGTGACGATTCCATACCGTCAGCTTGACCGAGTGTGGGAAGGGCGTGCTCTCTCGCCGCGTCAGAGCGCGATCAGCACCAAGCTGACGACGGCCATCGCCAGCCCGGCCAAGCGAAATCTCCCGATCTTCTCGTGTCCGACGGCACGAGCGAGGATCACGGTGACCGCAGGAAAGAGATTGGCGACCGGCGCCACGACGCTGAGCAGGCCCGTGCGCACCGCCGCGACGAGCAGCGCGTTCGCGCCGGCATCGGTGACCCCCGAGATCGTGACCCAGCCGAACGCAGCGCGCGGCACGGTCATCGGTCGTCGCCAGATCGAGAGGACGACGAGCAACAGGACGACCGGCGCCGTCCGCGCGGCGACGGCCGTCCAGAGACCGGCGTCGTGAGAGGTTTCCGAGATCAGAACCAGGTAGAGGCCGAAGCCGACGGCCGCTCCGAGCCCGCACTGGATCTCCTGCTGGCGGCTGAGGGACGAGGAGTCCGCCGGTTCGGCGGCCGAACCAGCGACGACTCCGATCGAAACGAGCGCGAGCACAATGCCGATCAGGGCGAGCACACCCGGCGCTTCGCCGCTGGCGAGTCCCCAGGTCACCTGGAGGATGCACGCGCCGACGGCGCTCAAGGGTGCAACCACGCTCGCCCGACCCTGCGCGAGTCCTCGGTACAGCAGCACCAGCCCGGCGACCCCGAGGAGTCCGGCGACGGCACCGAACGTGAGATCTCGAGCGGTCGGGCTGCCGCCGACGAAGAACGCGCACCCGAGCAGCAACACGAGACCGACGCTTTCCGTGCCGAGCACGACGGCCGTCTCGGGCGCCTTCCGTGAGGCCAGCCCACCGGTGAAGTCACCTGTACCCCATGCGATCGCGGCGATCAACCCCAACACGATCGCCATCCCCGGACGGTACTGCTTCGCCCGCAAATCGCGAGATCGATTCTCGGGGAACCAACGAGAGCCCCAGTGCGAACCGAGCCGCAGCGGAGCGAAGGCGAGCAGGGAGGCAGTGAGCCCAACCGGCATTCGCTTGATCGAGATGGCGAACGTACGAGCCATCAAGTCAGTCCATCAGTCAGCCATAAATCATGATGCTGCCGGTGTAGTTGGCGACCCACACCGATCCGGTGGTGCGGTCGTAGGTGATGCCGATCGGGTGGAATCCCGTCTTCACGTCCTGGATGTTGCCCATCGTCGCGGCGTCGAGCGTGCTCATGGTGCCGGACCCGTAGTTGACGACGTAGAGGCGCTTGCCGTCGGTAGACATCGTCATGCTGCGCGGGGCTTGACCGGTGGACACCTTGTTCTGCACGACACCGTTGATCGGGTCGAGCTTCGCCACGCGCCCTTCGCCGTTCAGCGTCGCGTACAACTCGGTGCCATCCGGCGAGAGCACGAGGTGACGAGGGCCGTTGCCCACGTTGTAGATCCATGAAACTGCGAAGTTTCCGAGGTCGATCCGGGCGATGTTCGACGTCCCCATCACGGCGACGTACGCGGTCCGTGAGTCCGGGGAAATCACGATCCCGCGCGGGTAGGGGCCAAGTGGAATGCGTTTGACCTCAGTACCGCTCGCGACGTCGATGATGCTCGCGTCGTAGCCGCACCAGTTGGTGACCACCACGAACCGACCGTCGGGCGAGACCGCCACGTACTTCGGCACGGGACCCACTCCGATCACCTGATCGATCACGAGCGTCGCCACGTCGATGCGGTACACGAAGCTCGCGTCGGTGCGGTTGCCGGGACCGCACTCGTCGCTGCCCTCGGGGCCGAAGCCGCTGCCGTACATCGAGTAGTTCGAGACGTACGCCTTGGTGCCGTCCGGGGTGAACGCCACCTCCACGGGCGCGCCGCGCGACGTGCCGGCGTGACCGGGAATTCCGAACGCCGCGAGATCGACGGTGTCGGGGATCGTCTTCACGAGCGCGCCGGCCGCGTCGTACACCGTGATGGAGTGCTTGTACATCATGTTCTGCGCGAATACGAGGCCGCGCCCTGACGCCACCACGCTCTTGGGGGCGATGTCACCGGTCACGGTCTTGACCAGCGCGAGCGTCCGGTCCGAGTTCGGAATCGGAGCAGTCGTCGTGGTGGTGGTGGTGGGCGGGATCGACGTCGTCGAAACGCCCGGAAGGCTTGTCGAACTGGCGAGGTGCCGACCAGCCGCGGGCTCGTGGTCGTCGACCGCGACGGCCACGGTGATGACGATCGCAGTCGCGGCCACGGCGAGGGCGATGAGGACACGTCGCATCTCAGGACTCCGGAATGGAGAGGGACGGGGACTCCAGCACCAGCCGACCGAACCGCTCGGCTTCTTCGGCGTGGGGATACCCGGACAGGATGAAGGTGTCGATCCCGAGCGCCCGGTACGCGTCCAATTTGGCCCGCACCTGATCGGGATCGCCCACGATCGCGGCGCCGCAGCCGCTCCGGGCACGGCCGATGCCGGTCCAGAGGTTGGCTTCCACGTAGCCGTCGTCGGTGGCGTCGGTACGGAGTTCGGCTTGGCGAAGCACGCCGGCCGAGGTGCTGTCCAGGGATCGTGCCCGGATCTCGTCGCCGGCGACCGGGTCCAGCTTGCTGACTAATCGGTCGGCGGCGTCGCGGGCCTCGGACTCGGTCTCGCGCACGACGACGTGGACGCGATAACCGAACCGCAGCGTGCGGTCGTGTCGGGCGGCTCGCGCGGTGAGGTCGGCAACGGTCGCCGCGACCTGATCCATCGTGTCCGGCCACATCAAGTAAATGTCGGCCGCCTGGGCCGCGACCTCGCGCGCGGGCTCGGACATCCCTCCGAAAAAGAACGGGGGACACGCCCCGCTCACCGTGCTCGCCGTGGGAGGGTCGACCGTGAGGTCGTAGAACTGTCCGTGGTGATCGACGGGTTCGCCGTTCAGGAGTGACCGCACGATCTGCATGACCTCGAGGGTTCGCTGGTAGCGCGGCGCCGATTCGAGGGTTTCGCCGGGCAGGTCGCTCGAGATGATGTTGACCGTGAGGCGTCCGCCGAGCATGCGATCCAGGGTGGCCAACTGCCGGGCCAGTTGCGGCGGCCACATCTCCCCACACCGGACCGCCACCAGGAGGGCCAAGCGTTCGAGTTCGGGCGCGATTCCCCCGGCGAACGCCACGCTGTCGATTCCGAGCGCATACCCCGAGGGCAGGAGCACGTTGTCGAACCCGGCTCGTTCGGCGGTGCGCACGATGTCCCCGCAGTGCTCCCAGGAGGACCTCCGGGCCGGATCGGGTACGCCGAGATACTCGTAGTCGTCGTCACACAGCGCCGCGAACCACGCGTACCGGACCTCATCCTGCGCGCGAGTCACGGAAGCGGTTCACCGTCGGATGCCACGACGATCCGGTAGCAGTCGGCGCGATCGAGGTGGACTCTGAGCGCCGCCGTCGCCGCGTGGAGGTGCTCCGGGTTCTGGCTGCCGATGATCGACACCGGACGGGTGGGGTGGGCCAACGTGAACGCGATGGCCACCGCGGCGCGCGTCACCTCTTCGCGCGCCGCCAACTCGTCGAGCAGTGCGATGAGTTCCGGCCGGAGGTCCTCGCCGCTCGCGAGCCGCCCCTTGGCGAGTGGGCTCCAGGCCAGTGGCGTCACCCCGTCACGTGCGCAGCGATCGAAGGTGCCGTCCCGCAACGGGCCGAGTTCTGCTGCGCTGTACTGAGGCTGTGTCGTGGCGAGGGCGTCGCCGAGGAACTCGCGGATCGCATCGTGTTGGGCCGGGGTGTGGTTCGAAATACCGATGGCGCGGATCTTGCCTTCGTCGCGCAACGCGAGCAGCGTGGACGCCACTGCCTCGGGATGCGTGAACAGATCGGGCCGGTGCACCTGATAGAGGTCGATCGTGTCCACCGCGAGCCGGTGGAGTGATGCTTCGCACGCACGGCGGAGCGCGTCGGGGCTGGAGTCGTACGGGACGGGTGGGTGGATTCCCCCCTTGGTGGCGAGCACGATCTGGTCACGCAGTTCCGGCGCGTCGCTCAAGACCGCGCCGAGCAAGGTCTCGCACGCGCCGAATCCGGTCCCACCCCAATCGAGTCCGTAGACGTCCGCCGTGTCCACCAGGTGCATGCCGTTCTCGAGCGCCGAGTCCAGCGCGGTGCGGGCATCCCGAATGTGGTCGTGCGTGAACCGCCAGCACCCGAAGGCCAGGGGCCCGACGGTGATGCCCGAGCGCCCGAGCTCGCGCGTCCCCGCGTCGACGAGGTTCTCCATCGCCGTACGCTACGACACCCATGGAGCAGGTCCGTTACGGAATCATCGGCGCCGGCATGATGGGCCTCGAACACTTTCGCAACCTCCAAGCCCTCGACGGCGCGGTCGTCACCGCCGTCGCGGACCCTCATCCTCCGTCGTTGGAGTGGGCGCAACTCACCGCCGGCAGCGACCCGCTCGAGTGCTTCGCCGATGCGGGGGCGCTGCTCGGATCGGGGCTCGTCGACGCGGTGGTGGTCTCGACACCGAACATGACCCACGCCGCCGTGCTCCGAGATGTCTTGGCGTCTCCGTTCCCTGTACTCATCGAGAAGCCGATGTGTACGACGATCGCTGACTGTCGTGAGGTGATCGCCGCGGCGAGTGAGCGCGACGCCATCGTCTGGGTTGGGCTCGAGTACCGCTACATGCCTCCGGTGGCGCGGCTCATCCAGGAGGTCGAAGGCGGAGCCGCGGGCACGGTGCGGATGGTCGCGATTCGGGAACACCGATTCCCGTTCTTGGCGAAAGTGAACGACTGGAATCGGTTCAACCGCAATACCGGCGGCACGCTCGTGGAGAAGTGCTGTCACTTCTTCGACCTGATGAACCACATCGTCGGCTCGTCGCCTCGAAGCGTGTTCGCTTCCGGTGGCGCGGACGTGAACCATCGCGACGAGCGCTACGACGGCGAGACCCCGGACATTCTCGACAACGCCTTCGTCATCGTGGAGTACGAGGGCGGTGTGCGTGCGTCGCTCGATCTCTGCATGTTCGCCGAGGGCTCCGAACATCAGGAGGAGATCAGCGTCGTGGGCGATGCGGGCAAGGTCGAAGCGTTCCTGCCCAGCGCCGAACTCCGGGTCGGGCGGCGCCGGGATTGGCGGGCCGGCGTGCACTCTGAGATCGTGCACGACGATCGGGTCGCGCACGAAGGCTTCCACCACGGGTCCAGTTACCTCGAGCACGTGGACTTCCTCGCCGGCGTCCGTCACGGAACGAAACCTGCCGTCGACGTCTCCGCCGGGCTCGCCTCGGTGGCAGTGGGTGTGGCGGCGCACCGATCGATCGACGAACACCGCGTTGTCACCCTGGCCGAAGTTCTCGAAGAGGAGCACCCGTGACCGACCTCGTTCTCGTCGAACACCCGCAACCGCACACGGCGGTGGTGACCCTCAACCGCCCCGAGCGATTGAACGCGATGTCCATCGAGTTGGTGATCGAACTCGAAGATCGATTGCAGGAGGTGGCGGCGGACAACGACACCTGGGTGGTGATCCTGACTGGCGCGGGGCGAGCGTTCTGCTCGGGCCTGGACTTGAAGGACTACGGAATCATCCCGAACATCGACGGTCTGAGCGTCGGGCGGATCGCGCAGCGTTCGATGCGTTACTACTCGCGGCTGATCCTCACCCTGCGCCGGATGCCCCAACCCGTCATCTGCGCGGTGAACGGACCTGCGTACGGCGGGGGGATGTGTCTCACGCTCGCCGTCGAGATCCGGCTTGCGTCCGAGTCTGCGACCTTCAACGCAACGGGGATCGTCAACGGCCTGACGAGCACCGAACTCGCCGCGAGTTGGTTGCTTCCTCGGCTCGTGGGTGCCGCCCACTCGAACGACATGCTGCTCACCGGTCGGCGCATCGATGCCGCCGAGGCGTACCGCATGGGGCTCGTCTCACGCGTGTTGGCGGACGACGAGATCCAGGCCGAGGCCCTGTCGATTGCGGCGCGGATGTGCGAGTTCAGTCCCTACGGGTTGGCGATGACGAAGGACATCCTGTGGGTGAACCTCGAGAACCCGAGCCTGGAAGCGGCCATCGAGATCGAAGACCGCAACCAGTTGATGTTGGGCTTCACGGAGAACCTCCCCGAAGCCATTCGCGCCTTCGATCAGGGTCGGTCGCCGGTGTATACCGACGCACCCCGGCGGGACCTGTTCGACGGCTCATGAGACGTATCGGTGCTGGTCAGGAAGCTGAGAGCGTCACGGAATTAGAATCGGTTCTCATTTCGCGAGGAGGACCGTCGTGAGTCGCTTTCCGTTTCCGCATCCGTTCGGCTGGTTCATGGTGTCCTACGCCGACGAGCTCGCGCCCGGCGAGGTCAGTGCGCTGAAGTACTGGAGCACGGACCTCGTGCTCTGGCGTGATGACGCCGAAGAGTTCCACCTCCAGGACGCGTTCTGCCCGCACCTGGGCGCGCATCTCGGCGTGGGCGGCAAGGTCCAGGGCGATCAGTTGGAGTGCCCGTTCCATGGTTGGACCTTCGCCGGTGACGGCGCGTGCATGAGCATCCCGTACTCGGAGCGGGTGAACAAGAAGGCGCAGCTGCGCAACTATCCGATCTCGGTCCGCAACGGCATGGTCTTCGCGTGGCGTCACCCCGACGGCGGCGAACCGCAGTGGGAGATTCCCGTCATCGACGAAGTCGGCGATCCGGAGTGGAGCGACTACTACCGCACGTCGTACGTGATCAACACTGTCCCGCAAGAGATGGCGGAGAACGGCGTGGACCCGGCGCACTTCCGGTACGTCCACGGCACCGACGACGTCGCCGAGATGGAGTCCTACGAAATGGACGGCCCGTTCTCCACGATGTTGTCCAAGCAGAGTTACGTCACCCCGCGCGGGGTCACCTACGGCCGGATCGACGTCTACAACTACGGCCCTGGTTGCGCCAAGGTGTTCTTCTCCGGGATCGTGGACGCGATCAATGTCGCCGCCACCACACCGATCGACGAGGACCACACGCAGGTCCGGTTCAGCTTCACGGTGCGCAAGTTCGACGACGAGAAGATGACCTCCACCGTCGCCGGTGCCTTCGTCGACGAGATCAACAAGCAGATCCAGGAAGACACGCCGATCTGGGAGCACAAGATCTTCCTCCCGGTGCCGGCGCTCGCAGACACCGACGGTCCGATCATGAAGTTCCGCAAGTGGTACTCGCAGTTCTACGCCGAGCCGGTCAATGACCCGCAGCGGGTGGAAGTGAGCGCGGGAACCCGCTGACATGAGCGCGGGGGAGTGGTCGAGTCATCACGCGATCACCACGCTGATGTACCGGTACGCCGAGTACGTCGATGCGGCGGACTTCGCCAGTATCGGCGCGCTCTTCGCCGACGGTGAGATGACCACGCGGGGAATGTCCGGTGCGATCGTCGGTGCGGACGCGGTTGCGGGCCTCTACTCGCACACCAACAAGGTGCATCCGAACGGCACGTTGATGACGCGTCACCTCACGACGAACGTGATCGTCGATATCGATGAGGCCGCCGACACGGCCACCGCGCGATCGTCGTTCGTGGTCTTCCAGGCCACGCCGCAGGTTGCGTTGGCGCCGATCGTTGCGGGCCGGTATCGGGATCGGTTCCGGCGCGTCGACGGTACGTGGCGGTTCGCTCAGCGCGAGATGGACGTTCAGCAGATCGGGGATGTCTCGGACCATCTGCTCATCGATCTCGGGACCGTGCTCCCGAAGCACTGAGCGCAGCCGGTCAGGCCACGGGCGCGGGAAGGCTCAGTCCGCGTCGAACCGCTGTATCGCTCGGTCGATGATGCGCTCAAACGTCTCGACGTCTTGTGCGCCCGGGATCCCGACCTGACCACCGAAGATGAAGTTCGGAACTGCGAAGACCTCGCGTTCGGCGGCCTCGCTGATCTCGGCCAACACCTCGGCGCGCCCGGCGTCCGACGCGAGGAACCGCTCGACCTCGGTGGGGTCGAGGCCGACCTCGTCCGCGATGTCCACCAGCGTCGAGCGGTCGGACACGTTGGCACCCTCGACGAAGTAGGCCTCCATGAGCCGACGTTCGAGGTCCCACTGCATCTCGGTGTCATGGGCAGACCAGACGAGCCGGTGCGCGTCGAAGGTATTGACGCGCAGTGCCTGATCGAGTCGCAACTCGAGCCCGACGTCTTCGGCTGCTCCGGTGATTCGGCTGATGATGGCCTCGGCCTGAGCTTCGCCGCCGAATTTCTTCGTGTATGCGGCGAAGAGGGAAACCGGCTCGGCCGGAGCGCGGGGATCGAGCTGAAAGGCCCGCCATTTGGTCTCGATGGTGTCGCCGTAGGGCGATTGCTCCAGCGCCTGAGCGAATTGATGCTGTCCGATGTAGCACCACGGACACACGATGTCGGAGTAGATCTCGACGAGCACGTCCGTCACCGTAGGCCCTCGCCGTAGGTCATCCGGACCGATCGAGCGTTGTGCGGTCCCGGGCACCGATTGGCTCTTTACGAGTCGTGAATCCTGGTCGATGTCAGTTCGGTATGCATTGGTCCGATGATCCTCAACGCGCTGCCACGTACGCCGCGTCCGTGTTCGCGTTCGGCGGTCTGATCACCATTCTCGGCGGCCTCGCCAATGCGGACCAGTTTGCGCAGGCCGGCGGATCATCCCTACCGATCCTGATCGCCGGCTTCGTCGCGTTGGCGATCGCCGCCATCACGCCGATCTTGCCGTGGAGCCGATGGACTCCGCGCGCCACCCTCGGGTTGCCGTTGCTCGCGCTCGCGATTGTGGCGTTCGCCGAACTGGGTTCGAAATCGTCGCGAACTGCCGACGGCGCCATGGGCACGGCCACCGTCATCACCCTCATCTTCGTGTGGATCGGCCTGACCCAACCACGCTGGTGGGCGATCGGCTCGTCGCCGTTGGCGATCGGCGTGCTCGTGGTCGCGTTCTCGATTGAAGACGCGCCGCTGTCGATCGTCACGATCGTCACGGCCGTGATCCTCTCCGCGATCATCGGCGAACTCGTTGCGTGGGTCAAACACGCCGACGACGCTCGAAACGACGAACTCGGGCTGGTGATCGACGGCACGAGCGGTCTCCGGAACGACACGAACCAGGTCGAGGCGGCCCGGCGGCTCGCCGAGACGGTCGTGGCACTCCTGCGCGTCCCCAATGTTGCGGTCTACCTCGAAGTGCGGGTCGACGACCCGGCGGCGCCATTCGAACCGGACCCGCCCGATCGCGACATGGACTTCGGGCTCGCAGCCGCGGTCGGCGACGCACGCTGGCCGAGCCGGCGCGCGGTGTCGGCGCAGACCGGCCTGACCGTCAGCGCCATCGACGCGAGCGTCGAACTCGTGATCCCGTTGGTGGGTCGCGCCGGTGGCCTTCGCGGCGTCGTGGTCACCGCCGGACGCCGACGCCAGGACGAGTTCATGCTTCGGCTGGCCCAGATTCTGGGCGAGCAGGCGGGCCATCGGCTCGACGACCTGGATGCGATCGACACCCTCACCGACGAGACCCGACGGGACCCGCTCACCGGCGTCGGCAACCGGCGGTTCGGAGACGAACTCCTGAAAACGCTTCGGCCGCGCGACGTCGTCGCCGTGCTCGACCTCGACGACCTCCGAGGCATCAACGCCCGGGTGGGTCACCACGGTGGGGATGCGGCGATCCGGTCCGTCGCGCAGTATCTGAGCGAAACGCTGCGGCAAGTGGACGGCGTCGCCCGCATGGGAGGTGACGAGTTCGCGATGGTGCTGCGCGACGTGGGTGATGACGCAGGAGAGCTCGTCGAGCGGATTGCGGCGGACTGGAACTCGGCCAACGCCGGTTCGACGTTCAGCATCGGCGCGGCCGTCTACCAGGGCGGCGACCCCGAGGTCACGTTTCGGGCGGCGGATGACGCGCTGTTCACGGCGAAGCGCGACGGACGTTCACGGGCGCAGCTCGTCGTGGTGGACATCGACCCGCCCGACGCAGTGCAAAACGCCTCCGGCTTCTGAAGCTTCTACGTACCGAAGGTCACCGGTTGTCGTCGTCGTCATCATCGGCTGGCTTCTGTGCAGCTTCCCAAGCAGCCAAGCGTTGATTGAGTTCCTCGGACCGCCGGTCGGTGATGTCGCCGGCATGGAACTGCGGACGGTCTTCGATGCCGCGAGGCCGACGCGGCGCGGAGTAGTCGGCCGGTCCGGCCGCCGGCCTCCAGTGCTTGTTCGCGGGTCGCCCGAGCAGCAACCAGAGAATGGCCCCGAGGTCGAACAGGATGATCACGATGATCAGCCAGACGCCCTTCGGCAGATTGCGGATCAGGTCGGAGTCGGTGCTGATGCAGTCGATCAGCGCCCAGATCCAGAGCGCGAAGAGTACGAACCCGATGACGCCTTCGGCTCCTACCAGCATCGGACCCTCCTGCCATGCGAACCGGACCTCGGCGCGCGAATGCGCCAGGCTACCGGGACCGCAGGCGGTGCCCAACGAGCGGCCCAACGAGCGGCTCAGCCGATCGGATCGCGCCACATCGTCCAGGTCGGGGGGCCGTCCGCGGCCGGCACGATGGTGTCCATCAGCGTGAACCGATGTCGGGCGTAGTACGCGAGGTTTCGTTCCTTGTCCGTTTCCAGATACGTCGGAATGCCGGCCTCGTCGGTTCTCGTCAGGACGGCCTCGAGCAGCTTCGTTCCGTATCCCCGCCCCTGATGTGCCGGATCAACGCCCAGGGTGGCGAGGTACCAGTGTTCGGCTTTCGGGTGTTCGGCCTCGACCGCCCGCAGGTACTTCAACGATCGGCGCAGGGAGCCGAGTGCCACGGGCGCAACTCCGAGCAGATGCAGCATCTGACGCGCCTGTCGTGCGGACCCTGGCGGATAGCTACCGGGCGGCAACCACACCGCAGCTCCGGCGATGTCGTCGTCGACCATCGCCACCCACGCCTCGCCGTGCTTGTGGGCATCCACCAGGCCGGCGATGAAGAACGCTCGCATCCCGACGGTGCGAGCGCGCGGCTTGGGGAGGAGGTACTGCATGATCGGCGAGTCGTCGAACGCGCGCGCCAACACCTCGGCGGTGACGCGGATCTGCGCGTACTGGAGCGGAGTGACCTCGACGTTCACCACCGCCGCAGCGTACGGCCGGAATGGTCCGACACGGCTACCGGTAGTTGCCGGTGTGTCCGAGGCTGAAGCGGCCGGGCTGGGGGAACACGGCGAGACCGTGCGGCCCGTGACCGACAGGGATGCGTTTCAGGAGCGCGCCCGTGGCGGTGTCGACCACGTAGACGGCGGCGCTGTAGCGACCGGTCACCCAGAACTGGGTGCCGTCGGCGCTCACGCCGCCCATGTCCGGACTCCCGCCGATGGTCCAGGTGGCAATGACAGCGCGGGTCGCGAAGTCGATGACGCTGATCGATCCGCCGAGGCGATTCGTGGCGTACATCTTCGTCCCGTCGCGGCTGGGGTAGAGCCCGTGCGTGCCCCGTCCGGTCGGGATGAAACCTCTCTCGGTCATTGTGACCGGGTCGATCACGGAGACACCGTTGCGACCTTGGTTCGCCACGAACATCACGGTGCCGTCCGGCGACGAGCGCACGTCAATGGGCATGCCGCCGACCTTCAACTGGCCGGTCACGGTCATCGATGGGATGTCGATGCGCACCACCCACCCGGAGAACTCGCAACTCGCGATCATCGTTTTCCCGTCGGGGGTGAAGTCCGCGTGGTTGACGCCGGAGAACGCGATCGGCACCGAGCGCACCAACGCCCAGGTCTTGGGATCACGGAACTCGACCCGGCTGTTGCGCTCGGCCATCACGATGGCACGCGTGCCGTCGGGGGTGAAGTATAGGTTGTACGGATCGTCGACTGGGATCGCTGCGCCCGGCTTCCCGGTGCGGGGGTCGATGGGCGTGAGGGAGTTGCCCTTGTTGTTGTTCACGTACAGAGTCGAGAGGTCATAGCTCGGCACCACATGCTGGGGCGTGTTGCCCACGGCGTAGTGATCGATGATCTGAAACGTGTTCGGATCGATCACGTCGACGGTGTTGGACAGACTGTTCGGTACATAGACCCGGCTGGGTACGTTCGCAACGGCCGGCGCGAGCATCCCGGCAGCCGTTGACGCGTAGATGTTCACTCCCGGTCCGCCGCCCATCGGACCGACCGCTCCTGCACTGGTCGTCGTGGTCGGAAGCGTCGTGGGCGCAGTCGACGTCGATGAGCGACGCGGTCCTGTCGCTCGGCTCGGACCGGTGCTGCCTGCGCACGCAGCCAGCGTCATGACCGCGGCGGCGGACAGGGCAATCGCGGTTGCCGTACCAGCGCCAGCCGGACGCGGGCGCGTCATCGGACCTCCAGGGTCGTGATCGAGGAAAGGACCGACGGCGACTCTCCGCCGACGAGAAACGCAGTGTTGCCGAGCACCGCGATCGCCGCGTCAGTGACTGGGGTCGGAAGCGTCGCGACCGGCTCGAACGTGACCGGCCCGGAGCCGGTGGGGCCGACGTCCAACCGCCACACCTGGTCCGAGATGCGGCCGGCGAGTTGGCCACCGAAGACGTAGATCTGGCCCTTGACGGTGGCCGCCACTGCATCGGTGAGCGGCTGGGGGAGTGCGCCGATCGCGCTGACCGCGCCGGTGGTCGTGTCGAGCATCTGGACCGCGCGTACAGCACCCGACGCGTTGCCGGTGGTGGTTCCACCGATCGCGTAGATCTTCGAGCCGACCGCGGCGACGGCGGGATAGCGCACGGGGGTCGGGAGATTGCCGAGGATCTGAAAGGTGATGCCATCGGTCGTGGCGATCGTGGTCGCTCGCACGGACGAGCCGTCGTAGCCGCCGAGAATGAACGTGCGGCCGCCGACGGTGGCGGTGGCGAGGTCCGATCGCGGGATCGGCAGCTTCCCGATAGTGGTGACCGTGCCGTCGGTACCAACCGCTTGCACCCCTGCGGTCTCGCTGCCATTCCCACCGCCGAAGACCATGACTCGGCCGCCCACGAGCGCGCCCGCTGCGTCGTGGACCGCCGCGTTGAGGTTCCCTGCGCCGGATACGGACTTGGTTTTGGGATCGATACGCAGGATCTCCGCGATCGTCTGCTTTGCGGTGTTGAACCCGCCCAGGAGCAGCAGGTGATCACCGTCGGCCACCAAAACCGCACGCGCCGAACCACGCGGAAGCTGGAACGGGGCCGCGCTCACTACCACCTGCTTCGGTGCGGACGCAGTCGTCGAACTGGTGGCCGTGGCTGTCTTCGTGGAGGTGGCCGTGGTTGATCGATTTTTCGGCCGGGCGGTGGGCGACGAACTCCCGCTGCATGCCGCGGTCCCGAACACGATCGCGGCCACGCCGAGACAGCAGAGGGCTACTCGGAAAGGTCGCTGCATCCGATCATTCTGGACGAGGCGGCGCGCCGAACCTGGGACGGGACGGTCAAGTCTCGGCAAAAGCCCGCCGCGACCTCCCCCTCACGCTCTGGCGTCACAGCGCCGTGCCCGTCGGCCTACGACGCCGGAGTGGGATTTCACGCCCCTGGTGACGGGTCCCGCGTCCATGGGGCACACTCGTCCGCGTGTCCCCGAACCGTGTGCCGTCTGATCGCTCCGTGGACCCGTCGGACGCGCTGGTTCCGTACGGCTGGGACGAGCGGGTGCTGACCGCCTACCGAGCCGTCGCGTCCAAACCGCACTTTCAACCCGGTCGCGTCGTGCGAGTGGACCGCATCTCGTGTGTGGTCGCAACGCGCACCGGCGATCAGATCGCCACCGCACTGTCACTCCCTGCAGTCGGCGATTGGGTCGTGCTCGACAACGACGACGACGAGTTGCGCATCACCGCAGTGCTCGACCGCACCGCCGCCCTCACTCGCCACGACGCCGATCGGGAGCGCGTGCAGGTGATCGCCGCGAACATCGATCTCGTCTTCATCTCCGCGCCGGGTGATCGCCCCAGCGCTGCGCGCGTCGAACGCGAGTCGGTGCTGGCGTGGGAGAGCGGTGCGACGCCGGTCGTGGTCATGACCAAGGCGGATCTCGCCCCCGACGGCTACGCCGACGAACTCCGGGAACGTCTCCCAGGTGTCGAGGTCGTGATCACGGCGGCACTGCAGAACGACGGCGTCGACCGGATCGCTGCGCTCATGCATCCGAACCGCACGGCAGTGATGCTCGGACCGTCCGGCGCCGGCAAGTCAACGCTCGCCAATGCCCTGCTCGGCGAGGAGCGAATGCCGACCGGGGACGTCCGAGAGGACGACCGTCGTGGCCGCCACACCACGTCGAGTCGGGAGATCATCCTGATGCCGGGAGGGGGCGTGCTGATCGACACACCCGGTGTGCGGACACTGGGTCTCGGTGATGTGGACGAGGGACTCGACGCCGCGTTCACCGACATCGCCGACCTCGTCGCTCAATGCAAGTTCTCGGACTGCGGCCACGGCTCGGAACCGGGATGTGCGCTGCGTGCTGCGGTGGCGGCCGGCGATCTCGACGGGGTGCGGCTCGAGAACTATCTCCGACTCGAGGATGAGGTCACGGCGACGCCGCGCGGCGTCAACCATGCGGGACGGAAGGCGAAACGAGAAGAGGACAAGAAGGCCCAGCGGGCGGCCCGTCGACCGAATCAGCAATAGCCGCGACGTTCAAAGGCATGGCCGACGGGGCTCCCTTGGCGCCTCGCGTTGTAACCTCCGCAGCCATGACTGAGGCCGTGCGTACCGATTGGTCGATCGCGGAGATTCGCGAGCAGTTCGACACTCCGCTGATTCAGCTGGTTCGCCGCGCGAGCGAAGTGCACCAGCAGTTCCACGACCCCGAGGTCGTCCACGTCAATCAGCTGCTGTCGATCAAGACCGGCGCGTGCCCCGAAGACTGCGGCTACTGCTCACAGTCGGTCCACAACAACACGGGCGTGAAGCCCGAGCCACTCATGAACGTCGACGAAGTGGTGCGTACCGCGAAGCGCGCGCAGGCCAACGGCGTCACTCGTTTCTGCATGGGCGCCGCGTGGCGCGACGTCAAGGACAACGCGCAGTTCGACCGCGTCGTCGAGATCGTCCGCCAGGTCAGCTCGCTCGGGCTCGAGACCTGCGTCACGCTCGGCATGATGAACGCCGCCCAGGCCAAGCGGCTCGACGAAGCCGGCCTGTACGCGTACAACCACAACCTCGACACGTCGCCCGAGTTCTACGACAGCGTCATCACCACGCGCACGTATCAGGACCGGCTCGACACCATCGCCGCGGTCCGCGAAACGGACATCACCGTGTGCTGCGGCGGGATCATCGGGATGGGGGAGTCGGACGACGATCGTGTGTCGTTCCTCCACCAGCTCGCCACCCTCGATCCGCATCCGGACTCGGTGCCGATCAACGTGCTCTCACGCGTGCCCGGAACCCCGCTGGAGAACGCGCCGGACGTAAATGCCGATGAGACGATCCGCATGATCGCCGTCGCTCGCATTCTCATGCCGGCGTCGGTCGTGCGCATCGCCGCCGGCCGCCATCTCATGAGCTTCTCGGATCAGGCGATGTGCTTCATGGCCGGTGCGAACTCGATCTTCACGAGTGAGCGCAACATGATGCTGACCGCGACGACGCCGTGCGCCGACCATGCCTCCGACCGCGCGATGCTCGCGACGATGGGACTCCGGCCGCGCGTGCTCGAACCGGTCGACTAGTTCCTCGTTCAGCGGAGTCTCCCTGGCAAGACGCGGGTAGTGGCTCAGTTTGATTGATTGGACTCGGTGACGGAGCTGATCTGATCTACCTGGAAAGTGACGGGCCTGTCTGCGGTGAGCACTACGTAGCCCTGATCGAGGGTGCGAATGTCGAGCCGACCCTCGTTTGGAAGGATCACACCTTTGCCGGCCGCGATGCCGAGTATGACCCACCGGCCGTCCAGATCGCGCAGAGAATCGGCGACCCGGCGGCGGTCCTCTGAGGCGATACCCGCACCCTTTCTGAGGAGCCACGCGCCTACCGCGACAATCGCGGCAACGGCGAGAACGACTTCGGCGGCTCTCATCTCAGTCGAGTAGTTCGGCGATCTGGGTGAGCGACCACGGGT
>JANYJV010000130.1 GCA_025361725.1 Acidimicrobiia bacterium | reverse complement strand
CCCGCCAGTCCCGAACGGTGTCCATATCATGGGTGTGCTCGCTCCGGTCCAGTGAAAAACTCGGCCCCGCTCGCCGGTGCCTCTACGGCAAGTAGGAACGGAGCTCGGTACGGATCCATTCAGCGGTAGTGGGCCGGAGTTCGGCCTCGGGACCAGGTTCCGAGCTGGACTCATTCCAATCCGTTGTGTCCGGCGTAGGCGTGATCCAGAGGCCGAGGTCGACCGCGTCGATCCAGGCGAGTTCTCCACCGACCAGGCGATCGCGCTCGGGTCGGGAGAGCACGGTGACGGCCGCGGCAGTGTGCGCAGCGCGCAACGCGTTGAGTGCGGCACGCGCGCTGGTCTCGTTCGCTCCGTCGGCGAGCAGCTGACTCATCGCACGCTCGTCGTCATCGATGAACCCAGGGAGAGCAAGGAGGGTGCGGGTCGGGAGCGAGATCGGTGCAACGGTGATCTCGGGTCGATCGACCAGCCCGGTGAGTTCGATGATGCGCGCGACAAGCTGGGACAACGCGAGCGCGCTGAATCGCCAACTCCGGTCGCTCATCTCCGCGATTTCAATCACGGCGTTCGGGGTGCACGCGAACTGCCACTGTGCTTCGGCGCCGAGGAACGTCGCCTCAACCCGCAGGAGCAACCTCGGCGTGGCGAGGAGTTCCATCAAGGCTCGGATCGGTTCCGCAACTTCTCCGGCGTTGGGTGCTGACAGGATCTCTCGCTTGACGAGCTGAGCTCTCGTGAGAACTTCGAGTTCTGCGGCGGGCTCCGCGCCCTCCACCGCGATCGGGTCGTAGTGCAGAAGAGGGACAAGCGGGAGTTCCAGCTCGGCGGCCTGCACCGACAGTTCCTCGGGTGTGAGGTTCACGGTGGCGTCGCTGGCCGGCGCGCTCCGCTGGGTGGTCCATGCGCGCGGGTCCGAGCTATCGCCGTTGTTCGTACGCGAACCCGCTTCGTCACTCATGGGTCGGTGCGTGTGCGTTGGATGGAGACGGGCCATCGGATCAGCATCGCGCGAGTACGTCGCCGGGGATCTGGTCCGGGCCCAGCCATCCCGAGAAGTGGCCGAGCACCTGCGCGTCTTCGAAGGTGATGACGCGCGCGGCAACGTCGATGCTCCAACGCTGGCAGAAGACGCCGGTCGTCCGCCCGGAGCCGGCATCGTCGTGGGCGACATGCAGCCAGCTTGTTCGCCAGGTCATCGGCGCCAGTTGGACGGGAACCCCGCGCAGGGTCGCAGTCTGCGCGCGGGTTGCGGCATAGCCACGGTCGAGCTGAGCGTCGGATTGGCGGGCGAGATACGGGTGAATCGTCTTGGCTTTCGCCCAGTCGTGCGCAAGTTCCGCGGCGAGGAGCTCATCGACGATGGATTGCATCTTTGCGCTCGGGACCTGAGCTGTGGCGATCGAGGTTGTCGCGGTCGTTGCACTACTCGATGAGGTCGACGCCGAAATGGGTGTCGCGCGGGGAGAGGTTCCGGCGGTCCTCTTGAAATGCTCGTGGGCCCGGTTCGTGTCGTCGTGGCTCGCGAGGATCGCAAGAGTCGTGACCCCTGCCGCGACCAAGAACACCGCGCCCACCGCCCACCAGATCGCGGCGCGCGGTGGCCTGCTATCCGGCGATGTTGCTGGTTCTTGCTTCGTAGCCATCGGGAGGGTCGCGGTCTGGCGCGCCGCGGCCTTGGGGGAACCGACCACAGCGCCGAGTTCAGGGCTGAGTCCGCCACCGCAGGTTCGACAGAAGCGCGCCCCGGGCGGAGCCTCATTGGCACAGCGAGGACAGCGCGTGGTCATGTGCGGATCATCGAACGCGTGCGTTGGGCTCGCAAGTCCGGCTGGGATCCGCAAGGATGCGCGAAGTCGGTCGGTTGCGACGAGCCCGAATGCCGTTTCTCAATGGCCGGGGCATCTCGAGGTAGGGGCGCAGGCAGTGATGCAGGATCCAAAAAAACTGGTGGTGGATTTCGAGGACCTCGAGGCCGCCGCGCCGACCGGAACCCCAACCGAGCGGCGCGTTCCGAATGCACCGCAGTTGCCGGAGGAATCGACCACGCAAACCCGGACGCTGCCGGCCCTTCCGCCCCTCCCAGGTGGACAACGGGGCACGGTTCCCTCGGTGCGGGCTCGGCTCGGTGCCAACGGCGTCATCGCTGGGCTCATCGCAGGCAGCGTTGGAGGCGCCATTGCCGCAGCATCCGCTCAGCTGTTCCGGCCACAGGGCGGCCTGAGCGCACTCGAACCGACCGACGTCGAGACCGGGATTCGCACCGCACTACTGATTGGCTTGATCGGGTTGGTGCTCGGCTTCGGTCTCGCGTCTTGGGAGGGCTTCACCAGTCGGTCGCGGCGGAAGGGTGTCATCGACGGCACCCGCGGCGCGGCGGTGGGATTTGCTGCGGGATTCGTCAGCGGTGCTGCGGCGCTCGGGCTTTACAGCAGCCTTGGCCACGATATGGGCACGCCCACGCAGGTGGCCGCGCGCGGCGTGACCTGGATGTTGTTCGGTGGCCTGATCGGGCTGGGCCTGGGCCGAAACGCAGCGGTGAGTGGACTTCTCGGAGGTTCCCTCGGCGGAGCGTGTGCGGGCACGATCTTCGAACTCTTGGCAGTGAACCACGTCTTCGCCTCGGACGGCCCGCTGCGTTTGATCGGGCTGGTCGTGACCGGTGCCGGAATCGGAATGGGAATCGGGTTGGTTGAGCGGATTCGGAAGGACGCTTGGCTTCGGATCATTGCGGGCCCGATGCGCGGCAAGGAGGTCATCCTGACAAAGCCGACCACGCTTGTCGGCGCCGACCATCGAGCGGATCTGGTGTTGGCCAAGGACGCCGCGGTGACCAGGCGTCATCTCGTCCTCACACGTGATGACTCCGGCCAGGTCACCGCATGGCCAGGCGAAGGAGGAACGCTCATGATCAACAGTCAGAGTGTCTCGGCACGACAGCTCCGAACCGGTGATGAGATCGCGGTCGGGACGACGGTGTTGTGCTTCGAGCACCGGGCCGCGAAATGAAGGAGTTCGGCACCGCGCGGGCCCGAGATCGGTAACGACCTCTCAGAGGAGGGTGATCCGGTTCGCTTCGACCGCGAGTGTGGTGAAACCGAGACCGTTGCGCACGATGTCGATGACTTTGCCGTGGATCTGCATCGTGGACCGGCTCGGTGTCACTCGCAGGTTCGGATCGCCGTAGATCACGTCGACGAACAGATACTCGTTCGAGACGGACGGGCAGCTCGTGCGCATCTCAATCGAGTCGGTGCCGACGGCGGGTGCCGTGGGCCACGCGATGGTGCATCGAGCC
>JANYJV010000096.1 GCA_025361725.1 Acidimicrobiia bacterium | reverse complement strand
CTTCGTCGTATGTCCGAACGTGCTCGGCGGTTGCCAAGGAACCACCGGACCTGCGTCTGACGATCCGGCCACCGGACTGCCCTACGGCTCGACCTTTCCCGTCGTCACCATTCGAGACCAGGTGGTGGTCGAGTGCGCACTTGCCCATCACCTCGGGATCGCGCAGTGGTCCGCGGTCATCGGCGGATCGATGGGCGGCCAACGCGTACTCGAATGGGCGGTGTCCTTCCCTGAGCGCGTCCCGCGTGCGGTGATCGTCGCGTGTGGCGCTCAGGCCACCGCCGAGGAGATCGCGCTGAGCGCGCTGCAAGCGCGCGCGATCCGTGCGGACCCGGCGTTTCGCGGCGGCGACTACTACCACGCGGAACCGGGCGACGGTCCGTGGCGCGGCATGTCGTTGGCGCGCGGCATCGGGCAGGTCTCGTACCGGTCCGAGATCGAGTTGGACCAACGGTTCGGTCGCGGCCGCCAGGGCGACGAAGATCCGATGGCGGGTGGTCGCTACGCCATCGAGTCCTACCTCGACTATCACGGCGAGAAGTTGGCGCACCGCTTCGACGCCAACACCTACATCACGCTGTCCCAGGCGATGAATCATCACGACGTCGGTCGGGGCCGCGGTGGAATCGCGGCGGCGCTGCGACGGATCTCCGCCGCGGTGACCGTCGCCGGGATCTCGTCGGATCGGCTCTATCCGTTGCGGCTCCAGCAAGAGCTTGCGGACCTGATCCCCAACGCCGGGAAGCTCACCGTCATTGATTCACTCGACGGTCACGACGGCTTCCTCACCGAGCACGAGCAGGTCGCCGCGCTCATCCGCACCGCCCTCACCGACTGACCCCGCATTCCCGTCATTCCCACGTTTTGGCGTCCTGAAGTGCTCGGTGACAGCACCTCAGGACGCCAAAACGGTGGGGTCAGGGGTCGAGGGTGCGGCGGCCTTCGAAGGCGCGGCCGAGAGTGACTTCATCGGCGTACTCGAGATCGCCGCCGACGGGGAGACCGCTCGCCAACCGGGTCACACGCGTCTCGCTCCCTGCCAGCACGCGGGCGAGGTACATCGCCGTCACTTCGCCGTCAGTATTCGGGTTGGTGGCGATGATCACCTCGGTCACACCGTCGTCACGCACGCGAGTGAGCAGCTCGTTGATCCGGAGTTGATCGGGACCGATGCCCTCGATCGGCGAGATCGTTCCTTGCAGCACGTGATAAGCGCCGCGGAACTCTTGCGTCCGCTCGACGGCGACGATGTCTCGGGGTTCCTCAACCACGCAGATCACGGTGCGATCGCGGCGCTCATCCAAACAGAACTGACACAGCTCACCCTCGGCGATGTTGAAGCAGCGGCGACACCAGGAGATCTTCTCCTTGACGTCGATGATCGCGGCGGCCAGTCGACGCGCGTCCTCTGGCGCGACGCGCAAGATGTAGAACGCGATGCGTTGCGCAGACTTCGGGCCGATGCCGGGAAGCCGACCGAGTTCGTCGATCAACCGTTGGACCGGACCGGCATAGACCGCGGTCACTCGGAGACCACCGAGCGGGGAGTTAGCAGGGACGTGACCGGCGGGTCAGCCAAGGCCGAAGGCACTCAGATCGATACCACCGGTGACGCCGCCCATCCGTTCGGACTGCATCGCTTGCGCAGCGCGATTCGCATCCGCCACCGCGGCCACCACGAGATCCTGCAGCATCTCGATGTCGTCCGGGTCCACCACATCGGGCGACAGGACGATGGACACGAGATCGCCGGTGCCGGTGACGGTGGCGGTGACCATCCCTCCTCCGGCGGTGCCCACGACCGTGGTCTCCGCGAGGGCAGCCTGCGCGGCGAACATGTCTTCCTGCATTTGTTGGACTTGCCGCATCATGTTGTTGTTTTGCGGCTTGGACTTGGCCACGGCAATCCCCTAGGACTTCGGCTGTTCTTCCACGACCGTCGCTCCGAACGTGTCGGTGAGACGGGACAACGAATCTACTGCCGGGCCCTCGCTCATCGGCGCGTCCTCGAGTTCGGACGGGTCCCCGATGTCGACGATGTCCTCGAGCTCGGGCGGCGGTTCGGGCTCACCCTCGTCTCGAGTCTGGCGGTGTGGTGGGCCTTCCCCGTCGACCCACTCGTGCGGCGTGAAGGAAAAGCGTGGCGGACCACCGAGCTCTCGAATGAAGGCCTGGCGGATCGCATCGGCATCCTTCTGAAACCGAGGCTTGACGGTGTCGATGTGGCTGCGGGCCACGCCGAACACGATCACATTGCCGTCGACGCGTACGGGCTGCGCTTCCATGATCGCGGTCGCGAGCGCCTTCGGTAGGCCGGCGAGAACGCTCGCCCAGGCGACGATCGCGTCGTCGAGTTCGAAGTCCACGGCCGCGAGTGGTGGCTCGGGCGCCGCTGCTTCACCGGCGGGGTCTTCGGCCGGTTCCGGCGCGGAGCCGGTCTTGGCCGCCGCCGCGGCTTTGCGCAACGCGCCCAGTGCGGCCGGCTTGGCCCGCGGCGCGGGAGGCGCGGGGTCACCGGCGGCCTCCGCCGACACCGGAGCAGCGGGCGCGGCGGCCGGCTCGGAACGCTGCGCGCGATTCGCCTTCGGCGGCGCGGCGCGAGGCCCGTCTGGCGTCGCATCAGGGCGCGGCGCGGGCGCGGCACGCGGTTGGTCGACACTCGGCGCGCTGCCACCCTCGGCCAGACGAGCCTCGAGTCGGTCCACCCGGTCGGCGAGCGTGGCCAGCGCCGAGTTCGACTCGCGTCTGGCCAACCGCACCAGTGCGATCTCGAGGACGAGCCTCGGGTCCGCCGCATCGGTGCCGCGCATGTCCACGACCGCTTGACCAAGGGTCTCGAGCGCCCGGACCAGATGTGCGTTCCCCAGCCCTTCGCCCACTGCGCGCAGCCGGGCCTGCTGTTCCTCCGTGTCGTCGAGCGAAACCCGGCCGCCACTCGCCACGAGGATGAACGCGTCTCGGAGCGCGCCGAGCAGGCCTTCCGCGATCCGGCGCGGGTCGTGGGCCGCTTCGAGCAACGCGGCGACCGCGGTCAGCACGCCGGCCACGTCCTCGGCCGCTACTGCATCGAGGATTGCCATCCGCATCTCGAACGGCGCGCCCCCGAGCGCAGCCTCGACGGTCGCGACGGTGACCGGGCCGCCGCCGGCCAACACGAGGTCGAGCAGGGATTCGGAGTCGCGCGCGGAACCGGCGGCGGCGCGCGCCACAATCGGGAGCGCGTCGGGTTCGAAGGTCACACCTTCGTCGGCGAGCACCGATGCGAGGAGCCCACTGATCTCTTCGACGGTGAGATACGAGAACTCGAAATGTTGCGTGCGCGAGCGGATCGTCGGCAGCACCTTTTCGGGTTCGGTCGTTGCGAGGATGAAGACCACGTGTGCGGGTGGTTCCTCGAGCGTCTTCAAGAGCGTGTTGGACGCATCCTTGGTGAGCATGTGGACCTCGTCGAGGAGGTACACCTTGCGCTTGGACGTCGCCCCGAGCCCGAGGTTGATGCGTGCCACGAGATCACGCGCGTCGTCCACGCCGCGGTTGGACGCCGCATCCATCTCGATGAGGTCACCAAAGGTCCCCGCGGCAATGGACACGCAGTTCTCACACTGCCCACACGGTTCGCCATCGGGACCCAAGTCGAGACAGTTGAGCGCCTTGGCGAGAATGCGTGCCGTCGATGTCTTGCCGTTGCCGCGGGGTCCGGAAAAGAGGTACGCGTGACCGACACGACCGTCCCGGACCGCGTTCCGCAGCGCACTCGTGACGTGATCCTGGCCGACCAGCTCGCCGAACCGCTGCGGCCGGTACTTGCGGTAGAGGGCTTGGAACGACATCGCCCGACCCTATCGAGCAACCGCGCCCGGAGCTGCGGCGAAGATGACCGGCGCGATTTCGAGGTCGGCGTAGGTCGCAGTCATCCCGGCGCGAAGATGCCCGGCGTACCAGCCCGAGTACCCCGAGGAAGGGGCGTCACTCGGGAGTTTCACCGAACCGCCGGACCGGCGGTCGCCCCACGCCGGCTCGCGTTCGGCGAGCCGCCAGGCCTTGAATCGCAGCGTCGATCCCTGGACCCGAGCGCACACTCGCCAGGGCAACGGCTGCATGATCGGTGGACTTCCAGGGATTGAGAGCGCGGACTCCAAGCTGATACTCGCCAGGCCCTGCATACGACCGGAGGCGCTGTCCCACACGTGGACATTGAAGATCCACGACCCGTAGGGATACACGTTCTTCGTCAGCGTGATCGCGCGCACCGATCCATCTCGACGAGGTGAGATACGCAGCGCAGCACCCTGCTGAAGGCGATCACTCGATTCGCTGGCCCACGTCGCGCAGGTGGTCGCATCGCGCTCCACCGCCGCGTCGGATTTCCAGAACACCGCCCGAAGATTGCCGCCCTGATTTTGCGGTGGCGCGCTCACCGTGACCGTGTTCGCCTCGGCATCGAAGTTGTAGCCGTCGGTCCCTTCCGGCGTGAGCACCGCGGCGCGCACGACCACCGGCGGAACGTCGACGGGTGGAACGGGACGCGCCGTCGAGGGAAGTGCCTCGAGCTCGCGAACCGCGTTGTTGCGCAGAGGAGCGACTCGCGGCGAGGGTCCGCTCGCGCCGAGAACCAGATCCGCGGATTGCGCGCCGCCAGCCGACGGAAACGAGATGACGCTGATCGCTCCGAGAACTCCAATCGCCACGATGGTCGAGCGAATGGGTACGCGCACCCGCGGTGCTGGTGTGAGCGCGCGCGCACGCGAGACCGACGCCACTCCCTCCGCCATGCGGCGGACAATATCGGCCGGACGGGACGCCGACAGGGATCGCAATCGTCACCGCCAACACACCTCGACGCATCGATCGCGGATCGGTCGTGGGACGGAGAAAGAAGCGGACCGTGCACCCGCCATCGACTCGACGCAATAGGGCGCGGGTCTCGTCGCCGGCTCAGACCAGGCAACCCCACGGCACACGAGAGGGCCCGCTGAGAGCTGCTTCCTTCCGGATCTGACTCGGTTCACGAGATCTCGTTGCGTGGGACCCGGCCCTCGACGCTGCGTGCGAGTCGCCTTCCCTATTCCGGCTCGAGCCTTCGGCGGGGATTCAGCCCCCCACATGTGGATTGGGGGTTACAGGGCACCACAGACTCCCCACCTAGCACGGTCCGCGGGCGGAGAGTAGCAGGGGCCTCCCACTACCATCACCGACTCGACGTCTCGCGTGCGAGACGCCCGGAGGGGTGCGAGAGCGGCCGAATCGGCACGCTTGGAAAGCGTGTGTGGGGAAACTCACCGAGGGTTCGAATCCCTCTCCCTCCGCCAAACACCTCTCCCTCCGCCGTTGGCCGAACGTGGACCGTCGCCCCTGCTCCACTGCTCGTGCGGCCTACCGATCGCTCGGAGAGTGCAGTGCACTCGTTCAAAACCCTGACTGAGCAGGGGGTTTCTGTGGTCGGACGCAGGGGCGCTCTGGTGCTGCGCACACGAGGTGGGGCAATTGATGCAGGACATGAACTCGCACCACTCCAATGACACTGCAAAGTCCGCGGCCATTCCTCGGACCGGCGACGTACGACCGCCTGTCGTGTTCGGTGAACCCGGGATCAGTGTTCCAGCCGGCTTGACTACCCCATGGTTCGTCTTGCGACCGTTGTTGAGTTCTGATGCGGAACTCGACTTCGACGCGGTGATGGAGAGCCGGGAGTTCCTCCGCACGTGGGAGCAGTCGACGTGGCCCGCTGACGACTTCACCGTCGAAACCAACAGAGAAGACCTGCTGAAGCTCGAGCGGCAACACGTCGGCGGCGACGCCTTCACGTACACCGTGATGAGCCTGGATGAGACCGAGTGCCTCGGGTGCGCCTATGTGTTGTCGCCCGACGCCAAGATGTTCGCGGACGGGCACGTCACTGCCGTTGGTGCCGACGACTGGTCGGACTGCGATGCCACGGTCTTCTTCTGGGTACGGAAGTCAAAGCTGGCCGAGGGTCTGGACCGCGAGGTGCTGGACGCGCTGCTGGCGTGGCTCGAGCGGGAGTGGAGCTTCAAAGCGCCGGTCATCGTGACGAACGAGCAGTTCGATCAACAGGTGACGATGATCGAGAGCACCGATCTCGGCCGTCGCTTCGAGGTAAGGGTGCCCGGCAACCGGGGCCTGTACCTCGCGTACGCGCCGTAGAAACCGTCCGTGGCGAACGTCACTCAAGGCTGGCGACTCGCTCGAACTTGGCACCGAGCCGCGAGACGACTGAGAAGGAAGTTCGAGCCCGCGCGGCGGGAGCTGCCTGCGCCCGCACGGGCACGGATGGCCCGATCGATGCTTCCGTCGTCGGTGCCATTTTACGCGGCGATCTCGTCTTGACCAGCGCTCCGGCCGACATCCGATCGCTCGCAGATGCACTCGGGCGGTGCATCGAACTCCATGCTCCTTCTCGCGAGCGCAGGCATCGCCACCGACGCGCTCCCCACGTGACGCGCAGGATCAACGTCGCCGTGAAGAGGCGCAGCCCCCGCCGGTAGCGTGATTCGCATGGGGGTCGTGGAGGAAGTCGGTCGGATTGCGACGCTGGTGCCGGGTCCGGATCTCGACACCGACGCGCTCCACATCGTCGGCAACGGATCGTTCGCCTCGGCGTTCGACGTCGACACCGCGGCGTTCACGGCGGCCGCGTTGGCGAACCTGGCGTTCGGGGTATCGACCGTCGATCGTGCCCGCGTCGTCGCGCTGTTCAGCGCCGCAATCGAACTCGACGGCGAACCCGTTCCGCAGTGGGCCGACCTGTCGGGCTACTACCGAACCGCCGACGAGCGACTGCTCCAACTCCACTGCAACTTCCCGCACCACGCCGCCGGCGTGGTGTCGCGTCTCGGTTGCGCTCCTACGCGCGAGTCAGTGCAAACCGCAATCGCCACGCGACCGGCGGGAACGCTCGAGGCGGAACTGATTGCCGACGGAATGATCGCCGCGTGGGTGCGAACGCTCGACGAGTGGGACGAGCATCCTCATGCGCTCGCAACCAGCGACCTCCCGCTGATCTCGGTCGAGCAGATCGGCGACGCACCACCGCGCGAACCCGATCGACGACCCCGAGTCCTCGACTGTTCGCGTGTCCTCGCCGGGCCGATTGCGGGGATGACCTTCGCGGCGCACGGCGCGGACGTGCTCCTCGTCGGTGCCGCGCATCTGCCCTCGGTGGACATCGGGGTCCTGGCCACCGGCTTTGGGAAGCGCAACGCGTTCGTCGACCTCGACACGTCCTCGGGCCGGGCCGCCTTCACGCAGCTCCTCGAGACCTGCGATGTGTGGATCGACTCATACCGGCCCGGGGCGTTCGCCGCTCGCGGGTTCGCACCACAAAGCGCGCCGGGTGCCGTCACCGTGCAAGTGAGCGCATTCGATTGGACCGGGCCATGGGCCGGGCGGCGCGGGTTTGATTCGATTGTGCAGTCGACCACCGGCATCGTCGATGCCGGAACCCACGCGAGCGACGGCACCGAACCGGTACCGCTTCCCGTCCAAGCGCTGGATTTCTGCACGGGGTTGTTGGCCGCGTTCTCCGCTCGGCAGTTGGTCGCGCATCAAGCCGTGCACGGCGGCACGTGGCTCGCGCGCCTCTCGTTGCTGCGTACCCGCAACTGGTTGCTGTCGCTTCGGGGCGCCGCACCGTTCACACCCGCCCGGCCCGCGGTCGACCGCGCGGCGCGCGCGTCCGTCGACACACCGTTCGGTCGGGTCACCGCCGCGCTCCCAAACGGCGGCCACTTCGCCCATGGCCCGCAGCCGCTCGGTTCGTCAGCACCCGACTGGCTCATCTGAAGGCCGAAGTGTCGGTCGCTGCGCTAGCGCGGCGCAGGCTCGGGGCATTTGGAGCTCAGCAAGCCGGTGGCCTCGCGGCGCGTTGGCGTGATCGTGGGCCGATGCCGTGGTCCGTCAATTTTCAACGGTGTGCCAGAGACACTGGGTGCTACCAGTAGTTCATCTGGGGGAAGGTGTCGGGGAAGACGTGGTCACGATCTCACGCGGGTGAGACCGACTCGGCTGTGAGATCAGCGCCGTCGAGATGCGCAGGAACTCGTGACGGCCGCCCCGATCACCGAGTCGACGAGTTGGCATCGTGGTGCACGACATCACGCAAGACGAGACGCGCTGACACGCTTGGCGCGCTCAAGGAGATCAGTGGGGTCGCCGATCTCTTCGCAATGGGGCAGAGTCGTCATCTGACGCTTCGGCGCGACGGTCAGTGCGCGGTGTGCAATCACACCCTTGGAGTCGGAGACTTCGCGTGGTGGGACGCCGACCGCCGCGTCGTCGAATGTGGTGCCTGTCATCCTGAGGTTTCGGTCGCCGGCGCGTCCGCACAACGCGAAGGCGAACGACGATACGCGAACCGGGATCGCCGCACCCGCGACCGACACCCGTTGACCGGCGGACTGCGCATGGCGTTCACCGACGCACCGAGTCACGAGACGGCATGGGGGAAGGGTGCCGACGGCGAACGCCGGGTCGGCGGCATGCTTGACACGCTTGCCCCCAGGGGAACCATCCGGGTCGTACACGATCGCCGGATACCCGGTGGCCCGGCCAACATCGATCACATCGCGGTTGCTCCAAGTGGTGTGTACGTCATCGACACCAAGCGGTACCAGAACAAGTTGGTCGAGGATCGGATGCGACGCGGTGCGGCGGCACTCCACGTCGGTGGCTTGTCGAAGCCGCAGATGGTCGAGCAGATGCACCGACAGGCTGACGTCGTGCGCCACACCTTCGATGTCGAGGTACGCATCGTGCCGGTGTTGTGTTTCATCGACGCCAACTGGCGCCTGTTCAACAAGTCGTTCGACGTAGCGGGAGTTCGCGTGTGTCACCCACTCGTACTGCGAAAATGGCTCGGACGCAGCGGAGCGCTCACTTGCGAGGGCGTCGAAGACCTCCACCGCCAGGTGCTGCGCCACCTCCGCGCCGCCTGATCTCATCGCGGATCACGATCCGCGCGTCA
>JANYJV010000087.1 GCA_025361725.1 Acidimicrobiia bacterium | reverse complement strand
CCCGGCTCGGCCGGCCTGTTGGCGGAGCGAAGCCAACGTGCCCGGGAACCCGTTGAGGATGACCGCGTCGAGCCCGCCGACATCGATGCCGAGTTCGAGTGCGTTGGTGGCGGCAATGCCCAGAAGTTCACCGCTCGCGAGCTTCTGTTCGAGGGCACGCCGCTCGTCGGCGAGGTAGCCCGCGCGATACGCCGCGATGTGGTCGACGGCGTCCGGCGCTCGGGTGGCGACGAGCCGACGCGCGTGTGAGGCGACGAGTTCGGCGCTGCGCCGGCTTCGGGTGAACGCGAGCGTGGGGTGGCCGGCCGCAACGAACCGGCTGAGGAGATCCGCGGTTTCGACGTTGGCCGAGGCGCGCGTCCCGGTGACCGAGTCGAGCAGCGGGCGTTGCCACAACGCGAAACCCCGTTCGGCCTGCGGTGAACCGTCGTCATCGACCAACTGCACCGGCGCGCCGAGCATCGTGCTCGCCAACTCCGTGGGATTCCCGATCGTCGCACTCGAGAAGCAGAAGGTGGGGTCCGAGCCGTAGTGCGCGCAGACGCGGCGGAGGCGACGAAGGACATTGGCGACATGACTTCCGAAGATGCCTCGTGTTGCGTGAAGTTCGTCGACGACGACGAGCCGCAGCCGCATCAGAAACGTCGACCATCGCTGGTGGTACGGCAGCATTCCTTGATGAATCATCTCAGGATTCGAGAGCAGCACGGTGGCGTTCTTGCGGGCCCAGGTACGGTCGTCGGGTGGCGTGTCACCGTCGTACGTGACGGCGCGCAGGCCGGGGACCAACCAGCTTCGGAGCGAGCGGAGTTGGTCGTGGGCGAGGGCCTTGGTGGGAAAGATCAAGAGCGCGGTGTCGGGAGCGGCGCGTACCGCGGCATCGACGATTGGAAGTTGGTAACACAACGACTTTCCCGACGCCGTGCCCGTGGCCACCACGACACTCGTACCCGCACGCAGGAGATTCACGGCTTCGGCCTGATGCGTGTAGAGCTCAGAGATGCCGCGGCTCGTGAGTCGGGCGGTCACTTCCGGATGGAGTGACCCGGGGAAAGGAACCGAGCGAGCGGCGCGCGCCGCAAGATTGGTTCGGTACGCCAAGCGCTCGAAGAACTCGGGGTCTGCGGCGATGGCATCGAGCGTGTCGACGGCGTCCACCTGCTGGAGCATGACACGAGGGCGCGACCGCACCGTATTTGCGCGAACTGCAAACGGCGGGTCAGTGCGTTTGGAGGACCCCGTCGTCGGCGAAGTCCTGGAACAGACCGGTGGCTGCGGGGGTGAGTTGGAGTCGGGTCCCAGAACCGCTGGCAACCGGCACGAGGACATTCTTCACTTGGTTCACGTCGACGGAGAGTCCGAGCCGACCGAGGGTGTAGAGGTCGTTCACGCCGAGGCCGTCGAGCTTCGTGTGGCGTCCGAGGTCGGCCAAGAGGCCGAGGGTACGGATCGGGCCGGTGTTCTCGGCTCGGAACTGCGCGAGGGCCTGGAGAATGAGATACCCCTGATTTTCTGACCGCGCGAGGTCACCGGTGGGCCACTGATGGCGGTTGCGGGCGTAGGCGAGCGCTTGATGCCCGTCCAACTTCTGGACTCCGGGTTGGAAGTCCGCACCTGAGAACGAGTCCTGCATCGGGACCGGGACGTTCACGCTGAGACCACCGAGGTCGTCGACCATGCCGATGAAGCCGTCGAAGTCGGTATCGATGGTGTACGGAATCGACACGCCGACGGTCGCGCTGATCGTGTCGGCTTCCAAGCGGGCACCGCCGAACGAGTGTGACGCATTCACCTTGTCGACGCCGTGGCCGGGGACGTTCATGCCGGTGTCACGGGGGATGTCGAGGATGGTGGCCTGGTGGAGGACCGGGTTGATGCCGATGAGGTGGATCGCGTCGCCGCGCGTGACCGTGTCGCCGGGGCGGCCGTCGTTTCCGATCGCGAGCAGGAACACCGGCTTGGTGGAACTCGGTGTGTAGTTGGCGTTCGCGGTCTTGGTGACGGTGAACCACCGGGAGGCCGACGCGCCAGGGACGGACACGCCGGCGAGCCACATTGCGACGAGGGACCCGAACGCGAGCGTGATCACGATCGGGATACCGACGAGCACGGCACGAAGGGGGTGACGGCGAATCATGGTGTGCTGCTCCCGGTGGTTGCGGTTGGGGCCGCGCCGAGCCCAGCTCCGTCGCGAGTGACCGCAAGGGTGAATCCGAGGATCTTCCACGCACCGCCGTCGCGAGTCAGCATGAACTCGCCGGTGCGATGGATCGTGACCGGACCTCTGCCTGCAGTGGCGTTCACCGTGAGGTCGAAGGTCGTGCCCACCAGGTCGATGGCACCCGACTGATCAGAAAGTGCGGTGAGGTTGAGGGGGGCCAGCGTCGCTCTGACGGAACCGGAGGCCTTCGGGACTGCGGTATCGGTGAGTGCGTCCTGCTCGGGGCCGGTCAATGCCGGTGCTGCGCTCGTCGTGAAGTCGGCCGCGAGGCTCGTGGCGGCCTTGCCCCCGAGTGGAGCGAGCGTTGCCGCGGCCACGTACCGGTCGATCGAAGCGAGGACCGCGACACGATCCGCGTCTGCGAGCGCAACGAGCTTGCCGCTACTCGCAACTTCGACCTTTCCAACCGTCGCGTGGATCGCGCGAGATGCAGGCCGGGTGGTGGTCGTCGTGGGCTTGGACGCCGACGAACTGCCGCTCGAGCAGGCGGCGAGCAGGATGAGCGCACCGATCGGGGCGAAGTGGATGCAGGGTGGTCGGGCCATGGTTCCTTCAGGATGTCACGCAATGAGAAGCGCGGCGGGGAACACCGGCCGTCACGTCCGAGTCAGCACGTTCCGGACGTCGTCCTCGGATTCGGGAGTCACGATGGCGAGGACCTCGTCGCCGGCTTGCAACGCCGTGTCACCGCGCGGCATCACCACACTGTCCCGCCGCACGATGGCGACGAACGTCGCGTTGCGCGGGATCGCGATGTCCTTGATCTCCTTGCCCACAACGTCGGCGTCCGGCGCAAGCGTGACCTCGACGAGGCCCACCTTTCCGCCTTCGAGCTGAAATAGGCGAACGAGCCGGCCGACCGATACCGCTTCATCCACCAGAGAGGTGATGAGGTGTGGCGTTGACACGGCGACGTCAACGCCCCAGGATTCGTTGAACATCCACTGGTTCTTCGGGTGGTTCACGCGGGCGATGACTCGGGGAACTGCGAACTCCTGCTTCGCGAGCAGCGAGACCACCAGGTTGTCTTCGTCGTCTCCCGTCGCCGCGACGACCACGTCGCAACTCTCGAGCGCCGCTTCACGCAGGCTCGAGACCTCGCAGGCGTCACCCACGCGGAGTTCGATGCCGTCGATGGCCTCGATACGTGCGGCGACGGCAGGGCTCTGCTCAATCAGCAGCACCTCGTGGCCGTTCTGCACGAGTGCGGTGGCGATGAAGGTGCCGACGTTGCCGGCACCTGCGACAGCGACTCTCATCAGTGTCCCCCGAAGGATTCGGTTTCGGCCAGGCGTCCATCGAGTTCTTGGAGCGACGCCGTCTTGGCCATGAAATGAAGGATGTCTCCTCCCTGTCCGAGGAGTTGGGGGTCCGGAAGCCGTGCGATCCCGGTGCGAGTGACCGCAACCAGGGCGAACTCTCTCCCGTCGGAGATCTCCGCGAGAGGGCGGCCGGTCCAACCAGCCGGGAGATCGCGCTCGACGAGTGCCAACGATCCCGTCCCGTCCGTCCACTCGGTCGGCCGTGAGTTCGGAGTGAGGCGGCGCAGTACCTGATCGGTCGTCCACGAGACGGTCGCCACCGTTGGGATACCAAGCCGCTGGTAGATCTCCGCGCGGCGTGGGTCATAGATGCGGGCCACCACCTGCTCGACGCCGAACGTCTCTCGTCCGACGCGGGCCGTCATGATGTTCGAGTTGTCGCCACTCGTCACCGCGGCGAGCGCGCTGGCAGACTCGATGCCCGCCTCCACCAGCGTGTCGCGATCAAAACCGAATCCGACGATTCGATATCCGGCAAAGCCCGTGGGCAGCCGACGGAATGCATCGGCGCGCTTGTCGACGACGGCGACCGTGTGGTTTTGCCGTTCGAGCGCGCCAGCAAGTTCGCTGCCGACTCGACCACATCCGACTACTACCACGTGCACGACTGCTCTCCCTCGGTTTGAGCCGCCGCATGCTAACCCTGCTCTCGAGGGGCCCTGCTGTTCGGAGCCAGGAGCGGAAATACCGACGGGTCGCGACGGCTTCGGTGTTCACCCGTGCTCGCGTGCTTGACTGGGCGGTCATGCAAACCGAACCGAAGCCGGTGGCGATCTCACGCGCCGATCCACCGAAGCCGTTCCCGGCCCGCTCGCCGATCGACCTGCCGGAGAGCCGACGGTATCGCCTCAAGAGTCGGCTGCTCGGGCCACCGCTGCCGACCGACGCACTCGAACACGAGCGGCTCGGCATTCCGACCGCGCTTGCCGTGTTCTCGTCCGACTGCATCTCATCCTCGGCGTACGCGACCGAGGAAATTCTCCGGGTGCTCTTCGTGGCCGCGGGTGCGGCTGCGTTCAGCCTGGTCGTCGGGGTCACGATTGCGATGCTCGTGGTCTTGGCGTTTCTGATCCTCTCGTACCGCGAGACCATTCGTGAGTACCCGACGGCCGGTGGCGCGTACATGGTCACGCGCGACAACTTCGGGCTGCTCCCAGCGCAGGTCGCAGGGGTCTCGCTGCTCACGGACTATGTGCTCACGGTTGCGGTGTCGACCGCAGCCGGCACGGCAGCGTTGGTGTCGGCATTCCCCGGTCTTGCCTCGTACAGCGTTCCGATCACGCTCGGGTTCATCGGAGTCATCGTGTTCATGAATCTGAAAGGGGTACGCGAGTCCGGCAAGGCGTTCGCGGTCCCGACGTACTTTTTCATCGCCATCATGGGGCTCATGCTGGTGATGGGCCTCTACAAGCTCGCCGCCGGCAACCTCGGCGTGATTCCCCATGCAGACGGCATGCTGAAGGCCAAGCATCAGGGCAGAGCCATCGACGGCATCTTCTATGGCCTTGGGCTCGGCGTCATGCTCCACGCATTCGCGGTCAGTGGCACTGCAGTGACGGGCGTCGAGGCGATCTCGAACGGTGTGACCGCGTTCCGGAAGCCGGAGTGGTTGAACGCCCGCAAGACGCTCGTGATCATGGGAAGCGTGCTGGCCACGCTGTTTCTCGGCCTGTCGTACATGGCCTCGCATGTACACCCCGTGCCGTACGAAACCGGATTCCCGACGGTCATCTCGCAAGTGGGAAAGCAGGTGTTCGGAACTGGTGGGCTCGGATCCGTGCTGTTCTACGCACTCCAAGCGGGAACGATGTTGATCCTGGTTTTGGCTGCCAACACTTCGTTCGCCGACTTTCCCAGGCTGGCGTCGTTCCATGCGGGCGACAACTTCATGCCGAAGCAGCTGACGAAGCGGGGCCATCGGCTCGTCTTCTCGAATGGGATTCTCTTCCTGGCCATCACCGCTGCGGTCCTCGTGATTGCCACAGGCGCCAAGATCGAAGTCCTTATCTCGATGTACGCCATCGGGGTCTTCGCCTCCTTCACCCTCTCGCAATCGGGAATGGCGAAACACCACCTCCGCAAGAAGGAGCCGGGCTGGCGGAAAGGAATCTTCATCAACGCCACTGGCGCCGTGCTGTCACTCGTCGTCCTGCTGATCTTCATCAGGTTCAAGTTCAACCAGGGTGCCTGGGTCGTTATCCTGCTCGTGCCGATCATGGTGTCGGTGTTGGTTCGCCTCAACAAGCAGTACACGGCGGAAGCCGGCCAACTCGAGCACGAGGCTCGGGCCGCAGCCACCGCACCGATCCTTCCGCGTCACGTTGTGATCGTGTTCATCGCTCGTCTTGACCAAAGTGCCGCTCGTGCCATTCAGTACGCGCGTGCCTTGATGCCGGACGAGATGCGTGCCGTCCACATCGCGTGGGACCGTTCCGCAGCAGAGCAGCTGGCCGAGGAGTGGCGCGAACTCGGACTCTCTCGAGTGCCACTCGAACTCGTCGACTGCCCCGACCGACGTATTGCCCGTAGCGCGCTCGAGGTCGTCGCGCGCGAGGTCGCCGGCGGGAAAACTGAAGTGAGTGTGCTCCTACCCCATCGGCTGTACCGCCGCTTGTGGCACCGTCTGCTCCACGACCACACCGGCGACGAGATCGCCGATGCGGTGAGCAAACTCGAGCATGCAAACGTCACGATGGTGCCGTTCCAGATGGGCCTTCTGGCGGCGACCGAGGCCCCGCCGAGCGCGTGACCGAAACCCGCAACCTCGCAGCTGCGGGTCGAATGGCCTCAGAGTCCACTCCGATCGGACAGCTCCAGTGGCGCCAACGCGCCCGGATACGGGGCCGGGTTCAGTCGATGCGAGTGCAGCCCTGGGCCGACGTGGCGACCTTGGAGTGTTTGGTCCTGGATGAATCCGGTGGCGTGCTCGTCGTGTTTCTCGGTCGAGGCCGGATACCCGGTATCCGGCTCGGTCGCCAGCTCGAAGCGGAGGGCATGGTCGGGGAGTCCCGCGGCTATCTGGCGATCTTGAATCCGGAGTTCGAACTCCTCCCAGGTTGACGCCGGTGCCCGGATACCGATGCGGAAGGCTCGCTTCGCACCGCCACCTCCCGGCTTGGCTAGATTGACGCCCTTCTCGACGCGCCCGTAGCGTCGCTGGGCGCTTTGCGCCGTGATCAACCTGGGGCTGTTCGTATCGATCTGCCTCGCTTCGACCAGCAAGGAGCACGACCGCACATGTACACCGTCATTGCTGAGGGCAGCTACCAGGTATTCAAACTTGGTTCGACCGAATGGGCCTGGTTGTGGTTCTCCGCGGCGACCGCCGTGCTGGCGCTCATGGTGGGTTTCTTCCTCATGAAGGGGGTGCTCGCGGCTGAGACCGGGACCCCGACCATGATCGAGATCGCACTGGCAATTCAAGAGGGCGCGATGGCGTACCTCAAGCGGCAGTTCAAGACGATCGCGGTGATTCTCGTACCGCTGGCGGTCATCGTGTTCGTGACCGCGACTGAGGTCCTGAAGCCCACTGGCCTTGCCTTTGGCTCCGACGGTTTGTCGCAGACCTCATCCGGACTCTTCCGGACCCTGGCCTTCATCGCCGGCTGTGGAATGTCGGGCCTCACCGGGTTCATCGGGATGAGCCTCGCGGTACGAGGCAACGTCCGCACCGCGGCGGCGGCGAAGTCGGGTTCGCTTCCCGCTGCACTGAAGGTCGCGTTCCGCACTGGTGGGGTCGCCGGCATGTTCACCGTCGGTCTCGGCCTGCTCGGCGCAACCATCATCATCATGATCTTCCAGAACACGGCTTCCGCCATGCTGATCGGCTTCGGCTTTGGCGGCTCACTCCTCGCACTCTTCCTGCGGGTTGGTGGTGGCATCTTCACCAAGGCCGCAGACGTTGGTGCCGACCTCGTCGGCAAGGTCGAAGCCGGTATCCCCGAGGACGACCCGCGCAACCCTGCGACCATCGCAGACAACGTGGGCGACAACGTGGGCGACTGTGCGGGAATGGCCGCCGACCTCTTCGAGTCGTACGAAGTCACGCTCGTTGCCTCGATCATCTTAGGAGTCGCCGCGTTCAAATCGATCGGGGCGAATCCGGCGCTCGGACTGGTGTTCCCGCTCGCGGCCCGCGCCATTGGTGTGCTCGCCTCGATCGTGGGTGTGTTCGCAGTACGCGCCACCGACAAGGACAAGTCGGCGATGGCGCCGATCAACCGGGGCTTTCTCACCGCCGGCCTCCTCACTGTTGTGGGCACCGCGATCGTGGCGTTCGGCTACGTCGGAAACGACCACTCGGACGCCGGCTGGAAGTGCTTCGGCGCCGTGGTCTCGGGTCTCGTGCTCGCCCAGGGCCTGAGCCGTCTCACTGAGTACTTCACCTCGACCGAGACATCTCCGGTCCGCGACATTGCCGAGGCGTCTCGGACCGGCCCGGCCACGGTGGTGCTCTCCGGCATCAGCTCCGGCCTCGAGTCCAGCGTCTACGCCATCATCGCGATTTGTGCCGCAATCGGTATTGCGATTGCCATGGGCGACGGCAACATCCAGTTCATCTTCTACCTGGTTGCACTCACCGGTATGGGCATGTTGGCGACAACCGGTGTCGTTGTCTCCGAAGACACCTTCGGTCCGGTGGCCGACAACGCCGCGGGGATCGCCGAGATGTCGGGCGAGTTCAGTGGTGAAGCAGAGCGCATCATGGTGAGCCTCGACGCGGTGGGCAACACCACCAAGGCCGTCACCAAGGGCTTCGCAATCGGCTCCGCGGTCATCGCCTCGGTGGCGTTGTTCGCATCGTTCATCGAGACCATCGGACAGGAACTGAACCTGCCGAGTGGCAACAAGCTCTTCGGTCTGGCCCAGACGCAAATGAATGTTGCGGACCCGAAGACGTTTATCGGGCTGCTCATCGGTGGTTCGGTTGCGTTCCTCTTCTCCGCGTTGGCCATTCGCGCCGTGTCTCGTACGGCGGGTGTGGTCGTGCAGGAAGTTCGGAACCAGTTTGCCGACGGCAAGATCATGGCCGGAACCAAGAAGCCGGATTACGGCCCGGTCATCGACATCTGCACCGCCGCATCGCTGCGCGAACTTGCGACCCCGGCGCTGCTCGCAGTGCTCACGCCGGTGATCGTCGGCTTCGGCATCAACTACTTCGCACTCGGCGCGTTCCTCGCCGGTGTGATCCTGACCGGTCAGCTCATGGCGAACTTCCTCTCGAACTCTGGTGGGGCGTGGGACAACGCGAAGAAGTACATCGAGGACGGGAACGAAGGTGGCAAGGGTTCGGATGCTCACACCGCAGCCGTGATCGGCGACACCGTCGGTGACCCGTTCAAGGACACCGCCGGTCCGGCGCTGAACCCGCTGATCAAAGTGATGAACCTCGTGTCGCTGTTGATCCTCCCTGCCATCATCTCGCTGCGCAACGACGACATTCGCTACGCGATCTCAGGTGCGGCGCTCGTGGTACTCATCGGAGCGGTGGCCTTCAG
>JANYJV010000029.1 GCA_025361725.1 Acidimicrobiia bacterium | reverse complement strand
CGCGCCCTCAGCTCGGGCGAGACTGCCGGGGACGGGCTCTCCTCGATTACCTTCTGATGGCGGCGTTGAAGCGAGCATTCCCGCTCGCCCAGAGCCACCGTCCTTCCCGACCGGTCGGCGAAGATCTGCACCTCGATGTGGCGCGGGTTGGTGAGGTATTTCTCGAGGTAGGCCTCGGACCGGCCGAAGAACGCCTGCGCCTCGCGAGTGGCCGAGTCCAGCGCGGACTGCGCGAAGTCCGCATTGTGCACGACCTTCATGCCCTTGCCGCCGCCGCCGTACGCGGCCTTGATCGCGACAGGCCAACCGACTTTCTCCCCGAACGCGATGACATCCTCGACGCCGGTGATCTCTTCGACGGTGCCGGGCACGCTGGCGACGCCACCGCGGGCCGCGGCTTTGCGCGCGGAGATCTTGTCGCCCATGACGTCGATGGCCTCCGGCGGGGGACCGATCCACGCAACACCACGGCTCGTGATCTCGCGAGCGAAATCTGCGTTCTCGGCGTAGAAGCCATAGCCGGGGTGCACGCCGTCCGCGCCCGAGCGCTCGATGACATCGAGGATCGCCTGGGTGTTCAGGTAACTCTCCGTCGCGGTTTGACCACCGAGCGCGTAGGCCTCGTCCGCATATCGGGCGTGCAGCGCGTCCCGATCGAGTTCGGAGTAGACGGCCACCGTCGTGATCCCGAGTTCGCGGCACGTCCGCATGACCCGCACGGCGATCTCGCCGCGGTTGGCGATCAGGATCTTCTGGAGCACGGATTCCCCCGCAGTAGCCGGTGACAGAGCGCCGTATCCTACGGTCCGTGACGCTCCCTGAGGCCAGTCCGAGCGGCTTCGGCGAAGTCCGTTGGCTTTCCGAGATCGACTCCACCAACCGGTACCTGATCGACGAGGCGCGCGCCGGTGCGCCGACTGGCTTGGTGGTGGTGGCCGACCATCAGACCTCGGGTCGGGGGCGGTTGGGTCGGACGTGGGTCGCACCGCCCGGAGCGTCGCTACTCGTCTCGCTGCTCCTCCGACCGACGGTGGCGCCCGACCGGCGCCACCTGTTGGTGATGGCGGCGGGGTTGGCAATGGCGGAGGCGGTCGAGGCGGAGACCGGGGTGGTGGCGGGTCTGAAATGGCCGAACGACCTGCTGGTGGGGGAGCACAAGCTGGCGGGGATCCTCGCCGAGGCCGCGGGCGACGCGCTCGTGGTGGGTATCGGGGTGAACATCGAGTGGCACGAAGTGCCAGCCGAACTCACCGAGATCGCCACCGCATGCAATCTCGAAGGCGGCCGGCCGACTACCCCCGCCACGGTCCTCCACGCCTTCTTGGGCCGCTACACGGAGCGGCTCGAAAATCTCGACGGGTCCCGCGCCGCCTACGAGGCGCGCCTGCTGACCCTCGGTCGCCGAGTCCGCGTCGAGCAAGCGGGCGGCGTGTTGGCGGGCGTCGCGATCGGGGTGGATCCCGATGGCCGGCTGCGGCTCCGAACCGATGACGAGACCGAGGTCGCGGTCGCCGTCGGCGATGTCGTCCACGTGCGCACCGAGGCCTGATCCGTACGCGCGTCAGTCACGACAGGACAGCTGGCCGACGGCGTTGACCGGGCTCCTACCGTCGGACTCTGTACGAGAGTCCACCGTATTGGTGGAATCCGGTACCAAGAGCTGGGAGTGAACATCGGCTCGCCGTACTCCCGACGCTCACGGGTCGACGTTTCGGGCCACGAGGTCCGTGAACGCGGCGGCGAGCCGCGAGGTCACCGGACCGGGTGCAGTCGGGAGCGCGACCCCGTCGACGCGGGCGATTGCCTGCACCTCACGCGTGGTCGACGTGAGGAACGCCTCATCGGCGGTGGCCAGCGCACCGAGCGCCACCGCGCCCTCAACTGGATCGAGCCCGAGGTCGCGCCCGAGTTCGAGGACCAAGGCCCGCGTCACGCCGAGCAGGCAGCCGGACTCCGCCGGCGGTGTGATGAGCCGATCCCCCTGCACGATGAAGACGTTCGATCCCGTCGCCTCACACAACTCGTCACGCGTGTTGGCGAAGATGGCTTCGCTCGCGCCGTGCTGCTGGGCGTACGCAAGCGCCCGCACGTTGTCGGCGTAGGAGATGGTCTTCAGTCCCGCCGTCGCGGCGCGTTCGTTCCGAGTCCATGGGACCGTGACCACATCTGCGGTCGGGGGCCAGGGGGTCAACGCACTCGCGGCGATCACCACCGTTGGCTCGACCTCGGCGCGTTCGGAGCCGAGCGGCGCCGGACCACCGGTGACGGTGATACGCAGACGCGCCTCGGCGAGCCGGTTCGCCTCGATGACCGCGTCGGCGAGATCTCGCAGACCCGCCGTCGAGGGCATGGGTAGGCCGAGACCGGCGGCGGACCGCTCGAGCCGCACGAGGTGGCGGGTGAACGCGAAGGGCACGCCGACGTACACGCGCATCGTCTCGAACACGCCGTCGCCGACGAGGAGGCCGTGGTCCAACGGTGAGATCCGCAGCGTGTCGGCGTCACCGAGCTGTCCGTTGATGCTGACGATCACCGAGGCCTCCTGCGAGCTGCCGCCCCGTAGTTCATGACTGCGCAGCCGTCACGGTGTCGCTGCGCTGCTCCCCGGCCAACGCCAGGAGCCGCGTGGCCTTCAACTCGGTCTCGGACCACTCGCCGGCCGGATCGGAGTCGATGGTGATCCCGGCACCGACGCCGAAGGTGGTCTCGGTCTCGGTGCACGTGAACGTCCGGATGGCCACGGCGAGTTCGGCGCGCTCGCAGTCTGCGTCGATCCAACCAACGGCACCGCAGTAGATGCCGCGCCGGACGGGCTCGAGGTCTTCGATCGCCTGCATCACACGCGGCTTGGGCGCGCCGGTGATGGACGCCGGCGGAAAGGTGGCGCGCAGCAGCGATCCGAATCCGACACCTGGTCGCAACTCGCCGCGCACGGTACTGACGAGGTGGACCAAACCCGGGTGGGTCTCCACCCGGCACAGCTCGGGCACCTCGATCGAACCCGGAACGCACACCCGCCCCAGGTCGTTGCGCGCCAGATCGACGATCATCACGTTCTCGGCGCGATCCTTCTCGCTTGTGCGCAGTCGCGCGGCGCGCACCGCGGTGCCCTTGATGGGTCGGGTCTGCACTCGCGATCCCTCGCGCAGGAGGAACTGCTCGGGCGACGCGGAGGCGATCGCGAGGCCGGCGCCGTCGCGCCAGAACATCGCGTGCGGCGCCGGGTTCCCGGACTCGGTCGCGGCGTACAACGCAATCGCATCGAGTTCGGGACCGACGAGTTGGCGGGTGAGGTTCACCTGGTAGCACTCGCCGGCGCGAATGAGGGCCTGAATCGCCCGCACCCGCTGCTCGTACTCGAGGCGGTCGAGGCTCATGCTCCACGGCTCGCTCTCGGGAACCGTCGCAACGGTTGCGGGCGCGGTGAAGGCCCGTTCGAGCGCACGCCGCTCGGCGCGCTCGCCGTGGAAGGCCACTTGGCCGTCGGTGTTCACCACTGCACGGGCCGCGAACTGCACGAAGTGAAGGTCAGGAATCGCTGCGGATCTCGTGGTCTCGGCGGTCGGGTCGCACTCCTGCCGGTCGACGACGCGCTCGATCGAGCGTCCGGCGTCGTAGCTCACGAATCCGGCCCACCACCCCCGGTCCAGGGCGTTCAGCGAGTCAAAGCCGCTGTGACCGGCGGTTTGGGTACGAATCGCGGTAAGTGTCCCGGCGGCGACCACGGTGCGCGCACCGTCGCGCACCACGGTGGCCGAAAGCTCGGGCGGAAGGGCGGCGAGCACCATAGCCAGCGACATCGGAGCCGAGGCTAGGCCAGCGTGCCGGCGGACGATCCGCCGGTTGCGCTGCGCCCCGAATCTGGGGCGATGCGCCGCTACCATCGACAAGCCGTGGCTCTCACTCCCGCCTCTTGGCGTGTCTTCCGACGTCGATTCTTTGCTGCGTGCACTGCCGCCCTCGTGGTGATCGTGACCACCGTCGTCGTGCTCAACCTCAAGGTGGCGGACACCCTCGCGGGCACCAAGAAGATCGCCGGATTGCGCTTCCCCGACGGGCCGGCGCAGGGCGGGAACTACCTCATCATCGGATCTGACTCCCGCGCATTCGTGTCCGATCCGGGCCAGGAGCAAGCGTTCGGATCGAAGCAGACCCAGACCGGTCAACGCGCCGACGTGATGATGGTGCTCCACATCGACCCGGTGAAGAAGACGAGTCTGCTGGTTTCTTTTCCGCGCGATCTCATCGTCAAATTCCCGAGCGGTGGCGACGGGCAGATCAACTCTGCGTTCGACAAGGGCCCGCAGGAAGTCATCGACATCATGCGGCAGGATTTCAACGTCCAGATCAACCACTATGTGCAGCTCGACTTCCAGGCGTTCATCAGCGTGGTCGACGCCGTTGGGACGATCAAGGTTCAGTTCGATACCCCGACCCGTGACTTGTTCTCGGGGTTGAGCGTTCCTGTCGCGGGATGTGTGGCGCTGGACGGCAACAGTGCTCTGGCCTTCGTCCGCTCCCGTCACCGGGAAGAGTTCATCAACGGGGGTTGGCGCGACAGAAGCGGCCGGTCGGATCTCGATCGCATTCAGCGTCAGCAGGACTTCATCCGCAAGCTCGCAGCGAAAGCATCGGCGCAGGCCGGCCGGAATCCGCTCGACGCAATTGACATCGCCAATGCAGTCGTGCCGAAGCTCCAGGTCGATAAACAACTGAGCACCAACGACATCCTGCGGTTGGTGCGCACGTTCCGCAACGTTGATCCGAATCAACCGGGCGCGCTCGACATGCAGACGCTGCCGGTCGTGCCTTCACCGTCGAATCCGAACCGGCTGGTCGTCAAAGACGCCGAGGCGGCTCCGATCCTTGATCAGCTCCGCAACTTCGGGAACACCCCGACGACCGGGCCGGTCACTGCCCAGCCCGTCGACGTCACGGTGAGCGTGGTGAACGGTTCCAATATCAGCGGGGCGGCCGGCCGAGCCTTCGCCGACCTTCAGGCCCAAGCGTTCGCCCCGGGGACCACCGGGAATACGGCGACCACACCCCGGACCGAGGTGCGCTACGCCGCCGGTGCACTCGCGAAGGGCCAGCTCGTGATGCAATACCTCGGCGGCGTGGGCCAGCTCATCGAGGACTCGACCCTGAAGGGCGCCGACGTGACCGTGGTCATCGGTGCTGACTGGAGCGGCGTGCACGCTCGGGACAAGACGGTCAAGCCGGCGACCGTACCCACGACGGCGCCCGCCAATGCCGGAACGACGGGCTCGAAGCCGACGGCCACGACGAAGCCGCCGGCCGGCCCGGTCTGCTGAGACGCGCATCGTGCACAGGGTCTCGACGCAGCGCCGGCCCGTGCCCAAGGGATCGTGGCGACTCCCAGGGCCCTAGAATCTCCCGATGCCCACCCTTCTCGTCACCGGTGCTGCCGGTTTCATCGGTTCGAATTTCGCCCGCCACTGGGTGACGGGCCACCCCGACGACAAGGTCGTGTGCGTCGATTTGCTGACGTATGCCGGAAATCGGCCGAACCTCGACGACATCGCAGACCGGATCCACTTCCTCCAGGCCGACATCGGCGACGGGCCGGCAATGACCGCGGCACTCGAGGATCACGGCGTCGATGTCATCGTGAACTTCGCGGCCGAGTCCCACAACAGCTTCGCGATCCTGAACCCCGGGATTTTCATGCGCACCAACGCGCTCGGCACCCAGGTGCTGTGCGACGCGGCGCGCACCGTCGGCGTCGAGCGTTTCCATCACGTGTCCACGTGTGAGGTCTACGGCGACTTGGCGCTGGATGATTCGGGCGCCTTCACCGAGGACTCCCCGTACCGGCCGCGGACGCCGTACAACGCGTCGAAAGCCGCCGCCGATCACATCGTGCGGGCGTACTACGAGACGTTCGACCTCCCGATCACGATCACCAATTGCTCCAATAACTACGGGCCGTTTCAGTTCCCGGAGAAGGTCGTCCCGCTTTTCACCACCCGCGCGCTGAACGACGAACCGCTTCCGCTGTACGAGTCGACCGCGAACCAACGCGAGTGGCTTCACGTCCTCGATCACTGCACCGCAATCGAGTTGGTCCTCGAAGCGGGCCGGGTCGGCGAGACCTACAACGTTGGTAGCGGTGTGGAGGCGAGCATTGCGGAGATCGCGGATCTGGTGCTCGACGCGGCGGGAAAACCGCCGTCATTGAAGACGATCGTGCCGGACCGTCCTGGCCACGACCGGCGCTATCTCCTCGACAGCAAGAAATTGCGGGACGAACTCGGTTGGAAGCCGGCAGTGGAGTTCGATGCCGGCATCCGGGAGACCGTGGACTGGTACGCCGCGAACCGTGACTGGTGGGAACCCCTCAAAGGACGCGCTCCCGTGGTCGAAGACACCTGGGCACCAGCACCGAAGTAGTTCGACGCAAAAGGGAGCAAGAGGACATCGAGAGTGAAGTGGGACCGGCAGACGGCTGTGGCCGTTCGACCAACGGAGCGTGGCCCGTCCGGCCCGCTCCGCAGGAGCAAGAGGACTGATTATGAGTGATGTGGCCGTCATTGGGGCGGGGTACGTCGGGCTCACCACGGCGGTGTGTCTGGCGCATCTCGGTCACGACGTGGTGTGTGCCGACATCGACGCGGAGCGTGTCGACCGGTTGAACAAGGGCGAGGTGCCGATCCTCGAGGACGGTCTGCCGGAGTTGCTGGCCGAAGGCCTTTCCTCGCGCCGATTGCGCTTCGTCGTCGGCGCCAAGAACGCCGCGAGCATCTCGCACTTCGTGTTCCTCTGCGTCCCGACACCTCAAGGTGACGACGGTGCGGCCGACCTGTCCTACGTGGACGCGGTGGCGCGCGAGATCGCATCGGACCTGCGGCCGGGCACAGTGGTCATCAACAAGTCCACCATGCCCGTCGGTTCGACCCGAAGGGTGCAGCGCGTTCTGGCCGAGGCCGGGGCACCGCCCGAAGACGTCCTCGTGGCGTCGAACCCCGAGTTCCTGCGCGAGGGCACGTCCATCCGTGACTTCCTCGAGCCGAACCGCGTGGTGATCGGTTGCACCGATGCATCGGTTGCCGTCCGGGTGTCGGACCTGTACAAGAACCTCAACGCACCCATCCTCGTGACCGACCCCGCGTCGGCCGAGATGATCAAGTACGCCTCGAATGCGTTCCTCGCCACGAAGATCTCGTTCATCAACGCGATCGCAAACCTGTGCGAAGCCGTCGACGCGGACGTGCGCGAGGTTGCGCTCGGGATGGGATACGACCAGCGGATCGGGTTCGAGTTCCTGCATCCGGGTCCGGGCTACGGCGGCTCCTGCTTCCCGAAGGACACCCAGGCGCTGCTCTATACGGCGCGCAACGCGGGCTATGACTTCGCGCTCCTCGAGGGTGTGGTGCAGGTCAACAAGGAACAGTACGAACGCATGGTCACCAAGATGACCGATCTCGTCGGTGGTTCGCTCGACGGCGTGACCATCGCCTGCTGGGGGTTGACGTTCAAGGCGAACACTGATGACTTGCGCGATTCACCCGCGATTGCGTTCGTCCGCAGGCTCCTCGAAGCCGGTGCGACGGTGCGGGCGTACGACCCGGCCGCCGGCGAGCGCGCCGGCGAGATGGTTCCCGGACTCGAGATCTTCACCGACCCGTACGAAGTGTGTGAAGGGGCCGCGGCCTTGGCGGTCCTCACCGAGTGGGACGAGTTCCGGTGGATGGACTTCGTGCGGGTGGCGGAAATGTTGCAGACTCCGACCATGCTCGACACCCGGAACTTGCTCGACCCGGCTGCACTCCGCCGCCACGGTTACACCTATGAAGGCGTAGGCCGCTAGTGCCCGACGCCCCGGATCGGCCCCGTCGGCGGGCCACGGACGCGCCCCGGCCCCGGGCCGTGGTTACCGGTGCGGCCGGATTCCTCGGCTCGCACCTCTCCGAGAAGCTCATCGCCGAGGGCTGGGAAGTCGTCGGCCTGGACAACCTGCTGACCGGCCGGATGGAGAACCTCGAGGCGTTGTTGCCACACGAGGCCTTCACCTTCTCCCACTACGACGTGACCAACTTCGTCCACGTCGCCGGCCCGGTCGATGCGGTGTTGCACTTCGCGAGCCCGGCCAGCCCCGTCGACTACCTCGAGCACCCGATCAAGACCATGAAGGTCGGGTCGCTCGGTACCCACAACATGCTCGGGCTCGCCCTCGCGAAAGGCGCGAAGTTCTTCCTCGCATCCACGAGTGAGGTCTACGGCGACCCGCAGGTGCACCCCCAGACCGAGGACTACTGGGGCCACGTGAACCCGATCGGTCCACGGGGCGTCTACGACGAAGCGAAGCGTTTCGCCGAGGCCCTCACGCTCGCATATCACCGCAGCCACGGGCTCGACGTCCGCATCATCCGCATCTTCAACTCGATTCTTGCTGACGAGTACGTCCTGTTCGACGATGGAACAGAGCTACGCCGGGAGCGAATCTGTGACCTTGCCGCGCGCGTTGGAGACAATGTCGAACTCCACGGGTACACGGTGCCGTCGTTCGATGGAGATGGGACAATGGAATCGCGTGAGGCGTCGTACCTCGTCGGCCATCCGCCGAGCGGGCCGTGTTACGAGGTGCGTACGCGTTACGGACGGACGCTCCGGGTCACCGGGGACCACAGCTTGTTCGTCGAAGGTGACGACGGTTCCCCCGTCGCGCGGCCGGTATCGGAGCTCCGTCCTGGAGATCGAGTTGCGATCGCGGGCCGGATCCCTGTGACTGAGCGGGACAGAGCCGAGATTCGCATGTCGGAACTCTGGGACCGGCGTGGTCTTGATCCGTGGTCGTTACTGGTTCGCTCCCCTGGCTTGGGTCACAAGGTCTGGGAGAACCGGTTCTCGTACTTCGCGATTCTCGAGCGTGAGCAGCCTCCAGGCGGCGTCGCGGTCCGGAACTCGATCTGGGCGCGGATTGCTCGTGACCGAGATCGTGACCAGTTGCCTTTGGCTGCAATGCGTGCGCTTGCTCTCGACATCCCCTGTGCCGCAACGGTCCGGTTGCGCACGGCAGGTGCGGCCTCCGAGCTTCCGGAGCGGATCTCGGTCTCGAACGAGTTGCTCTGGTGCCTCGGTGTGTACGTCGCCGAAGGTTGCTGGCACCGCAGCGACAACGACGCGTACCTCAACGTCAGTTGTGACGTTGACACGCTCGAGAGGGTCGCGAAGGTGGTCGAACGTGAACTCAACCTGCATGCGACCTGGTCCGCGGCGAGTCCGCAGCGATCCGCGAGCATCTTCATTCATTCGCGACCGCTCCTGGAACTTTTTGAGGAGTTGGGACTCATTGAGGACGAAAAGGGAATACCGGGATGGATTCTCGGACTCCCGCTCGCTCGTCTGAAGTTCTTCATCGAGGGATACCGGGAGGGCGACGGTGTCCATTCGGGAAAGAAGTTCGCCGAGGGGATCCGTCACGAGTTTTCGACGGTCTCGACCCGCCTGAAGGACGATCTCGTTATTGCCCTCGGCCGGTTCGGGCTCGTTCCGTCGGTTGGTCGGTACACGTCGAAGCTGCGCCAACGGACCGGCGATCGCGAATATCCGTTCTGGCGGCTCACCATCTCGCGTTGCGCTCCGTGGAGCCCGCTCGAATGGGATCGGGGTGTCGAACAGACACTTCAATCGCGTCGGTGCGGGGATCTGGTGTGGGCCGCAGTCCGGGAGATCGTCGAGGTCGAACCAACGCCGCTGGTGTATGACTTCTGCGTTCCCGACACCGAGAATTTTCTTGCCGGCTCGGCGGTGATGGCTCACAATACCTACGGTCCGAGGCTGCGGCCGCGCGACGGACGCGTGGTGTCGAACTTCCTAATCCAGGCGATGGAGGGCGAGCCCCTCACGGTCTACGGGGACGGGAAGCAGTCCCGATCGTTCTGTTACGTGGAGGACGAAGTGCGCGGGATCGTCGCCTTGCTCAACTCCGACTACGTCGGGCCAGTGAACATCGGAAACCCGAACGAGTTCACGATTCTCGAGTTGGCCGAAGCCGTCATCGACGTCACCGGTTCGAAGTCCGAGATCGTGTTCGAAGATCTACCGGTCGACGATCCCACCCAGCGCAAGCCCGACATCAGCTTGGCGACGTCGCTGCTCGGTTGGGAACCGAAGGTCCAGCTGCGCGAGGGACTCGAACGAACGCACGCCTGGTACCGCGCTGAGGTCGAGGCTCGAGGTGCCTGACGCGGAGCGTCCGGCCTCGCCCGCGGACGGCGGTGGCTACACCAAGCTGTCGGTGATCGTGCCGATTTTCAACGAGCGCAACACCGTCGTCGAGATCATGCGACGCATGCGTGCGGTCGACCTCCCGATCGAGCGCGAGTTCGTGTTGGTGGACGACGGCAGCACCGACGGGACCCGCCAGGTCCTCCAGCAGCTCGGAGACAGCACGGCTCGGGTGGTCACCCATCCGAAGAACCTGGGCAAGGGCGCGGCGATCCGCAGCGGACTCGCGCATGCCACCGGTGATCTCGTGCTGATTCAGGACGCGGACCTCGAGTACGACCCCGACGATTGGCCGAAGCTGTTGGCCCCGGTCTTTCGCGGCAAGGCGACCGTCGTCTACGGATCGCGATTTACCGGCGAGCGACGCAACATGCTGTTCTTGCATTGGGTCGGGAACCGCATGCTCTCGCTGCTGACGAACGTGCTCTACAACACGACCCTGTCGGACATGGAGACGTGTTACAAGCTGTTCGACCGTTCGGTGCTGGATCGCATCACCATCAAGTCGGACCGCTTCGACTTCGAGCCCGAGATCACCGCGAAGGTCCTACGGCAGGGCATCAGAATCTACGAAGTGCCGATCTCCTACGCCGGCCGCGAGCCGAGCGAGGGCAAGAAGATCACTTGGCGAGATGGTTTTGCCGCGGTATCGGCACTGGTGAGATACCGCTTCGCCCGCTGATGGATGCGAGCGCGCCCCGCTGGGGTGCGGTCGTCGTGAACTACCACTCGGGACCGGTGCTCGCCGAGAGCGTGGACGCGCTGCTTCGCGACAACAGCGGCGGCCCGGGCGAGGTCGTCGTGGTCGACAACGGATCGACGGCCGGCGAAATGGACGCACTGGTCGCGACCCGGCCGACGGTGACCGTGCTCCATCCCGGCGCGAACTTAGGGTATGCGCGCGCCGCCAACCTCGGGATCGCGGCCACGACCGCGCCGATCGTCGCAGTGATCAACTCGGACGCCATCGTCGAAGCCGGTACTGCGCGCGTGATCCTCGCTCGATTCCACGCCGACCCGCGCGTGGCGATCGTGGGCCCGCGCATCGCGAATCCGGACGGAACGGTCTACCCCTCGGCGCGCACGGCCCCCGGTCTCGGCGCCGCGGTCGGCCATGCCATCCTCGGCGGGGTCGCGCCGAACAACCGCTTCACCCGCGCGTACCGGCAACTCGATGCCGATCCGACCGTCGGCCGAGAGGTCGACTGGGTTTCTGGTGCCGCCATGTGGTGCCGGCGCTCCGCGCTCGATCTTGTTGGTGGTTGGGACGAACGGTTCTTCTTCTTCATGGAGGACATCGACGTGTGCCGGACGATCCGGGCCACCGGCGCCACCGTCTGGTACGAACCGGCGGCGCGAGTCATGCACGAGGTCGGCACGAGCCGCGCCTCGGCGCCCACCCGGTCGATCGTGATGCACCACCGAGCTGCGTACCGGTACACCGAGAAGTGGTCGACCGGCCTGCGTCGCTGGATCCTGCCCGCGGCCGGGGCATTCCTCGCCGGGCGCGCCGGGGTGCAGATCGTGGCGGGCGTGGTCAATCGGCGGTGGGCTCGCAGGCGTCCCGAACTCCGCGCCTCCACCAGGTAACCTGACGCCCGCCATGGCCAAACCGAAACCCAGTAAATACAGCCGCGCCCACGTCCGATCGAAGGTGCGACGTCCGAAGCGGGCCGGCGCATCTCGCGGCTGGATGATCACCACCATTGCGTTGGTGACCCTGGGGACGCTGCTTGTCGTCCTCAGCTACAACGACCGCCAGGGTCGGGCCCAGGTGGCGCCCAAGATCGGCGACCACCTCCACGCGTACCTCGGCGTCAACCTCTGCGGCACATGGGAGCCGCCGGTCCCGGCATTCGAGGGCCGGAATGGCAGCAACGACCAGAACGCCACGCCACGCGCCGGCATCCACTCGCACGCCGACTACCTCGTTCACGACCACCCGTTCGGGAGCGACGAGTCCGGTTCGAAGGCCACGCTCGGCCGCTACCTCGGGTACGCGCAGACGCAGCTCACGGCGACCTCGATCAAGCTCTGGTTGCAGTGGGTCCCGAACGCGGAGTACACGAACGGCAAACAGTGCCCGAAGCTGAAGAAGCCGGGGGTGGTGCAGTACAAGGTCGGGAAGTTCGGGAAGCCGTGGCCCAAGACGGCGCGGTCCGGCAATCCGGCGGACTACCACATGGCCAACGGCGACCTCATCGCGGTGTACTTCCTGCCCAAGGGCGCTGCCCTCGATCAGCCGCCGGGTTCGGACGCTGCGCTGGCCAACATCAACGACTTGAACGGAAAGTCGGCAATCCCGGCGTCGGCTCCGGCCGCGTCCACGCCGAGCTCGACGCCCGCGGGGTCAACCGCCCCGGCTTCGGCACCGCCGTCCTCGACTGCTTCCAGCAGCACCCCCACGTCCAAGCCGTGAAAGCTGTCGTCCTCGTCGGAGGGGCGGGCACCCGCCTTCGACCACTGACGTACACGACCCCGAAGCCACTGCTGCCCATCGCCAACGTCGCGTTCCTCGAGCGCCAGTTGACCTGGTTGGCGCGTTACGGCGTGGACGAAGCGGTGTTGTCACTCGGCTATCTCCCCGAGGCCTTCACCGACCATTTCTCCGACGAGCGCTTCGGCGATATGAAGCTGCGGTTCGTCGTCGAGCACGAGCCACTCGGCACGGCCGGTGGCATCCGCTTCGCCGCGGACGGCATCAACGAACGGGTGTTGGTGTGTAACGGTGACGTCCTGACCGATCTCGATCTCGGCGCGTTCGTCGATTTTCACGAGTCGCACGGTGCGGAGGCGACGATCTCACTGGCGCGCGTCGATGACCCTTCGGCGTTCGGCGTGGTGCCGACCCGGGAGGACGGCGAGGTGATCGCCTTCGTCGAAAAGCCCCTCCGCGACCAGGCCCCCACCAACTGGATCAATGCCGGCACCTACGTCTTGGAACCCTCGGTGCTCTCGTCGATTCCGCTCCGCCTCAACGTGTCGATCGAGCGGGAGACCTTCCCGAGAATGTTGGAGCGACCGGGGCAGCTGTACGCGATGCGGTCCGAGGGTTACTGGCTGGACATCGGTACGCCCACGAAATATCTCGAAGCGCAGATGGACGTCCTCGAAGGCAAGGCCGGACTCCCGCCCACGCCCACCGCCGTCGAGCGTGAGCCGGGGGTATGGATCGAGCCGGGGGCGTTGATCGCGTCGGACGCAACTCTCATCGCGCCGGTGCTCATCGGGAGCGACTCGACCGTCGAACCCCGCGCGCGCGTGGCGTCCAGTGTGGTCGGGCCGCGTGCGTCCATCGGTGCCGGTGCGGTGGTCACGGACAGCGTGGTGCTGGCGGACACCGCCGTGGACGCGGGTGCGGAACTCGATGGAGTGGTGCTGGGCCCCGACGCCCGGCTTGATGGAAAGGCAGAAGCGTGAAGGCGTTCATCACGGGCGGAGCGGGTTTCATCGGATCGACGCTGGCGGACCGCCTCCTCGCCGACGGTTGGTCGGTCGATGTCGCCGACGACCTCTCGAGCGGAACGCTTGCGAACCTCGCGGACGCGCGGTCCGTCGGGGATCGCCGGTTCTCGTTCCACCGGATCGATATCCGCAACGCCGCGATCACCGAATTGATCGAATCCCGCAAACCGGACGTGGTGTTTCACCTTGCGGCTCAAGCGGACGTTCGGGTGTCGGTGGCCAAGCCCCAGTTCGACGCTGAGGTCAACGTCATCGGTGCGCTCAACGTGTTTCAGGGGGCGCTGGCTGCGAAGGTCAAAAAGGTCGTATTCGCGAGTTCGGGCGGCACTATTTACGGCAGCCCGACGCAGATTCCGACCCCGGAGACGCATCCGCAGCGTCCCGAATCGCCCTACGGCGTCGCCAAGAAAGCGGGCGGCGACTATCTCCACTACTACCACCAGATCCACGGACTGAACTACGCCGCGACGGCGTTTGCGAACGTGTACGGACCCCGCCAGGATCCCCACGGAGAGGCCGGCGTGGTGGCCATCTTCACCGGCCTGTTCCTCGAGCGCCGGCGCCCCACGATCTTCGGTACCGGCGACCAGACCCGCGACTTCGTCTATGTGGACGACGTCGTGGACGCCTTGACACGCGCGGCGGAGCGGGGCGAGGGGATCATCAACATCGGAACCGGCGACGAAACGAGCGTGAACGACTTGTACGCGTCGATGTCGCGCGCCACCGGGTACACGGACACTCCGAACTACGCGGCGGCGCGAGCCGGCGAACTCGATCGGTCGGCACTCGCCATCGATCGCGCCGGCACCGAACTGGGCTGGAAGCCGTTCACGTCGCTGGACGAGGGCGTCTCGCGCACCATCGAGTGGTTCCGGGAGCGTCGCGGCTGATGCGGTGACGCGGCCGTCAGCGGGTCGCGCGTAGATCCTCGAGCGGGACCGGTGGCCGCGGTCGACCCACATAGTCGGGGTCGGGGTACCCCACCATCACCAGCGCGTGCGGGAGCCAGTGTTCAGCCAACCCGAGCGCGTCTCGCGCCGCTTCGGGACAGAAGATCGGCGCCGCGACCCAGCACGACGCGAGATCGCTCGCCGCCGCGGCCAGCATCAGGTTCTCGACCGCCGCGCCGAGCGACAGCAGCGCCATTCCCCACTCGGCCCGCTGGCGATCGGCGTCCGGGTAGCGGTCGAGACCGTCCCAGGTGAGACACCCGAGCACCAGCGCCGGCGCTTCGATGATCTTCTCGTGTGAACGCGAGACGAGTTCGTCGATGCGGCTCGGATCCACGCCGTCGGCACCGAGATCCGCGCGCCAGCAGGCCCCCATCCCTGCCGCCAACCGCTGTTTCGCGTCATCGGTGTGCACCACGACGAAGCGCCATGGACGTGAGTGGTGGGGGGCAGGCGCGCTACACGCGGCCACGACGAGTGCATCCAACGCATCGAGCGCAACCGGTTCATTGGTGAACGATCGGATGGAGCGGCGCGCGTCGATGAACGCGGGAATCGTCGTCATCGGAACAAGTCGTCTTGGGCGGGGCGGATCAGTTCTCGCACCGATCCGTCGCGAAACCAGCTGGCCTCAAGACCACGCACGATCGCGACAGGAATGCCCGCCGCCTTGCCCATCACCAGTTCGGCGGCCGCAGCGATCTCATCGGCGAGCGCCACCTCGGTGACGCGCAGCGCTTGCCCGCGGTCATCGGTCCCGCCCCGCAGGTCGACGACCGCGGCGATGCCCGCGACGCCGATGGCAACGTCGGTGAGGCCGTGCCGCCACGGCCGACCGAACGTGTCCGAGACCACCACGCCGACGTCCACTCCCACTTCGGCGCGAACCGAGTTGCGGATGCGGTGCGCGGAGCGGTCACTGTCGACGGGGAGGAGCGCCGCGAAGCCGGAATCGACGTTGGACAGGTCGATGCCGGCGTTGGCGCAGATGAAACCGTGGCGGGTCTCGCTGATGACGAGATCGCCACGGCGTCGGAGCACGCGGACTGACTCCGAGTCGATGATCTCGGCGCGCGCCGTGAAGTCGGCGTGATCGAGTGGGACCAGCCGGTTCTCGGCCTTGGACACGATCTTCTGCGTCACCACGAGGCAATCGTGATCCATCAATGGCGTGTCCTGGGCGGCCGCGGCATTGATGATCATCGGACCGAGCCGATCGTCCGGGCGGACCTCACCGATTCCCTCGATCGGGATGATGTGGAGCGCCGGCATCAAGCGACGGCGTTGAGTGTGTGCTGTGCGAGCGCCGCCGCGACCCTGGCGTCTCGCATCAGGGTGTCGGCAACGACCACCCGCATGCCCGCAGCTTCGACTTCCGCCGCCCGCATGGCGTCGCCGGAGTCGATGACCAGCGTGCCGCAGAACTCCGCGTACGCCCGTGCCACCCCCACGCAGCTGACTTCGATGCCGAGCGGATCCATCAAGCGATCGGCCGGGCCCTTGACCGGTGCGCCTGCGATGATCGGGCTCACCCCGACCACGCGTTCGCGCCGACCGATCAATGCCTCCCGGATACCGGGGACCGCAAGGATCGGTCCGATGGAGATCACGGGATTGGACGGACAGACGAGGATGGTCTCGGCGTCCTCGATGGCGCGGAGCACGTCCGGGCCGGGGCTCGCGGTGGACGCGCCGGCGAAGTCGACCGCGACGACCGGTGGGTTCGCCCGTTCGCGAACGAACCATTCCTGCATCGAGAGAACTTCGATCTCGCCGCTCGGTCGTCGCACTGTGACCCGGGTCGCCACCCGATCGTCGGACATCGGAACGACACGGGGCACCACGCCCCACGCTGCGGTGATCTCGGCGGTGACCTCGGTCAGCGTGGCACCTTCGTCGAGTCGGCGCGTGCGATAGAGGTGGGTCGCAAGGTCGTGGTCGCCGAGACGGAACCAGGTGTCCGCGCCGTAGCGATCGAGTGCGTCCATCGCCGTGAAGGTCTCGCCGGCGAGACCCCACCCTTGCTCGGGATGTTCGGCGCCGGCCAAGGTGTACGTGACCGTGTCCAGGTCCGGTGAGACGTTCAGACCGTGGAACCGGTCGTCGTCGGCGGTGTTGACGATCACGGTGACCGAGGCCGGATCGACGACTCGCACCAGGCCGCGCAGGAACCGCGCCGCTCCGACTCCACCCGCCAACGCCGCAATCATCCGCCGCAGCGTAGGGAGTCCGCGGGTTTGAGATCGAACGTGGCTCCCAATCGGGCCCGGAACCACAACGACCCCCGCCGAAGCGGGGGTCGCTGGGCTCCGCCCTCCCTTCGGCGACGGGGGGTTCGCCGAAGGAGAACGTCGCGGTTGATCAGTTGGACTGGCCGCGCAATGCCTGCACCCGGGCCTTGCCGATCTCGACGGCCTTGCTCAGCTGCTCGGGGATCGCCTGCACGGGCGCGGTGACCGAGATGCCCTTGAGTTGCTCGATGACCGGCTCGACGCGCTGCTTGACATCACCGAGAACCGGCTCCGCCCACTGACGGGGGTCGAGGGTCTTCAGGGTGGTGGTTGCCGAACCGAACCCGACGGTCGCAGTGTCGGTCACCCGACTGCGAAGTGCGTCGGTCTGGCTCTCGATCAGGCCCTGGGCATCCTTGGCAATGGTGACGATGCGGTCGCCCGCCTCGCGGCGACGCACTTGGGCTTGCTGGAAGCCGAGGACTCCGGCGCCAACGGCGATGTAGGCGGCATCGGCGGCAGTCTTGCGAAGGTCGAGTTCCATGAGGGCTCCTTGGCGGGAAACTTTCGGGGGACCGGTGTCCTCCGTTGTGCTCACACCATACAGCAAGGTGCTAACTATTGCAAGCACTCGTGACGATCGTCACCGGCGGCGGCGACCGAGGCATCGTCCCAAAACCGCAGGTCGGGAGGGATTTGGCCGGGTCCGGGCGATATCTGAACCCATAGCGACCAGAGGTCCCACTTGTAGGCTCGGCCCGCTGATGGACCCCGATCTGCCGCCGACGGAACCAGAAGACGTTTCCGACGCCGAAACTGGCGACGCCCCTGAACCAACTGTCGAGTCGGTCGCGCCTGCGGTGGTCGCGGTGGTGGTCGCCGCGGAAGCGGCGCCCCACCTCGAGGCGTGTCTGGGCGCGCTCGCCGCTTCTGATTACCCGGATCTCACCGTCCTCGTCATCGCCGAAACGGAGGCGGATCTGGCGGCGAGGGTCGCCTCGGTCATGCCGACGGCGTTCGTGCGATCGGTGGAGGTCAGGGGCTTCGCGGCCGGTGCCAACGACGCGATTGCGACCGTCGCCGGCGCGCCGTTCCTCTTGTTCTGTCACTCCGATGTCGTCCCCGAACCGAGTGCCGTCCGGATGCTGGTCGAAGAGGCCTACCGATCCAACGCGGCGATCATCGGGCCCAAGCTCGTCGACGTCGCGCGGCCAGAGATCTTGCGTGAGGTCGGCTGGTCCATCGACCGATTCGGGGTACCGCACTCCGAGATCGAACGCGACGAACTCGACCAAGAACAACATGACGCCGTGCGCGACGTCTTCTTCGTGAGCGACGCGTGTGTGCTGATTCGGGCCGACCTCTTCACCGAACTGGGCGGATTCGATCCGGAGTGCGATCCCGGCGCACGATCGTTGGACCTCTGTTGGCGGGCGCGTCTCGCCGCCGCCCGGGTGATCGTCGCTCCTGATGCACGAGTCGGTCACTTCGAAGCCGACGGTCCGCGAGAGTTGGACAAGAAGCTGGCACAGCGTCACCACGTGCGGGCGCTGCTCACCAACACTGCGGCCGTTCGCCTGCTGTGGATTGCCCCGGTGGCGCTCGTGATGCATTTCGCCGAAGCGCTCGTGTTCCTCCTCCTCCGTCGTCGACGCGACCGGGCCGGTGCTTTGGTGGGGGGCTGGACCGGCAATCTCCGCGATCTCGGGTCGCTCCGCCGGGCGCGTGCTCGGTCACAAGCCGGGCGGGTGGTCTCCGACCGGGAAATCCACGCGCTGCAGTTCCGGGGAAGCGCTCGCGTCTCGAACTACATGACTGCATCGTTGCGAGCCGACGTCCGGATGCGCGCGCTCACTCGTCGGAGTCGGTCGGTTGCGGACTCGGCGTCCACGCAGTTCCGCAGCCTGCGCGGGCTGACGATTCTCGCCGTCGTCGTGCTGGCATTGGTCGGGACGCGTGGTTTGCTCTTCGGCCGGGTGGCCGCGGTCGGACACTTCATGCCCTGGCCGGGGGTGGGGGACCTCGTCCGGTCGTTCACGAGTGAGTGGCGCTACGCCGGTCTCGGTACGGAAGCGCCGGCGCCGCCGCTGCTGGCACTGGTCGCAGTGCTGCGCGTCGTCGGATTGGGTTCGGGAGACCTGGTGCGGACGCTGCTCGTCGTGGCCGCCATCCCGGCGGGGGCGCTGGCCGCCGCTCGCGCCGCTCGGCCCCTGGTGGGACCAGGCTGGCCGAGCGCCACCACTGCCCTCGTCTACGCGATCGTGCCGATCGCCCGGAACGCCACCGCACGCGGCGAGCTGGGATCGCTGGCGCTGTACGTCGGCGCGCCGCTCGTCGTGCTGGCGCTGTTCCAAGTGGGTGGGCTCGTGGAGTCACGGTGGCCTCGTCGACGGATCGCGGTGCTCGGTGCACTCGGTGTGGCGACGATGAGCGCGTTCTGGCCACTGGCGATCGCGCTCCCGCTCGTCGTCGGCCTGGGTGTGATCGCGGTTGTCCCGATCACTCGCGATGGAATCGCCGGCGTGGTTGCGCTGGGTCGGGCCGCGGTGGTCACGGTCGGTCTCGCACTCCTCGTGCTGTTCCCGTGGCCGTTGGCCTTTCTCACCGGCGGCGACCGCGCCGGCGCGCTCGGAATCGTGTACCAACCGGTGAGTTCGTTCGGCTCGCTCGTCCGACTCGCGATCGGTCCCAACGGCTCGGGCCTCGGGAGCTGGGCCTTCGTCGTCATTGGGCTGGCGGTCACGATCATGGCGAGCGGACCACGAGGCCTTTGGTGCGTGCGGCTGTGGGGGATCATCCTCGTGAGTTGGGTGTTGGCTGCACTGCCCGCGTGGCTCGGAGCGGCGAGTCCCGAGGTCGACGGCCTGCTCGTCCCCGCCGCGTTTGCACTGGCGCTGATCGCGGGGATCGGCGTGGCCGCGTTCGTCGAGCAGGTGCAGCGCGGGGGCCTTGGATGGGGTCACGCGCTTGCTGCGGTCTCGATGGCGAGTCTTGCGCTCGCCACCTTCACCTACATCGGTGACACCGCCGGCGGCCGCTGGCATCAACCGAGCTCGGACTGGAACTCGACGTTGTCGTGGATGCACGCGCAGCGTGACCGCGGCCCGTTCCGAGTGCTGTGGGTCGGGGCTCCTGCGGCCGTTCCTGGGGCACTCCACCGCGCCGGTTCCACGGTCTTCGCGCTCACGAACGAGGGCCCGGGCGATCTCCGGGACGGTCTGGCGCCACCCGGTGGCGACGGCGTGGCCGCGGCCCACGCCGCGGTCGACCAGCTGAGGAACGACCGTACGACCCGCTTCGGGCGCTTGGTCGGACCGATGGCGGTCCGCTACATCGCCGTCCCATCTCGGGCCAGCCCCGGCCCAACGAGTTACGCGGAAGCGAGCGGTCCCCTGGCGACCGCGTTGGCGCACCAACTCGATCTCCGCCAACTCGAAGTTGCGCCCGGCATGACGCTGTACGAGAACGCGGCCTGGGTGCCGGGACGCGCGGTCCTTGTGAATCCCACGGCGGCGCGGCCGACGGGCGAGACCGCGCTCCGCCAACGCGCGCCGGGAGCGACCGGCACGCGGGATGCTGTGGTCTGGTCACAGGGCTACTCGGGCGATTGGCAGGCCGGCGGCCGCCGAGGCGCGGCAGTGAAACACACCTCGGTCTTCGGCTGGGCCAATGCCTTTGCGCCGGCCCGCTCGGTCTCCGCGTCCGAACCCATCACGTTTGCCAAGCAGTGGTGGCGCTGGGTTGCGCTGCTCGGCGAACTCGTGATCGTCGGTGCGCTGCTCCGGCGTGCAGCACGGCGGGGCCGACGCGGACGCGGCCGCGGTCACATCGAGACGGACGCCGGGACTGCCGGCGCGACCTCATCGCTGGAGTCGACGACGTGAGCGTGACCCGACGCCTCTGGTTCGCCCTCGCGCTCGTGGTCGTCCTCGTGATCGGCGGAATCGTCACCAGCCGTGAGCTGACGGTGGTTCGGTCAGCGGCCCGCGGACCACGCGTCGAGGCCTCCGCATCGGTGTCCGCCTGGTACTGCGCCGAAGGAACGTCGATTCCGAACGGACGCGCGGACGAGGAGATCGTGATGGGCAATGTGGCGACCACGCCATCGCGCGCGACCGTCACCGTGTTCGGCGGCAGTGGGGTTCCGGCGGTTCGGCGGCGGTACGGCGTCGCCCCCGGTCGGGTCGTGCGGGTTCGTGTCGCGGACATCGCGCCATTGTCGGAACCGGGCGTGTTGGTGGAGGTCAGCGGCGGCGCAACCGCCGTCGAACATCGGATCCAACGAGGAACCGACGGCGCACTTGGACCGTGCGCCCGCGAGCCTGCGAGTCATGCCGACTTCGCCGCGGGCACCACACTCAAAGGTGCGGAGACGTGGCTCGCGTTGTTCAATCCGTTTCCGGATGACGCGATCGTGGATGTTCTCGCTACCACCGCGGACGGCGTGCGTGCCCCTGGCGCACTCCAAGGGATCGTGGTCCCGCGCTTTACCCGCGTCAGCGTCCCGCTTCATGACCTCGTACCGCGCACTGACCTGTTGGCGATCTCCACCAGCGTGCGCCGAGGTCGGGTCATTGCCGAAGAGAGCATTGCGCTCGATGGTTCGGATGGTCGCGCCGGGCTGGCGATGAGCCTCGGTGAAGACCGGGCGCGCGAGTGGCGCTTCCCGGTCGGGGTGATCGGCTCGGGCCGCCAAGAGCGTCTCGTGGTAGCGAACCCCGGCAGCCGTGATGCGCGGGTGACCGTCGAGTTCACGCTCGATGCGGCCGCCGCCGTCGAGCCGGTGACCCTCATCGTGCCGGGAACCACCGCGCTGAGTGTCGACCTTTCTCGAGTGCCTCCTGACGTGGGTTTCTCGACTCGTGTGCGCTCCTCACGTCCGATCGTCGCGGAGATGATCGACGCAAGCGCCGCGCCGCAAGATGCCGACGTCCGCGGTCTTGCGAGCGATCTCGGCTTCGTCAACGGCTCTCGTCGCTGGGTGATCGTGCCCGCCCGACTCGACGTGAACTCGGTGGACGAACTCGCCGTCGTCGGAACCGACGGTCGTCGTCACCGCGTCCAGATCGTGCGCGTCGAACAGAACCGCGAGCGTGTGGTCGCGCGCACCGAGGTTCCTACGACCGGTCGGGTCGTGATCGATCTGGCCAAGCTCGGGGGATCACCTGCGGCCGCTCTGGAGCTACGCACGGATGGGCCGGTCGTGGTGGAACGGGTGTCATCGCGCCCGGGTATGACCCGGTCGCACGCGGTCGTCAACGCGGCTCCCTGAGCGCCCGACGACGAAACCCGGCCGACGAAACCCCCGCAGACGCGCGTTCAGGTCACGGTGGCGAGGAGTCGGCGGTACCGGAAGCATGTACCTCAGCATCGAGCTCGGTGGCGGCCTGCTCGGCCTGGACCGCGGCCATGACCGCCTCGAAGATTTTGGCGGCGTCTTCGTCGAGGTGATTGCGGGCTTTGAATAAGACGAAGGCGCCGAGGTACACGGGCGGCGTCACGATCCACAGTGCCGTGCGCAGGTTCGTCAGTTCAGCCAGCTGGCCGACGACGAACGGGGCCGCGGCCGCGCCGAGGATCACGGACACGATGTTGAAGGCGCCGAAGCCCGCTCCACGCAGATGGGCGGGCACGGCATCCGCGACGCCAGCGCGGAGCGCGGGAATCGCGAGCCAGATCGTGAACATGCCGACGAGTTCCAAGGTCCACGACACCGGGAACGGCATGGGGATATACGAGAGCGCGAAGAACGTGACTCCGACGGCAATGCAATAGGCGGGGATCACCACCCGCGCGCCACGGATTCTGGTGGCGTACCGGTCGGCGACCTTCCCCCCGAGGAGGAGTCCGGGGATACCGCCGGTGATGAGCAGTGCCGCGACGGCGGAGGTCGACTCGCCCTGTGAAAGTCCTGAATACCGGTCGTGGAACGGGGCGAGCCAAGCCCCCACAGCCTGGGCCGTGAAGAGCAGCGAACCAACTCCCGCGAGTGCGAAGCGCAGCGTGGGGATTGCCAGGATGACCTTCATGTCCTGGACGAGGCCGCGCCACATGTCGTGGAAGAATCGCCTGATGCCGTGTTCGAAGAGCTTGACGGACTCGGCGGGCGCACCCGCGGCATCGAGTCCAAGATGCAAGCGATCCGCTTCACCGCGCCTGGGTTCGCGCAATCGGTACGCCACGATGGCGATCAGAAAACCCGGCGGTCCGACGGCGACAAACGCCCACTGCCAGCCCGCCGCTGCTCCGATCGCACCGCCGAGTCCGATGCCGACCGCCGCGCCGACGAGGCCGAGGATCTGTTGCAGGGAGAACGCACTGGCCCGAACATTGGTCGGGTAAAAGTCCGAGATCAGGCCGTTCGCCGACGGTTCGGTAATCGCCTGTCCGAATCCGAGTACGGCGCGCCCGAGCAGCAGCTGGCCGAAGTTCTGGGCGGCCGCGGTGATCATCGTGATCGCGCTCCAGGCGATCACCGTGTGGCCGATGGTGCGCGTCCGGTGCCAGCGGTCGGCGAGGTAGCCGGCCGGGACGGTGATCAGTCCGTTCACCAGCACGAAGATCGAGAGCAGGAGGCCGATCTCGGCGTCGCCGAGTCCGAAGTCGTGTTTCAACTGCGGGATGACGCCACGCAAGACGTTCTGGTCCACTTGGTCGATGAGGATGACGAGGCCGAGCACCCACATCGGCCAGGGACTGACGCGTGCGCTCGCCGGTGTCGGTGCTCCGGGCACCGTCGGATCCGTTGCGTCCATTGCCCCCGTCCTCCCCGAGCCGGCGGGCAGTCTCGCGCACGACCGCGAATGCGCTCGGTGGTACCGGTAGGTTCAGGCCCGTGCTGGTTCGGATCCTGATTGCGGTAGCGGTCCTAGCCGTGTGCGGGGTCGTTGCGGTGGTGTTCGAACGCCGACGTCAGGCGTCAGGCGCACCGGTCCGTGATCCGTATCCCATTCCGCGCCAGCTCACCCGAGCCGATTTCCCGCGCCCGGATGCACCGTGGCTCGTTGCGCTGTTCTCCTCGACCACCTGTGACGGCTGCGCTGCGATGCGCGACAAGGTCCTGGCCATGGAAACGTCCGAGGTTGCCGCGACCGAGGTCACGTTCCAGGCCGATCGCGCGATTCACGATCGATACGAGATCCCCGGCGTACCGATGGTGCTCGTCGCCGACCACGAGGGAGTGGTTCGGCGAGCGTTCCTCGGAGGAGTTAGCGCCACCGACCTCTGGGCCGCCGTCGCTGCCGCCCGCGACCCCTCACTCGAGATCCGTCACGGCCTCGACATCCTCGGCTGACTGTCGACAGCCAGTCAGTCCGGGATGGGGGCGAGGGGAGTTCCCTCTTCGTCGACGGCCTCGCTCCGACCGTCGGCGTGGGTGAAGGTGCGTGCACCACCCGCGTGGTAGCCGACGGCACCATCGACGAGCCGTTCGACTTCGAGGCCGTCCAGGGTCTCGTGTTGGATGAGCGCCTGCGCGATCGCGTCCAGACCCTCGCGGTACTTGGTGAGGAGCGTGACGGTGCGTTCTTCCCGTGAGCGCAGAATCCGCTCGACCTCTTCGTCGATGACGCGCGCCGTCTCGTCGGAGTAGTCGCGCGTGTGCACCAGGTCTTCGCCGAGGAAGACCGCGCCTTGTGATCCCCATGCCATCGGACCGATCCGGTCCGACATACCCCACTCCCGCACCATGCGGCGAGCGATCTCGGTTCCGCGCACGAGATCGTTGCTCGCGCCGGTGGACTGGGAACCGAACACAAGCTGTTCGGCCACCCGTCCGCCGAGCATGACGCAGAGCATGTCCTCGAGGAAATTCTTGTCGTGCGCGTAGCGCTCCTCTTCGGGCAACTGCTGGGTCATGCCGAGCGCCATGCCGGTGGGGAGAATGGTGACCTTGTGCACGGGATCGGCATGGTCGAGCACGTAGGCCGCGATCGCGTGGCCGGCCTCGTGATAGGCGGTGTGCTCCTTCTCCTCTTCGTTCATGACGACCGTCGGGCGCTTGAGTCCCATGAGGATCCGGTCTCTCGCGTCCTCGAAGTCTTCGCGGTGCACGGAGTTCTCGCCCCGGCGGACGGCGAACAGCGCCGCTTCGTTGACCAGGTTGGCCAGGTCCGCCCCGGACATGCCCGGCGTGCCGCGAGCGACGATCTCGATGCGCACGTCGTCGGAGATCTTCTTGTCCCGGAAGTGAACCTTCAGGATGTCCGTGCGCTCGTCGAGCGTGGGCAACGGCACCATGATCTGGCGGTCGAACCGACCCGGACGGAGCAGCGCCGGATCGAGGATGTCGGGGCGGTTGGTGGCCGCGATCATCACGACACCTTCACCGGACTCGAAGCCGTCCATCTCGGCGAGCATCTGGTTCAACGTCTGCTCACGCTCGTCGTGACCGCCGCCGAGACCGGCTCCGCGCTTGCGTCCGATGGAGTCGATCTCGTCGATGAAGATGATCGCGGGCGCTTGCTTGCGCGCGGTTGCGAACAGGTCACGCACGCGCGCGGCGCCGACGCCGACGAACATCTCCATGAAGTCCGAGCCGGTGATGGCCACGAAGGGCACGCCCGCCTCGCCCGCGACCGCGCGGGCGATCAGCGTCTTGCCGGTTCCGGGAGGGCCCACCAGCAGCACGCCCCGCGGGATTCGGGCACCGATCTCCTTGAACTTGCCGGGGTTCTTCAGGAAGTCGACGACCTCTTTGATCTCTTCCTTCACCGGCTCGTACCCCGCGACGTCACCGAAGGTGGTCTTCGGCTTCTCGGCGTCGTAGACCTTGGCCCGGCTCTTGCCGATGTTCATGACCGCACCCATCTGGCCCTGGGCACGGCGGTTCATCCACACGAAGAACCCGATGAGTGCGGCGATGGGCAGGAGGTAGATGAGGATCGGGAGCCACGGGTTGGATGTCTCGCGGGTGTAGTGGATGTCCACGTTCTGCGCGCGCAGTTGCTTCAACTCGCTGGACTGCAGGTCGTTGTTGGGCCCGGCCGAGGTGAACTCGGTCTCGTTCTTCACCGGACCGGTGAACTTGCCGCTGATCTTCCCGGTCTGGGGGTCGTAGTCGACGCTGGCGATCTTGCCGCCCGCCACCAACTTCGAGAAGCGGCTGTAACTGATGGCCGCTTTGGAGGTGGTGTTGTTGTTCAGGGTGGTCATGAACAGCACCAACGCCACGACGCCGACGATTGCGAGAGTGACCCAGCGGGACCACGGCTTGGGCGCGGGGCCCGGCGTGGGGGGTCCCGTCGGTCGATCGGGACGAACGGGCGGCCGGTTCGGCGGTGGTGTGCTCACGACGGAGGGTGGCTCCTGAATCGGGTTGGACCGGAGGAGCAATGTTACGACTCCGGAGGGCTCGATCCTCGGTCGGTTGCCGACCCATGGCTCGTCCGGTCGCCGACCAAGGGACGCGGGAAGCATTTGGGCTCCCTACCGAGCTGCACGCCTCCGCTTCGCTCCGGCTCTGGTACCGGTGCAGCTCGCTGTGCTTCTCGGGTCCACCCCTTCGGTCGACGATTCCCCGAACCGCAGCGCAGCGAAGGTGAGCAGCGAGGCAGTGAGCCCAAGGAGCACACGCTTTACCGCTGTGGCGAATGTACGAGCCAAACTGGCAGAGTGGAGACCAAGCCCGGACCGATCCGCTGGGGGCTCCCCGATTTCGGCTGCGCTTGGGTCGCGATCATCTTTGGACAGGTCGTGGTCGGCGCACTTGTCTTTGCCGCCCGAGGGTTGAAGTTGAACCACCGCACGGATGCGGTCGACATCGCCCTCATCACGGCCGGGAGCGCAGCGCTGACGGTGGCGATCATGGCCCTGATCTCGTCGAGGAAGGGTCAAGGTTCGCTGTTCGCGGACTTCGGGCTCCGGATCCGACCTCAGGACTGGCCGTGGCTGTTCGCCGGCGTGGGGCTCCAGCTCGTAGCGACCGGCGCGGTGCAGGTCATCAACTCGGTCGGGGGGACCCAGCCCGAACAGGATGTGGCCCGTGCGCTGCAGCACTCCGGCTCGATCGGACGACTGCTCGGCGCATTGGCGGTCGTGATCGGAGCGCCCCTCGCCGAAGAGTTGCTGTTCCGGGGCCTGCTCCTCCGAGCGCTGCTCCGGAGGATGTCAGCACCTCCGGCGGCGTTGCTATGCGGAGCACTCTTCGCCGCTGCGCACCTGCTGGACCCGAATGCGGCAGTGTTCTTCGCGCCGTTGATGCTGGTGGGGGTCGTGTCGTCGATGCGCGCGATCCGGACCGGCGAACTCTCCCAATCACTCCTCCTTCATGCCGGATTCAACCTGCTGAGCGCGGTCATCCTGCTCCAAGGCTGAGACCGGTCCGCCTGGTCGTTTCGTCGGCGTCACGAAGGATCCAACCCGCTGACCTGCATAAACGCAGTTGTCATCCCTTGAATCATCCCTGGTCATCCCTCGATCATCCTCCAGAAAATTCGGCGTATCGGCCGACATTCATTTCACAAGGGAAATCCACGAGGAGAGAGTCACCATGCAGTGCAGCCGATGTGCCAGGGCAGGGATGGTTGAGATCAGGATGAGTATTGCCGGAGAGGATGTGCTGTTCCACAGTTGCGGCCGCTGCGAGGCCCGCCATTGGAGCTCGCCAGATGGACCGCTCTCGTTGGACCGAGTACTCGAACTGGCTCGTCGGCCGTAGCACCACACGGCGGCGGCCAAGGACTCAGCGGCGAGTCGCTCATGGTGTGGGGTTGACGGCCCCCGCACCACTCGCAGAGCGGCAGCGCCCGAGTGCACACGTCGGGGGGTCCATCAGGACCCCCCGACTTTTTTGTCTGCGGCCGTGACCTACGAACGTGCGCACCCGCCTGCAATGCTGAAGCCGTGGCGCTCGATGCTCAAACCTCTCCGTTCGACGCGCCACCGGGCCCCGAGCGCCTGGTGTTTCCGGGTGCGGCCGATCGATTGGTTCCCCCCGCGGACCCGGACCTCACGATGTTGTGGCGGGTCCTCGGAGCGCTGGTGGTCACTGCGTGTTGCGCGATCGTGCTCTGGCTGCTGGACCCGCGCCTGCTCCTCCGCAACACGACCCCCAATGGCGGCGACCTCGGCGCCCACGTGTGGTTCCCGGCGTACCTTCGGGATCATCTTCTTCCCAACTTCCGGGTCGCCGGATGGTCGAACGACTGGTTCGGAGGCTTTCCGGCCGGCCAATTCTATTTTCCGGTCCCCGCGCTCGTCACGGTGCTGCTCGACGTCTTTCTCCCGTACAACATCGCCCTCAAACTGACGACGGCGCTCGGCCCGGTCCTGATGCCGGCCGGGGCCTACGCGTTCGCCCGGGGTCTCCGGCTCCGACGACCCGGGCCAGAGCTCTGCGCCGTCGCCACGCTCGGGTTCTTGTTCTTCAAGGGCATCGCAACCACGACGACATCCAGCGCAGAACTGGTCAACGTCCAGTTCAACCAGCGCATCATGGGCGGACCGCTCGTGAGCGCGTTGGCGGGGGAGTACTCGTTCTCCTTCGCGTTGGCGCTCGGACTCTTCGCGCTCGGCGCGTTGGCGTTCTCGATCCGGACCGGACGGCGGTCGTGGTTGGCGGCGCTGCTCATCGGCGCAACGGTGATGTCGCACGTGATCGTCGGGATTTTCGTGGTGGTCGGTGCGGTCGTCATCGTGCTGATCGGTCTCACGACCCGGGTGCGGTGGCGCCTGACTCTCGGTCGAGCGATCGGGATTGGCGTGGTCGGAGCCGCACTGACCGCGTTCTGGACGCTGCCGCTCGTCGCCACCTTCGGCTACACGGCGAACATGCGCTACACGAAGCTCACCCACTACCTGAACTACCTCAACGTCGACGAGTTCCTGTGGGTGTACGTGCTCGCGCTCGTCGGTCTGGCATTCGGCATTGCGTTCCGACAGCGCGCCACGCTCACCATCGCCGCGCTGGCGCTCATCTTCGCCGGGTTCTTCCGCTTCTGGCCCGAACTCCACGCATGGAACCTGCGGTTCCTCCCGTTCTTCTATCTGTGCGTGTTTCTCCTCGCGGCAGTCGGCGCCGCCGAGGTGATCCGACGCGCGAGCGCCGAGTTCGGTCGGTTGTGGGTCGGCGACGCGCCGCGTCCAGAAGAGGCCTATGAGTTCTCGGCGGCGGGCGCCGGGCGCACCTATCGCGTGGTCACGAATGTCGCGATGGCGGTCGTGGTGGCGGTCGTGACCGTGGCCGGCATGACGTTCAACTTCTCCGAACGCGGCTTCTTGCCCTATTGGGTCACGTGGAACGAGACCGGCTACGAGTATTCGGTCCGACCGCACCAGGCGGCGGCGGCGGAGAAGGGACTCGCGCGAAAGCAGTACCCCGAGTACCACGCGCTCATCAAGGCGGTCGACCGGCTGCCCGCAGGCCGCCTGCTGTGGGAGGGCGGCAGTTCGATCGACAACTACGGCACGCCGCTCGCGCTCATGCTGCTGCCGTACTGGACCAAGGGCCGCATCCAGTCCTTCGAGGGGCTGTACTACGAGTCGGCCGCCAGCACGCCTTACGTGTTCATGGCCATTGCGCCGTTGTCGGGCGCGGGGAACGCATCCAACCCGGTCCGCGGGCTGGACTATCGGGATCTGTCGTCATTCAGGGACGGGGTCCGGTATCTGCGCGCGCTCGGCGGCCGGTATTACGCCGCGCACTCGCCGACTGCGGTCGCCGCTGCGAACGCGGACCCCGGGCTCCGTCGGGTGGCTCGGGTCCGGGACTTCGACCACCAGGCTCCCGAAGGTTGGAGCATCTTCGAGGTGCGTGACCACGCGCTCGTCGCGCCGCTGAAGTTCGAACCAGTGGTGGTGGGGGAGCGGGTGGCCACCCAGGCTGACTGTTTCAATCGTCCCCCGGCCGGTGTGCCCGGCCCGAAGCTCGACGGGTGGGAGTGCGTGGCTGCCGGCTGGTGGGCGAACCCGGCAACGCTGGACCAGCCGCTTGCCGCGAGCGGGCCGTCGAGTTGGTTGCGCGCCCCCGCAAAACGGGCGAATGGAACGCCGCGTCGAGCGCTGCCGAAGGTCAGCGTGAGCGCGGTTCACGAGACCGACAACGCGATCCGGTTCCGGGTGTCACGGCCCGGGGTGCCGGTGGTCGTGCGCACGTCCTATTACCCCAACTGGAAGGCGTCCGGCGCTCGGGGTCCGTGGCGACTGTCGCCGAATCTCATGGTGGTCGTGCCGACCGGGCGGACGGTGTCGTTGCATTTCGACCGTTCCGGACCCGAGCGCATCGGCGGGTTCATCAGCCTCGGTGGGTTCGTGGGCCTGCTCGGCCTCGGGGCGTGGGACCTCCGGCGCCGTCGGCAGTCTCGGCGTGCGGGCGACCCGGGATCCGGTGGTATCGGTGCAAAAACGACAGAAATGTCGGCACCTTCGACGACCCGGACCCTCGCGGACGACGGCGCTACGATGACCATCCCGTCCTGAGGGCGGTGAGGAGCCTCGAGGCTCGATCGTGGGCGATTCGCTCGACACAATTTTCAAGGCCTATGACGTTCGCGGGGTTTATCCGGGCGAGATCGACGAGGGCATTGCCAAACGAATCGGCAATGCGTTCGTGCGGTTCACCGGTGCCTCGACAGTCGTCGTCGGTTACGACATGCGGCCGTCATCGGTCCCGCTGAGCCAGGCCTTCATCGAAGGGGCGACCCTCGCAGGCGCGGACGTCGTCAACGTGGGGCTCGCCTCCACGGATCTGGTGTACTTCGCCGCAGGGACGCTGGACGCGCCCGCCGCAATGTTCACTGCGAGCCACAACCCGGCCCAGTACAACGGCGTGAAGCTGTGCCGAGCCGGCGCGGCACCCGTCGGCGAGTCGACGGGCTTGGTGCAGATCAAAGAAGCGGTGGCTTCGGGCCTGTTGGAACGCGCCGAGGAGATCGGACAGGTCCGTGAACAGGACATGCTCAGCGCCTTCGCCGAACACGTTCGATCGTTCGCCGATCTGAGTGTGCTCCGACCGTTGAAAATCGTCGCCGACACGGCGAACGGCATGGGCGGCCTCGTGGTCCCGCGCGTGTTCGAAGGCTTGCCCTTCCACCTCGAAGTGCTGTTCGGTGAGCTCGACGGCACCTTCCCCAACCATCCGGCCGATCCGATTCAGCCGGAGAACTTGAGGTCGCTCCGCACGCGGGTCCTGGAGACCGGCGCGGACCTTGGGCTTGCGTTCGACGGTGACGCCGATCGCGTCTTCCTCGTCGACAACGAAGGTGAACCCGTTTCGGGTTCGACCACCACAGCGATCGTGGCCAAGACGATGCTCGCCCGCACGCCGGGCGGCACCGTGGTGCACAACCTGATCTGCTCGAAGGCGGTTCCGGAGGTCATTCGCGAGTGCGGTGGCGAGCCGGTGCGGACACGGGTCGGGCACTCGTTCATCAAACAGGTCATGGCCGAGACCAACGCGATCTTCGGCGGCGAACACTCGGCGCACTACTACTTCCGGGACAACTGGCGTGCGGACTCCGGTTCCATCGCGTCGATGGTTGTTCTCGAGGCGCTGTGCGAGGCGGGAGTGCCGTTGTCCGAGCTGCGCAAGCCCTTCGAGCGCTATGCCGCATCGGGTGAGATCAACACCAAAGTCGGTGATCCACTCGCGGTGATCGAAGCCGTTGCGGGAAAGTTCGCGGACGCTAGCCAAGATCGGCTCGACGGCCTCACGGTGGATCTCGGCGACTGGTGGTTCAACCTGCGTGCGAGCAACACCGAACCGTTGCTGCGGCTGAACCTCGAAGCGGCTGACCGTGCCGCGTGCGATGCTCACACCGAGGAAGTCCTCACGCTCATCCGAGCCGAGTCCTAGGAGAAGAACGTGGCCCTCGACCCGCAGCTACTCGAAATCTTGGCGTGCCCTGACGACAAGGGCTCCCTGCTCTACTTCGAGTCCGAGCAGGCGCTGTACAACCCGCGCCTGAAGCGCCGGTACGCGATCCGTGACGACATCCCGATCATGTTGGTGGACGAAGCCGAGACGGTCAGCGATTCGGAACACGACCGCCTTGTCGCCAAAGCCGAAGCAGAAGGCATCCGCCCCACCTTCGACGCGTGACCGACTTGCAGCGAAGCACCCGCCCGACAACCCGAGCGGAGCTCGCGGAGCGAGCAGCTCGGGATCGTCCCGACGCGGCACGCGCTTTTCGACCACGGAGCGGACGAGCCGAAGTGGCGGAGCGGACGAGCCGAAGTGAATGATTCGCTGGGGTTTCTCGACGCGGTCGGGGGGCTGCCGGAGCAACTGGCGGAGGCGCACGAGGCCGCAGCGGCGGCGCTCAGTGCTGAGGTACTCCCGTCGGCGGACGACATACGCAACATTGTCGTGATGGGCATGGGCGGTTCGGGGATTGCGGGTGACGTGCTCGCCTCGGTCGCCAACGGCACATTGGCGGTTCCCGTCACGGTGATGAAGCAGTACCGGACACCGGCGTTCGTGGGCCCGCACACCTTGGCCTTCGCAGTCTCGTACTCGGGTGGCACCGAAGAAACGCTGTCGATGACGAGTGGCGCCCTCGACGCTGGCGCGCAGGTCGTTGCGGTGTCGAATGGCGGACAACTGGCCGACCTGGTCCGTGCCCGCGGGGGGCTGCACGTGCAGTGCCCGCCCGGATATATGCCGCGCGCCGCGCTCGGCGCGCTCGTCGCGCCGCTATTCGTGACGCTGTTCCGCATGGAACTGCTCCCGAATGCGCATGACCTCTTGATGGGTGCGCAGCGCCAACTCGCCCGCCGGCGGGACCAGTGCGCGCCCGCGGTGACCGGCGTGCCGAACCCGGCGCGCGAACTCGCCCGCAAGATCGGTCGCACGATCCCGCTGATCTACGGCGGTGGCGCGCTGGGCGCAGTGGCCGCGATGCGTTGGAAGGCCGACGTCAACGAGAACGCCAAGGCCCCCGCGTTCTGGAACACCCACCCGGAGCTGGACCACAACGAGATCTGCGGCTTCGGTCAACACGGCGATGTCACCCGCCAGATTCTCACCCTGGTTGAACTGCGCCACGGATTCGAACACGACCGTCTCGAACCGCGTTTCGCCGGGACCCGGGCCCAGATCGAGGAGTGCGTTTCCCAAGTGCTCGAAGTGCGCAGCGAGGGCGACGGCCGACTCGCGCACCTGCTGGACCTGATGTACTTCGGCGATTGGGTCAGCTGCTACTTGGCCTTGGAGAACGACGTTGATCCTGGTCCGATCCCCTCCATTGCTGCGCTCAAGGCCGATCTGGCGCGAAGCTGAGCACGTGACCGACCTGACGAACATCGGAGATCCGGCAACGTTCACGATCGACGGCGATTCCCGGCGCGTCGAGAAACCGTGGGGATGGGAGATCCATTGGACTCCCGCTGATCGGTCCTACGTCGGCAAGGTGCTCCACGTCTGCGCCGGCAAACGACTGTCGTTGCAGCTGCACGACGAGAAGCTCGAGTCGTGGCTGCTTCTGGACGGGCGAGCAAAAGTGATCTGGGACGACGGCACCGGGGCGATGGTCGAGACGGAGTTGCAGCGCGGCCTCGGCTACTCCTGTGCCATCGGGCAACGGCACCGGCTGGTGGGAATCACCGACTGCGACATCCTCGAGGTGTCGACGCCGGAACTCGGCACGACCCATCGCCTCCAAGACGACTTCGCCCGCCCCGACGAGACGGAGGATGTCCGCAATGCCCCCGGCCGAGGTTGGCGGGAGTAGCCCAGCCCGGTAAAATCGATAAGATCGGGTCACGGCCGACTGGTTTCGGTCTGCGACAGGGACACGGTTTCCGATCTACGGCGCAAGGCAGGGTGCGAGGCAGGCATGTTCAGTCACGAAGGGCTGTCCCGATGAGGGGCGTGCTCGCTCATCGTTCCGACGCCGTTTTCCTGGTGCTCGGTATCGTCGGGGTGAACGCAACCGTCGCACTCGCGACCCTTGTCCCTGATGGAACCGGGGCCGAGTTCGCGTCGTGGCCGGCGATCGGCGTTGGCGCAGTGGGAGTGCTTGCCGTTGGCGCACTCTGGGTGGCTCTCGACTCGATCTCGATTTCGATCCGCAAGTTCGGCGATCGTTCGTTGAGCCGAGCTGGAGCGAACCTCCGCGCGGTCGGCGCGTTCCTCTCGTTCCACACCTACCGCCAGGCTGCCGGACTGCTCGGCGTGCCGACGGTGGTGGTGGTGTGCGTGGTCGCAGGATCGGTGACCGTGGGCGTCGTGAGTGTCATCCAGAGCTGAGTCGTTCGGACTCGCCGGTGACTGACGTTGGCCGGCAACCGGGCGCGGACCGGGTTCGGCTATCCTGAGTGCTTGGTCGGGCCCCCGTTGGGGCTGTCATCCGGTGATCCGGGCCGACTCTGGCTAACGGTCTCATACGCATCGGATCCGGCGCATCGGATTCCGCGTCACGCCGTTCGAAGAGAAGGAACCGAATGACCACCACCGAAGCACGTCCGTCCACGAGCGACTTCAAGGTCGCCGATCTGACCCTCGCCGAGTTCGGCCGCAAGGAAATCGAACTCGCCGAACACGAGATGCCCGGCTTGATGGCGCTGCGGGGGCGCTACGGAGCCACCAAGCCGCTCGCCGGTGCCCGCATCACCGGTTCACTCCACATGACGATCCAGACCGCGGTCCTGATCGAGACGCTCACCGCGCTGGGTGCGGATGTGCGTTGGGCGTCCTGCAACATCTTCTCCACCCAGGACCACGCCGCCGCCGCAATCGCGGTCACCGGCGTGCCGGTGTTTGCCTGGAAGGGCGAGACGCTCGAGGAGTACTGGTGGTGCACGGAGCAGGCGCTCGCCTGGCCTGACGCCGACGGGCCGAACATGAGCCTCGACGACGGCGGCGACGCCACCCTCCTCGTGCACAAGGGCGTGGAGTTCGAGAAGGCCGGCGCGGTGCCGGACCCGTCAACTGCGGACTCGGAAGAGTTCGAGATCGTGCTCGCCACCCTGGGTCGTGCGCTGGCTGATGACCCGCAGCGCTTCACCAAGATGGCCGCCGGAATCCAGGGCGTCACCGAGGAAACGACCACCGGTGTGCACCGGCTCTACCAGATGATGGAAGCCGGCAAGCTCCTGTTCCCGGCCATCAACGTGAACGACTCGGTCACGAAGAGCAAGTTCGACAATCTCTACGGGTGTCGGCACTCACTCGTCGATGGCATCTGCCGGGCCACGGACGTCATGCTCGCCGGCAAGGTCGCGGTGGTGTGTGGCTACGGCGACGTCGGCAAGGGGAGCGCGCAGTCACTCCGCGGCCAGGGCGCGCGCGTGATCATCACCGAGATCGACCCGATCTGTGCGTTGCAGGCGGCGATGGAGGGCTACCAAGTCACCACGCTCGAGGACGTGATCGGCGAGGCGGATCTCGTGATCACCACCACGGGCAACGCGATGATCGTGACCGCAGACCAGATGGGGCGGATGAAGCACAACGCGATCGTCGGCAACATCGGTCACTTTGACAACGAGATCGACATGGCCGGGCTGGCCAAGACCCCGGGTATCGAGCGGATCACCATCAAGCCCCAGGTCGACGAGTGGAAGTTTCCTGCCACCGGAGATCAGGCCGGTCACTCGATCATCATCTTGGCCGAGGGACGCCTACTCAACCTCGGTTGCGCGACCGGTCACCCGAGCTTCGTGATGTCGAACAGCTTCACCAACCAGGTGATGGCGCAGATGGAGATCTTCGGCCACCCGAACTTCTACGAGCGCAAGGTGTACACGCTGCCGAAGCACCTCGACGAGGAAGTCGCTCGTCTGCACCTGGACAAGTTGGGCGTCAAGCTCACCCGCTTGACGGACGCGCAGGCTGACTACCTCGGGATCCCGGCCGACGGCCCGTACAAGCCGGAGCACTACCGCTACTGACGCGGTCGGTCGCATCGCACTGCGATGCCGGTTCGCCACTGTGCCCAAGAGAACGCCCCGACCAGCTGGTCGGGGCGTTCTTCGTTCAGTGGGCGGAGGGCGTCTGCACGCCCGAGGCCGGCGGTGGGTCGCCGCGCATGGTGCGCTCGATCGTGATGTAGCCGTACCAGGCCGGTGCCGCAACCAGCGCGATCTCAAGTGGCAGGTACGTCTTCTTCCAGGTGATCGTGAGCGCCAGCATCGCAGCCAACCACAGCACGGTCACGGTGATGTTGATCACGCGCTTGTTGACCACCTGCATCGGGTGGACGAACTTCACGTTGCTCAGGGTCAGCGCGCAGAGCAGGATCGTCACCACGATGTTGACCCACTGCGGACTGCGCAGCAGAAAGAACGTGGGAGCAACCAAGTTCCAGATGGCGGGGAAACCCTTGAACCAATGGTCCTCGGTCATGAGTTCGACGCGTGCGAACCACAGCACCGCGGTGAAGAGGATCAGCGCACCCAGGATCACGGTCCAGCCGGGCGGGAAGGCGTGGAAATACGCCATGAACGCCACCGGCAGCACCACGCACGTGAGGTAGTCCACGACCAGGTCGAGAATGTTCCCGTCCATCCCGGGGAGGGCATCGGACACCCGTGCGGCCCGGGCGATCGGACCGTCGATTCCGTCGACGACCATCGCCGCGATGAGGTAGATGATGGCCGCTCGTGGATGGCCCCGGACCACGGCTTCGAGGCCGGCCGCACCGAGGAGCACACCGCTCGCGGTCAGCGCGTGGATGGCCCAGGCGATCCGTATGTCTCGCGGTGCGCACGGGGCTGCCGCCGTCGACGGGTCGGACGGCATCGGGGGCTTCGGTGAAGACATTGGGCTCCGAGGCTAGTGGGGAAGGATGCAGTTTCGGCGCCAGCGCGTAGCTTGCCCGGTCATGGTTCCCCGCCGATCGTCGATCGAATCTCCGGTCGCCCGAGACCCGATACCGCCGACGGTTGCGTGGCGCGCCGGGCGTGTCCGTTTGATCGATCAACGAGCCCTCCCGATCCGCCTGCGGTACGTCTCGTGTGCGACCGCCGCCGAGCTTGTCGCGGCGATCCGTGATCTCGTCGTCCGAGGCGCACCGGCGTTGGGAGTATGCGGTGCCTTCGGGGTGGCGCTCGCGGCGCGCGCCTCGTCGTCTGAGCACACCGTCTTCGCCGCGGCCGCTCGAGTTGCCGACGCCCGTCCGACCGCGGTGAATCTCGCATGGGGCGTCGACCGAGCGCTCGCGGCGTACCGCGCTGGTGGTGCTGGTGGGGCGTTGGCGTGCGCGCGCGAACTTGCTGCTGTGGACGTGGCCGGCAACCGTCGGCTTGGCGCCTTGGGTGCGACCCTCCTGCCCGACGGCGCCCGAGTACTGACCCATTGCAACGCCGGATCGCTCGCGTGCGTCGGGTACGGAACCGCGCTCGGCGTCATCCGCGCCCATCACGAGGCGGGCCGTGGCCCGTCGGTGTGGGTGGACGAGACGCGACCCGTCGGCCAGGGCGCTCGGCTCACCGCGTGGGAGCTGGACCGGCTCGCGATCCCGTACCGCGTGATTGTCGACGCCGCGGCTGCGTCACTGTTCGCCGCCGGTGAGGTCGACGCGGTCGTCGTCGGGGCGGACCGCATCGCTGCGAACGGCGACGTCGCCAACAAGATCGGAACGTACGGCGTGGCCGTGCTCGCCCGCGCGCATCGTGTCCCGTTCTACGTTGCCGCGCCCGTGAGCACGATCGATCCGGCGACGGCCTCCGGTGCCGAGATCGTGATCGAGCAGCGCCGCGCCGACGAAATCACGTTGGCTCACGGTGTGCGCACGGCCCCGCGACGCGCCGAGGTGTGGAACCCCGCGTTCGACGTCACACCCGCGCGCCTCGTGTCTGCGCTCGTCACCGACGCCGGCGTCGTCCCGAAGCCGACGGGTGCGCGCCTCCGCCCTCTCCTCGCCTTGAGGTAGCGCCGGTCGCTCGGGTGGGTGGTCACAGGCTTGTCGTACGGTGCGACGGTGATGACAACGGTGCTCGGACTGGTGTTTCCGGCTCGATGTCCGGGCTGTGGCGTCACGGCGGAGCCGATGTGCCCAGCGTGCACCGCGACGACGCGTCCGGCGCCCGCGCTGGCGGTTCCGGCGGGGTTGGATGCGCTCTCGGTGCCGTTCGCGTACGAGGGAGTCGTAAGGGAACTGGTCGCGCGGGCGAAGTACCGAAACCGCCAGGCCGCCTTGGGGTGGCTCGCGCACGAGATGACGCGTGCTCTGGGGCCAGACGCCGCAGCGATCGATGTGGTCACCTGGGCGCCGACGACCGCGCGACGGAAGCGCCAGCGCGGATTCGACCAGGCCGAACTGCTGGCCACGTGCATCGCGTCAGAACTGCGCCTTCCCGTACGAGCGCGCTTGCGGCGAGTTGCCGGCCGGGCGCAAACGGGGGAGAACCGAGCAGCGCGCGCCGAAGGCCCGCAGTTCGTGCCCGTCCGGCGCCGTGATCAGGTCGAACATCATCCGGTGGCGCAGCGGCCCGAGTCTGTCCTCGTGGTGGACGACGTGATCACGACGGGCGCCACGATGTCCCGAGCCGCCCGAGAACTGCGCAATGGTGGGGCTCACCGCGTCCTCGGCGTGGCTGCGGCGCGCAAGCCTTGACAGAGTCCGTAGGGTGGCACCACCAAGCTGGGAGGCATGGATGGGGTTGAGCCGTGAGTGTGACATCACTCCTGCTCGTTCGGCCCGAGTCCAGCGCCTCCGAGCGGCGGTCGCCTCCGGTGAATACGCCCCGGAGCCCACGGACGTGGCGGAATCGGTGCTTGCTTGGACCGCACCGCCCACCCTCTTCGACCGGTCGGTCAAGAAATTCTCTGGCCCTGCCGATTCGAAGGCACAGACAGCGAAGGACCACCACTCACGGAGGTGAAGATGGACATCCTCGTACGCGGACGGAACGTTCCAGTCGACCGGGCCATTGAGGCCGAGAGTCAGCGAAAACTGGGTAAGTTACCGAGATACGCCCCGGACATCCGGCGCATCGAGGTGGAGTTCTCCGAGATCCGGAACCCTCGGGCCTCCGAGCGGATCCAGTGCGAAGTCATCGTCCATCTCACCGGCACCTTCGTGAAGGCCCACGCCACGGCCACGGACCTGCGCAGCGCCCTCGACCGCGTCATCGACAAGGTCGAGAATCAGGCGGGGCGGGTCAAGAGCAAGCGCATCGCCCGCTCTCGTCCCCACCACGGCGCCGTTTTACAGCACGTGAAGTAGGTCATGCGGCCCCGAATTGCGGGGTCTCGCCGGTACACTTGACCCTGTGAGTCTTTTTTCGAAGCTGCTCAACGCGGGTGAAGGTCGGAAGCTGAAGCTCCTCGAGTCGATCGTGCCCGAGGTGGCGGCGTTCGAGCGCGAGATGGAGGTGCGCTCGGACGCCGAGCTCAGCGCGCTCACCGGCATCTACAAGGGTCGCCTGGAGAAGGGCGAAGACCTCGACGACCTGCTCGCCGAGGCGTTCGCGACCGTCCGCGAGGCGGGGAAGCGGGTCCTCGGCCAACGTCACTTCGACGTCCAGGTGATGGGCGGAGCTGGACTGCATTTCGGCTGGGTGGCCGAAATGAAGACCGGCGAGGGCAAGACCCTCTCCTCCACGCTTCCCGCGTACCTCAACGCGCTCGCGGGTCGAGGCGTCCACCTGGTCACGACCAACGACTACCTCGCCAAACGTGACGCGGAGTGGATGGGCCGGGTTCACCGGTTCCTCGGGCTCGAAGTCGGTGCCGTCTTGCCCGACATCGACGATCCCGAAGAGAAGCGCAAGGCCTACGCCGCCGACATCACGTACGGAACCAACAACGAGTTCGGTTTCGACTACCTCCGCGACAACATGGCCGGATCTCGCGAGGAACAAGCCCAGCGCGGCCACTTCTTCGCGGTGGTCGACGAAGTCGACTCGATCCTGATCGACGAAGCCCGGACGCCGCTCATCATCTCGGGTCGGGCCGATGACGCGCAGGCGCTGTACTTCCAGTTCGCGCGCGTCGTGAAAGTGCTCCAACGCGATCGCGACTACGAGGTCGACGAAGCCAAGCGCACCGTCGTGCCCACCGAAGACGGGATTCACCGCGTCGAAGAAGCGCTGGGTGTCGACAACCTCTACGAGCACGTGAACCAGAACTTCGTGCATCAGCTCCAAGCGGCGTTGAAGGCGAAGGAACTCTTCAAACCCGACGTCGACTATGTGGTGGCCGAAGGCGAGGTCCGTATCGTCGACGAGTTCACGGGGCGCATCCTCGAAGGCCGTCGCTGGAGTGACGGTCTGCACCAAGCGGTGGAAGCGAAAGAAGGGGTGCGAATCAAAGAGGAGAACCAGACCCTCGCAACCGTCACGCTGCAGAACTACTTCAAGCTGTACGAGAAACTCGCCGGCATGACCGGTACCGCGAACACCGAGGCCGGTGAGTTCGCGCACACCTACGGCCTCGAGGTCGTGAGCATTCCCACGAACCGCGCCATGGTTCGCAACGACGAGCCCGACCTGATCTACAAGACCGAGGACGCCAAGTTCGACGCGCTCGCGGACGACATCCAGGAGCGGCACGATCGCGGTCAGCCGGTGTTGGTCGGCACCATCTCGGTCGACCGTTCGGAGCACCTGGCCCGGCTGCTCGAGAAGCGCGGCATTCCCCACGCGGTCCTCAACGCGAAGAAGCACGAGGCGGAGGCCACCGTCGTGACCCAGGCGGGCCGCATCGGTTCGGTCACGGTCGCCACGAACATGGCCGGTCGTGGCGTGGACATCCTGCTCGGGGGGAATCCCGAAGGACTGGCGCGCGACGAGCTCCTTGCGTCCGGTGTGAATCCGGACGAGGACCGGGACAAGTTCGAGGAGATGGTCGGCCACCTCAAGGAGCAGTGCGACGAAGAGGGCGACGTCGTACGCGAGCTCGGCGGGTTGTACGTCTTGGGCACCGAGCGCCACGAGAGTCGCCGGATCGACAACCAGCTCCGAGGTCGAGCCGGCCGCCAGGGCGACCCCGGTGAGAGTCGCTTCTACCTGTCGCTCGAAGACGAACTCATGCGCCTCTTCGCCACGGGTGCGATGAGTTGGGTGATGGGGAAGGCGTTCCCGGACGATCTGCCGCTGGAAGCGAAGATGGTCACGAAGGCGATCGAGCGTGCCCAACGCACGGTCGAGGATCGCAACTTCGAGATCCGCAAAGACGTGCTCAAGTACGACGAAGTGATGAGCGAACAGCGCAAGGTCATCTACAAGCGCCGCCAGCAGATCATCGACGGTGGCGACCTGCGCGACGAGTCGATCGCTGCGATCGAAGCCGCCGTCGACCACCTGGTCAGCTCCGCAACCGGCGCGCGCGACTTCGCCGAGGACTGGGATACGGACGAACTGTTGGTCGCCGCGACCGACGTCTTCCCGGTGCGGGTCAGCGCCGAACAAGTTGGCGCGCTCGGCAACTCCGAAGCCGTGTTCGAGCTGTTGAACGGAGACGCGCTCGATCAGTACGAGGCCAAGGAAGAACAGATCGGCGCCGAGCAGCTGCGTGAGATCGAACGGCGCGTGATGCTCTCCGTGATCGACCAGCACTGGCGTGAACACCTGTACGAGATGGACTACCTGCGGGAAGGAATCAACCTGCGGGCCATGGGTCAACAGGATCCGTTGGCGGAGTGGCAGCGTGAAGGCTTCGACATGTTCGAAGCGATGATGGCCGGAATCACCGAGGACTTCGTGCGGTACGTCTTCCGTCTCGAAGTGGTGGCCGACGATTCACCGACCGCGGTCCGCAACCTGCAGTACTCCGCGGCCGAAGATCCGGTGCAGGGAGACAGCGCCTTCAAAGCTGCGGCCGCGGTCGCGCCCGTCGACGACATCGGTGGTCCGGCGCCGGTGGTGGAGGACGAAGCACCCCACCGGCCGGTGACGGTTGACGCGACCCCGGGGCGCAACGAGCCCTGCCACTGCGGGAGCGGCAAGAAGTACAAGCACTGCCACGGTCGCTGACCATCGAGGCCAATGCCTCTTGCCGTCGACCTGCCGCCCCTGCTCGGAGTTCCCATGCGCGATTTCACCGATGATCTGACCGACGTGCGCAAGCGCGTCGACGACGCCCGGACGTATCTGCGCATCGCCGAACTCCGAGACCGTCTGACGGAACTCGAAGTACAAGCCGGCGCCCCCGATCTCTGGGACGACCCGGACGCGGCCCGAACCGTGACGACCGAGCTGGCCGAGGTACGTGACGACATCGAACTGGTGGACGCGATGAGCGAGCGGGTCGATGACCTGGACACGCTCTTCGAACTGGGGCGCGAGGAGTCCGACGACAGTGTTGCACCCGAGATCGAGTCCGGTGTCTCGGGAATTCGCAGTCAGCTCGACGGGCTGCAACTGCGCGCCCTCTTCACCGGCGAAAACGACGAACGGGACGCGATCTGCCAAGTGAGTTCGGGCGCAGGCGGAACCGATGCTCAGGACTGGACGCAGATGTTGCTGCGCATGTTCACGCGCTGGGCCGAGCGCAAAGGATTCACCGTCGAGATCGACGAGATCAACGAAGGCACCGAAGCCGGCATCAGCTCCGCTACCTTCACGATCAAAGGCCGGTACGCCTACGGGATGGTGACCGGGGAGAAGGGCGTCCACCGTCTCATCCGTATCTCACCGTTCGATTCCAACGCCCGGCGCCAGACCGCGTTCGCCGCCTTCGACGCGGTCCCGGCAATCGAGATGGCCGAGGCGCCGGAGATCGACCCGACCGAACTGCGAATCGACACGTTCCGCTCGTCGGGTGCGGGCGGTCAGCACGTCAACGTGACCGATTCAGCAATTCGCATCACGCACCTTCCGACCGGAATCGTCGTGTCGTGTCAGAACCAGCGCAGCCAACTCCAGAACAAGACCAAGGCGATGCAGATCCTCGGCGCGCGGCTGGCACAACGTCAACGCGAGGAACATCGCGCGCATATGGAACAACTTTCGGGCGAGAAGCGCGGCATCGATTTCGGCAGCCAAATTCGGACCTACACGTTGCATCCCTACCAATTGGTCAAGGACGAGCGCACACGGTACGAGACCGGCAACATTCAAGCGGTGCTCGACGGCGACCTCGACGGTTTGATCGAGGCGTTTCTCCAATGGCGACGCGCGGGCGGGTAGCCTGACGTGCTCTCATGATTCGCTTCGAGAACGTCACCATGACCTACAAAGGCGAGGTCGTCGCCCTTCGGGATGTCAATCTCGACGTCGGGAAGGGTGAGTTCGTCTTCCTCGTCGGCCCATCGGGCTCGGGGAAGTCGACCTTCCTCAAACTGCTCCTCCGCGACGAACTTCCGACCGAAGGCCGCATCATCGTCGCGGGTCGCGATGTCACGGCATTGTCGAAATGGAAGGTCCCGCAGCTGCGCCGAAACATCGGGTGCATCTTCCAGGATTACAAACTGCTGCCCGGCAAGACCGTGTACGAGAACGTTGCGTTCGCGTCCGATGTCATCGGTCGTCCCCAGCACGTGACCAAGGCCCAGGTTCCCCAGATCCTCGATCTCGTCGGCTTGACGTCGAAGCTCGATCGTTTTCCCGACGAGCTGTCTGGTGGCGAGCAGCAGCGCGTGTCGATTGCCCGTGCCTTCGTGAACCGGCCGCTGATCCTGCTGGCGGACGAGCCCACGGGAAACCTTGATCCCCAGACCACACTCGGGATCATGAAGCTGCTCGACCGCATCAACAAGACGGGGACCACCGTGGTGATGGCAACCCACGACTCGCGGATTGTGGACTCGATGCGTCGGCGAGTCTTGGAACTCGATCACGGATCGATGGTCCGCGATCAGGCACGCGGCATCTACGGCGTCGGAACCTGAGGTCGATTCATGATGGGAAGATTCGGATATTTCGCGCGTGAGACCTGGGTCTCGTTGCGCCGCAATGTTCTGATGACCACGGCGGGTGTCATCACCGTGGCGGTATCGCTGTGTGTGCTCGGTGGCGCGCTGCTGATGACCCGGCTCGTGGAACACGGCACCGCGAAATGGGAGAACGGCGTCGAGTTCGAGATCTTCATGAAGCCGACGGCGACCTCGAGTCAGGTCAGCGCGGTGCAGGCGCAGTTGAAGAGCGATCCGGACGTGAAGACCTATAAGTACCTCTCGCACGAGGATGCTTACCGCGAGTTCAAACGGCTCTTCGCCGGGCAGCCGGGCCTCGTCTCGAGTACACGTGCTCAGGACCTGCCCGAGTCCTTTCGCGTCGCACCCCGCACTGCGAAATTGAGTGTGACGGTCGGGCAGCGGTTCACGAGTCAGCCGGGCGTGGACGAGGTCAACACTGCGCCGGAATCCGTGAAGACGCTCCTGTCGGCGACGAGCATCATCCGCGTGATCTTCCTCGTGATCTTCGGCGCGCTGCTCTTCGCCTCACTGTTCCTCATCGTCAATACGATCCGGCTCGCGACCTTTGCGCGTCGGCGTGAGATCGAGGTGATGAAACTCGTCGGCGCGTCGAACTGGTTCGTGCGCATCCCGTTCATCCTCGAGGGGATGGTGCAGGGCGTAATCGGCGCGATCGCTGCGGTGGGCGCGGTGTGGGGCCTGCAAGCCGTGGTTACCGACGGCATCTCGCAGTCCGATCAGTTCTGGCGCGGGTGGTACGTCGGGACCGGCGACGCCACGCAGATCAGCATCATGGTGTTGGTGCTGGGCGTGGGGATCGGTGCGATCGGCGCGGTCGTCGGACTCCGCCGCTTCCTCGACGTCTGACCAACCCTCGGTCCGCAGTGGTTGGCGTCTCAAGCCGCTACGAGCGGCCCGAGACGCCAAACGGACGGGGTTGACCCGCCGGTGCTACTTCGGTTGGGGGACCCAACGAAGGTACGGCTTCTCGGTCCGCCAACCCTCGGGGAACTTCTCTTTGGCCGCGTCATTCGACACTGACGCGGCGATGATGACGTCGTCACCGGACTTCCAGTCCACCGGAGTAGCCACGGAGTTCTTGGCCGTGAGTTGCATGGAGTCGATGACTCGGAGCAGCTCGTCGATGTTGCGGCCCGTCGTCTGGGGGTAGGTCAGGGTCAGCTTGAGCTTCTTGTCGGGACCGACGACGAAGACCGACCGTACGGTGACCTTCTCGTTCATATTCGGGTGGATCATGTCGTACAGCTCGGCGACCTTGCGGTCCGGGTCTGCGATGAGGGGATAGTTGAGCGGCGTGCCCTTCACGTCGGCGATGTCCGGAGCCCAACCCTTGTGGGACTCGAGGTCGTCAACCGAAAGGCCGATGAGCTTCACGTTGCGGGCATCGAACTCGCCCTTGCGCTTGGCCAGCTCGCCGAGCTCGGTGGTGCACACCGGGGTGTAGTCCGCGGGATGCGAGAAGAGCAGGCCCCAGCTGTCGCCGAGATAGTCGTAGAAGTTCACCTCGCCCTCAGTGGTTTCTGCGGTGAAGTCAGGAGCTTCGTCGCCAAGTCGCAACGTCATGGGGCACCTCGTGTGGAGTTAGGGGGTTTCGATGGCACGGAGCCGTACAGTCAGCGACCCTAGCGGTGCCCTTTTCAAAAGTCGAGTGAAATGGTCGGGAAAAGGAATGTGTCACCGGGCACGTCCCGTCGCCGAGTGTGGCGCACCCGGGCGCGCGGCCTGGCCCTCGATCTCTCACCGCTGCGGGAGCGGGACTTCCGCTTGCTCTGGACCGGCGAGATCTTCTCCGAGATCGGTTCCAACATCACGCTGGTGGCGGTATTGCTCCAAGTCGACGCGCTGACCCATGACCCTGCCGCGGTGGGACTCATCGGACTGGTGCAACTGATTCCGTTGATGGCAGCTTCACTGTTCGGCGGCGCGTGGATCGACCGCTTCGACCGCCGCCGGCTCCTGCTCGGCGCCCAGGTGGGCCAAGCGGGCGCCGCCGGGGTCCTGCTCGCCGGCGCGTTCCTCGCTAGCACGCCGCTCTGGACGGTGTACGTCGGGGCGGGACTCGTCGCCGGTCTGAGCGGTTTCTCACTGGCGACCCGTTCGGCGATGACGCCGAGCCTCGTTCCCGCGGACCGCCTGCCCTCGGCGCTGGCCCTGAACCAGGTCATGTGGAACTCCGCCCAGATCGTGGGGCCTGCGCTCGGCGGGCTCATCGTCGGTGGTCTGGGATATCGATGGGCCTACGGCATCGATGTGGTGTCGTTCTCCGGCACGATCGGCGCGGCGCTCTTGATGGCTCCGCACCGCCCGGGCGTCGCCGACCCGGACGAGGAGGTGTTGGGCTCGTGGCGTCGGCTCGGCGAGGGATTTCGATATCTCCGGTCGAAACGGATCCTGCAGGCGACGTTCTTCATCGACCTGATCGCGATGATCTTCGGGATGCCTCGGGTCCTGTTCCCGGTCTTGGCGCGGACCCGTTTCGGTGCCGGTCCGGAGTTGGCGGGTTTCCTGTTCGCGTCGGTGTCCGTCGGAGCGGTGATCGCAGCACTCACGAGTGGATGGGTGCACCGAGTCACTCGCCAGGGGACCGCGATCGTGACCGCGGTCATCGTCTGGGGGCTGGCAATCGCCGGGTTCGGACTCGTCGGCGGCCGCGTGGTGGTGGCGATGCTGCTCCTTGCGATCGCGGGGGGCGCGGACGTGATCTCGGCCGTCTTCCGATCGACCATTCTTCAAGCCAGCGTTCCCGACGCGCTCCGAGGCCGCCTGAGCGGCATTCACATCTCGGTGGTGGCCGGTGGCCCTCGGCTCGGGGACCTCGAAGGTGGTGTGGTGGCGTCGATGACTTCGCCGGTGGTGTCCGTGGTCTCGGGCGGGATCCTGTGTGTGGTCGGCGCTGCGGTGCTCGCGTGGAGGATGCCCGCGTTCGCTCGTTACCGGACCGGCGAGTCCACCGCCTCGGCGGAGAATTCTCCGAGTTGACTGGGGGACGCGAACGCGATCGGATGGTCGACGCATGGCGGGGTACTCGGGAACACCACTGGTCAAGAAGCTGGGCATCAATGATGGCGCGATGGTCGCGCTCCTCGCCGCGCCAGCGAATTTCGCGCAGACTCTCGCTCCGCTGCCCGATGGCGTTGAGGTCCGCGAGCAGGCGCGCGGCAAGCTCGACGTCATCGTGTTCTTCGCAACGCGCGAACGCGAACTCGCGCGTCGGTTTCCGGTGATGGCACGCGCGTTGCAGCCGGCCGGCGGACTCTGGGTGGCGTGGCCCAAGAAGGCCAGCTGTGTCGCGACCGACCTGACGTTCGACCCGGTGCAGCAAACCGGACTCGACTGCGGGCTTGTGGACAACAAAGTGTGCGCGATCGATGAGACCTGGTCGGCGTTGCGGTTCGTGTACCGAGTTGCGGATCGTTCCGCTCGCCGCTGATCGGTGTGCGGTCGATTCGTTCAGGCGAGCGCGCCGACGCTCTTGGTCGAGCGCTTCGATATCGACGAAGTGGTCGCGGGCACGTCGATCGAACCCCACTACAACGTGGCGCCCCGGATGGAGGTCTCCGTCGTTCGTGATCGCGATCAAGTCCGTTCGCTGAGCCAGCTGCGGTGGGGGCTGGTGCCACCGTGGGCGGACAGCACGCCGATTGGTGATCGCATGATCAATGCCCGGGCCGAGTCCGTCTCGGAAAAGGCTGCGTTCAAGGGTGCCTTCGAACGCCGACGGTGCCTGATCCCGGTCGATGGGTTCTACGAGTGGCAGGCCGGCAGCGCCAAAACGGTTCCGATGTACGTCCACGCCGTGGACGACGCGCCGATGGCCTTTGCCGGGCTGTGGGAGTCGTGGCGGGGCGAACCCGAGGCCGATCCGCTCCTGACGTGCACGGTCATCACCACGATCGCGAACGTCACCATGCGACCAGTCCACGACCGGATGCCGGTGGTCCTCGACCCCGCGGACTGGGACGAGTGGCTCGACCGAGACGCGAGAGACGCGGGCGCGCTCGCCCGGTTGCTCCGACCTGCGCCCGATGATCTGCTCACGTTCCACCCGGTGAGCACGCGGGTGAACTCCGCGCGCAACGACGATGCCGCGCTGCTGGTCCGAGAAGACCCGCTCACTCTCTTCCCGTAACGTTCGGTGATGGACCACACCACGTTGATCGACGTCATCGCCGACGAGGCGAACGCCCTCGCGACTGCTGCACGCGCCACCGGACCCGACGCGCCGGTACCGGCCACGCCGGAATGGTCGATGGCGAAATTGGTGAAGCACACCGGGACGACGCATCGCTGGGTGCTTGCCATCGCGGCGTCGCACGAGTTCGCGAATCCCGGCGATCTGGATCTCGGACTCCCGGACGATCCGGCGTCGTATCCGGACTGGTTCGAGGCCGGCGCGGCAACGCTGACGTCGGCACTGTCCGACATCGACCCCCTCGCCGATATGTGGTCATGGGGCGTCGACCAGCACGCCCGCTTCTGGTCGCGGCGTATGGCACACGAGACCGCGGTCCACCGCTGGGACGCGCAGAGCGCCCTGGGAACTCAGGACGCGCTCCGTGCGGACGTCGCGATCGACGGTATCGACGAGCGACTCGAGAATCTCACGCCGTCGATGAAATTCAATCCCGCAGGGGCCGAAGCACTGTGCGGAACCGGAGAGACCGTTCACTTCCACGCCACCGACGCGGAGGGGGAGTGGCTGCTGCGGTTCGAACCCAACGGCGTGGTGGTGTCTCGCGAACACGCGAAGGGTGATGTTGCGGTGCGCGGCCCGGCGAGCGATCTGCTCCTGTACCTGAACGGTCGACGCGAGCTCGAGGGCCTTGAAGTCTTCGGCGACCCAGGCGTGCTCGATGCCCACGCGGCGATGCGGAGCTTCTGACCTGCTCAGGGCAGGGGGAGACCACCGGTCACGGTGACGGCGCCCGGAGTTGCGGTGGAAGTGGCCACGAGTGCAGGCGTCGGTTGCGAAGCGGCGGCCGGTCCGACCACCAGCTTCCAGGTCCTGAGGTCGGAGAACTCGGCCTGGGTGCCGGCGCTGAGATGGCCGATGTACCAGCCGGTGGCACCGGGATACACGGCATTCTCGGGCAGGGTCACCGAACCGCCATGGACGGAGTCAGCCCAAGCGGGCTCGGTCTCGTCGCTCCGCCACACCTTGAGGTCCAGATTGGCGGCGATGGTTCGGACGCAGACGTGCCAGGGCAGCGGGGACTCCATGTCGTTCGGCCAGAGTTCGGGCTTGAGGCTGATCGATTCCGCCGGCTGGAATGCCGGGGCGGCGGCGGTGTCCCACGTGTGCACATTGAAGATCCAGGTCGCACCGAACACGATGTTTTTCGTCACCGTGATGGCACGCGTCGATCCGTTCGCAGTGGCGATGCGCAGCGCGGCGCCTTGTTGGGCCAACGCGATCGACTCGGACGCCCAGGTCGCACAGGACTGCGCATCCGTGACGAGGGGACTGTCGGCCGGCCAGAAGGCGCTGCGCAGATTGGCCGAGGTGTTGGTGTCAAGCGCCGCGACCTGCATCTGACCGGTTGAGGAGGCGTAGTTGTAGGCGTCGGTGCCGTTCGGGGTGAGCAACGTGGTCGCGGCCGGTCGGGGATCGGTGGAGGGGTAGGTGGCGATCGCTTGGCGGCACGAGCCGGCGGCGATGACGGCCACCACGATCGCGCCGACGCGGGCGGACCGTTGGAGACGTGTCGAATGTCGATGCATGTACCCACCCCGCTGCGGTCTGGGCGGCCCGACGAGTTGTACCAACCGGTGGACGAATCGAAACCCTTCGGACGCGCTCCGGGGTTCAGGGCTTGAGTTTGGCGAGGGCCCGGATCGTGGTCCTGGCCGTGGGAGGGTCGGCGATGATCATCGGCGCCGGCGTCGTGATGCCGTTGTCCGCGTAGCGCCGCACCCCTTCCGCGCACTGTTCCGGCGAGCCCCACACGATGAGTTCGTCGAGCACGGAGTCCGGAACGGCCTCGACCGCAGCGGCGCGCTCGCCGGACTTCCACGCGTCCCACATCGGGCGCAGGGCATCGCCGCGGCCGATCCATTCGTGGAACGCGGCGTACACAGGGACGTTCAGGTACTCGGCGACCATGCGGCGACCGATCGCGCGCACGGTGTCTCGGTCTTCGGTGGGGAGGACAAAAATGCGCGCGGCCACCTCTTTCCCCTCGCCGACGATGGGTGCGACCGTCTTGACATCCTCCGCGGAGAGCCAGTTCACGATGGCGCCGTCGGCTTCGCGCCCCGCGAGGCGCAACATTCCTTCCCGGAGCGCCGCGACCAGGATCGGCGGGGGTTCAGGAAGGCGGATGCCGAGCCGGAATCCTTTGATGGAGAACGTCTCGTAGTCCTCGGTCACCTTCTCGCCGGCGAGCGCGCGACGGAGGAAGCGGACGGTGTCACGGACGTGTTGGTACGGAAGCTCGAACGGGATGCCGTTCCAACGTTCGACGATCACGTTGCTCGATGAACCGATGCCGAGCACGGCGCGGCCGGGTGCGATGTCCGCCAGCGTCGCGATGGACTGGGCCAGAAGCGCAGGTCCGCGCGTGTACACCGGGACGATGGCCTGTCCGAGCCGCAGCGACGGCGCCCAGACCGCGGCCAGCACGAGTGGCGTGAAGGCGTCCGTGCCGTTCGTCTCGGCCGACCAGACGTCGGTGAACCCGAGGTCCTCCAACTCGACGAGCCACTCCTTGTGTTTCATGAGCGGCACCCCGGCGAGGGGAATCGTGAGGCCCCAACGTTGTGTCACCGTCATGTTCGAGTTCCTTCCGGTGGGTCGTCGCGCCAGTTGCGCACGATGGTCGATTGGCTTGCCGTGCCGAGCAGTGTGCCGTCTTCGGCCCAGAGATGCACGAGGCCGTGACCGAAGCCGTCGGCGATCGCATGGACCCGGATGTCGGCGAGGATCCAATCGGTGGGTACCCGATGCGCGACGCGCAGGGTGTTGTCCAGACTGTTCCCACCGGCACGTTGGCCAAGGGCTTGGGAGATTCCGAACGGGACGTAGTCACCGACGATGGAAAGCGCGGCCGGCGAGACCTCCAAGAGGCCGGGCAGGCGGACCCACAGCGCGCAGCGACCGGTGCCGGGAGTGCCGTCGAGGTCGTCGAAGTTCCGCGCGTCGGCCATGCGCATCTCGGTGCGATCCATGATCGAACCTTCGTGGCGCTCCAGGATCTGGCGGGGCGGGCAGTCCTCGGGCCGGCACACCGCCGGCATCTCCGCCCACTCGCCGTGGTGGATGACGTCTCGATGACCCAGCGCGGCGTTGACGGTCAGGATCTCGTGGCCGTCGACGCGAGCGACCGCGCGCGCCTGGGAGACCTGATGGCCCCGGACCACTTCGTCGACGCGGATGTCCAGGATCGCCGGCGGCCGGGCGTAGGAGAGGTACTGACCGGTCGCCCACACCAGGGGCCGGCCCGTCGCCTGTTCGAGGGCTTCTACGCACGCGCCCAGCCCGCAGCCACCGAAGAGCGCGCCGAGCCCGGAACACAATGACGGTATGACCGGGAGCCTCCAATGATTGGGGTCGTCGGTGCGCTCGAGGCCGTAAAAAGCAACCGCGTCCATCGGTCGGAACGTAGCCGCCGGTACCGAGGGTCAGGGAATGCGCGTGGGTCGGGCCGAGTTGACTTGTCCTGAACCCGGCGAGCGCGGCCTCCGGAGTAGCCCGGGAGCGACGGAGGAGCAATCTGGTGACGCAGGAGGCTCGCAGTGCGGCGGATGCCGTGCCGGAGTGGAAGCCTCCGGAGTAGCCCGGGAGCGACGGAGGAGCAATCTGGTGACGCAGGAGGCTCGCAGTGCGGTGGACGCCGCGCCGGAGTGGAGGATCAGACGATGAGCGAACGCACCGTGGTCGCAACGGTTGAGGCGCACCGCCAGTTGGAAGGCGCAGGGTTCGAGGTGCGACGCCCGTTCCCCTCGCCGAGGCTGTCCCTGGTGGATCCGTTCCTGCTGTTGGACGAGATGGGTCCGGTCGAGGTCGAGCCGGGCCAGGCAAAGGGAGCGCCTGACCATCCGCATCGTGGATTCGAGACGGTGACGTACATGATCTCGGGCGCGAGTGAACACGAGGACTCGGCTGGGAATGCCGGACGGATCGGCCCGGGCGCGGTGCAGTGGATGACCGCCGGATCCGGCGTGATCCACTCCGAGATGCCGGCCCGTGAACTCAACGCCGACGGTGGCCGCATGCACGGATTTCAGCTGTGGGTGAACCTGCCCGCCGCGCAAAAGATGATTGCACCGCGATACCAGGAGTTTGCCGCCGGCCAGATTCCGAAGGTCTCCGACGACGGCTTGGTCGTCCGGATCATTGCGGGTTCGTTCGGTGGTGTCGCCGGTCCGGTCGAGACGCACTCGCCGGTGACCTACCTGCACGTGTCATTGCCGTCGGGCCGCGAGATTCGGGTTGATGTCGCCGAGGGTGAAACCGCGATGGTGTACACGTTCGCGGGAGATGGCGACGGCACGCTGCGCATCTATGACACCGAGGGTGACGAGATCGTCCTCGCGAACTCAGGGTCCGAGCCGAGTGAACACCTGGTGCTCGCCGGACAAGCGCTGCGCGAACCGGTTGCCCGCTACGGACCGTTCGTGATGAACACGAGCCAAGAGATCGAGACCGCGATCAGCGACTTCCAGAGCGGCCGCTTCGGCGCGATCGCTCGATAGCCACTGCGCCGACGCGCGACGCGCCGCGCGGTGCCAGACTCGGCGAATGGCTGAACTCACGACGTCGGTGTTGGTCGAAGGACTGCGGTTTCCCGAGGGTCCGCGTTGGCACGATGGTCAGCTGTATTTCTCGGACCAACACGCGGCCCGCGTCCTGGCCCTGACTCCTGCCGGCATGCTGACCGAGGTCGTCGTCGTCGAGCACCGGCCGTCCGGACTGGGTTGGGATCCGGAAGGGCGTCTGCTCATCGTGTCCATGGACGACCGGAAGTTGCTCCGGTTCGATGACGGACAACTCTCGGAGCTCGCCGACTTGTCCGGACTCGCACCCTGGCACTGCAACGACATGGTGGTGGACGCAGCGGGTCGCGCGTACATCGGCAACTTCGGATTCGACCTCGACTCCGGAGAGGCGCCGACACCAACCGGATTGATCCGGGTCGATCCCGATGGATCCGCCCATCTTGCGGCCACCGAGATTCGGTTTCCGAACGGCACCGTGATCACCCCCGATGGTGCCACGCTCATCATGGGCGAGAGTTTCGGTGGATGCCTGACCGCCTTCGACGTCGCGGCCGACGGCGAACTCTCCAACCGGCGGGTGTGGGCGCAACTCGACGGTGCCGTGCCGGACGGGATCTGTCTTGACGCCGAGGGCGCGATCTGGTCTGCGTGTCCGCTCACGGGGCGGGTGCTGCGGGTACGGGAGGGCGGCGAGGTGACCGACGTGGTCACCGTGAACCGCGGCGGTGCCTTCGCCTGCATGCTCGGCGGACCCGACCGCACGACGCTCTACGTATGTACTGCGGATGCGAGCAACCCGGCGGAGACCGGATCGCTCCGAGGTGCCATCGAGACCTGCGAAGTCACCGTGCCAGGAGCCGGCCGACCCTGATCGCCGGTGCGGCAACGGGCACACGTGATCGGGCGCGGGGTGCGCCGGCTCAGACGGCCACGATCGTTGGTGCCCGACCGCTCACGGCTTCTTCGTGACGGGTGAGGATGGCGCCGGCGTGCGCGTCGTCGGAGAGGACGAAGAAGCGATTGGTTTCTACCGCATCGAGAACCCGAGCCGCGTAGTTGGCCGGTTCCATCCCGGCGTCCACCAGCTTGGCGATGAAGTCGGCACTCGGTGATTCGGACGAGGGCAGGGGATTGGCGCCCAATCGGCCCGGCCAGTTCCGGCCGGACTCGGCGATGCGGGTCCGGATGAATGCCGGGCAGAGCACCGAGACCCCGACCGCGGCACCGCTCATGGTGAAGTCGTGCACGAGACACTCGGAGATGCCGACCACCGCGTGTTTTGACGCGACGTAGGGCGCCATCATCGGTGACCCCTTGAGGCCGGCGAGCGATGCGGTGTTGATCACGTGACCGTCGTTCTGTTCCACGAGCCGTGGAACGAACGCTCGTAGTCCGTTCACCACACCCATCAGATTCACGCTGATCGTCCAGTCCCACCCTTCGAGAGAAACCTCCCAGGCCCGACCCATCCCGCCGCCGACCCCTGCGTTGTTGCAGATGATGTGCGCGGTGTCGAACCGGGCGAAGGTGGCGGCGGCGAACGCCTCGACCTGCGCCGCGTCGGCGACATCGCATTCGAAACCCATTGCGTTCACGCCGCGCTCGCTCAGTTGTCGGACGGCGAGCGCAAGCGGACCGGCCTCGACGTCGGCGAGCGCAATATGCATGCCGCGGTTGGCGAAGACGTCGGCCAGGGCGCGTCCGATACCACTCGCGCCACCGGTGATGGCCGCGACTTTTCCGGTGAGGTCCTGCATGGTGGTGAGCTCCTGTCGATGGGTCGTGATGAGTCTGGTCAGCGGCGTGTTTCGGCGCGGCCGTAGCGAACGAGCCGGAGTATCTCGGAGCTACAGGTTCCCGATTGCGTGTCGTAGCCGAGGAGTGCGACGACGCGGTCGGTTGCGCCCTCGACCGGTGTGACGCGATGCAAGCTGTATCGCCCCGCGAAGAACATGAGCGTCCCTGGCGTCATCGGGACGGTGGTGACGCGATCAGGTTGGGCTCCGTCGAGGGTCGCGGCCACGTCGGTGTAGCGCTCGTCGTCTGCGGTCCGGAGCATCGGCACACACTCGAAGTCTCCGCCGCGCCGACTCGATTGCAGCGCGATCGACACAACGAAGTCGGTCTGGTCGAAGTGCCACGCGAGTTCGTCATCGTCCCGCATGACCGCAACGTTCACTGCGCCGAGCGGATCGTCGTAGCGAAACAGCTCGCCTGCGCCGAGCGCAGATGCGATGAAAGTGAGCAGTACGTCCCACTCGTAGAGGACGCGCAACGGTGAATCGGGACCGAGATCGTCGTACGGAATCGCCGTGAGCGCACTTCGGCCTTGAGCGCGACGGGGGTGATCCGCCGGCCAGTGGTCGGCGGGAATCTCGAGGTAAGGGCTCCCGAGGAGATCCTGATGGTGACTGTCGGCGCCAAGATGCTCCGCTTCCGCGACGATGGTGGCGATGGTGGTGGGAAACACGAAACCGGGAAGGATCGCGACGCCGGTCGCCTTCAGCGTGGCCCGACATTCGGCACCGAGCGCGCGGGTGCGCGGATCGTCGAGGTCCTGGATCGGGTAGCGGTCGAGGTCGACGAGTGTCCCGGGGTCGGTCTGCACCGCAGAATCGTAGGAGGTGGCAAGCTGGCCTTCATGACACTGAACCGCCGCATCTTGCTTGCCGCCCGCCCCGACGGACTCGTTTCGGAGGACTGTCTCGACCGCGTCGAGGAGGACATCCCAGTCCCGGGTGACGGCGACGTGCTGCTACGCGTGCTGTCGTTGTCGGTCGATCCCACGAACCGCGTGTGGATGCGCGAGGAGGACTCGTACCTCCCTGCGGTGGAGATCGGTGCCGTCGTGCGCGCCGCCGGCGTCGCGCAAGTAGTCGAATCGCGCCGCGCCGGCTTCGTGACTGGCGACCTCGTGATGGGGATGCCGGGTTGGCAGGACTACTGGTTGCTGGCCGACGACAACATGGCGAGCGTGATTCCACCGGGGCTCGAAATTGACGACCTGTTGTCGATCTACGGCTCGACTGGCGTGACCGCGTGGTTCGGCATCGAAGACGTCTGTGACCTGAAGGCGGGCGAGACCTTCGTGGTGTCCGGCGCGGCAGGAGGGGTCGGCTCCATCGCCGGTCAACTGGCGAAGATCAAGGGTGCAGGAACCGTCGTTGGTATCGCCGGGAGCGACGAGAAGTGTCGCTGGGTGGTCGAGGACCTGGGGTTCGACGCGTGCATCAACTACAAGACCGAGGACGTTGCCGCGCGGCTCGTCGAACTGTGTCCGCACGGCATCGACGTCTACTTCGACAACGTGGGTGGCGAGATCCTCGATGCCGCGCTTGCCAACCTGGCGATCGGTGCGCGTATCGCGTGCTGCGGTGCGATCTCCACCTACAACGCCGCAGCACCGGTGGGGGTGACCCACACGGACAACCTCATCATGCGCAGGGCGCGGATGCAGGGATTCCTGATCCTCGACTACGTCGACCGGTTCGTGGAGGCGATCATGGGTCTCGCGCCACTCGTGGGCGAAGGTCGGCTGCAATACGCGACCGAAGTCGTGGACGGCCTCGAGCACGCGCCGAATACGTTGAACCGGCTGTTCACCGGTGACCACACCGGCAAGCTGATCGTCAAGGTCTCCGAGCCGGCGTAGCCGTCCTAGGTCCGAACCACCGCTCCGTCATTGCGAACGGCGAGGAAGCTGGTGTTCTGGAGCGTGATGGAGCGCCAGCGGTCGATCTGCTGCCATGGCATCGGTGCCGGTTGGCGCGCCGAGCCGAAGCGATGGACGCCGCCGAAGCCGTCGATGACCACGTACCCCTTGCCGTCCGGCCAGACCGTCAGGTCCCGGGCTATGTTCCACCCGAAATACGCCGCGCCGTAGTTCGTGGCGCCGCCGATCGACCAGACGCCGCCGAAACCGTCGAGTTCGTACATCCGCCCGTCGGGCCGGTACGCAATGGACTTGGCGATGTCCCACCCGGGCCAGTATGGACCACCGGCTCTGCGGGGTGCGCTGCCGGACGAGTGACGGCCGCCGAAACCATCGAGGACCGTGAAGCCACGCCCGTCCGGGGTGATCGCGAGACTGCGTGCAATATCCCAGCCGGGCCAGTACGGACCGGTCAGGTTGGCGAGCGCGGACACTGCTGACCCGTAGCGGTGCATGCCGCCCCACGCGTCAAGGACGACGTAGCCATTGCCATCGGGCATCGCCGCGATGTCTCGGGCCAAATCGGCACCGAAGTGCGGCGAGCCGTAGGCGGGAGCGCCCTCGGAGTTGAGGACGGTGCCATCGCCCTGGAGGACCCAGAAGCCACCTTGCGCTCGAGCGGCGATTCAGCGGCCGTGCGTGTCGTACACCAACGGATCCGGACCGGGGGGCGGGTCGCCGTCCATGAAGACTTCGGCGACGTACATCTGGCCATTTCCGTAGGCCACGCCCACGCCGATCCAGCGGACGGCTCCGTCGACCATGTTGGCGTAGTGGAGCGGCGAGTTCACGAGCGCGGTGGCGATCGAGTCGACGTTGGGACCACGCCCGATGTTCTCGCTCAGTTTCTGCCAACCAACGGTCACACCGTCGGGCAGGTTCGAGTGGCACAGGCACCCGGTGTCCGCCATGTGCTGCGCCCAGGTCTGCGCCTTGGCCGTGAGCACCGAGTGTGTGCCGAGGGCGGCAATGCCTTGGGACGAACGCAGGCCGTTGATCCGATTGGTGAAGTCGGCCTCGGCGTTCGTGTCGGCAGCGTGGGCAGGCGTCGCGACTCCGATGACGACGGTCGACGACATGACCATGAGAAGTGCGGCGACGATTCGTCGCATGTGTGACATCCCTCCACTGCCGGGCTGTTTGGCGCGCTGACCGCAAGGACGCGACCGCAGGTGTCGGCAGTTCGGTAGATCGACTTGACCGACGGGGCTCCGCTTCCCCGTCGCAGAAGTGTCGACCCTCACCAAGTTGGGCGTTTGGTCACCGGTTGGCCCGGGTCGTTTCACCCATGTCACACGGAATCGTGAGTGACTATGTCCCAAATGGGCGGGTTCACAGAGGTGATCAGGAGAGCGCGGCGGCCGAGGAACGACCTGACGACGGCACGCCGTGGCGCCGGATCCGCGCCCAGACCATGAGCCCGCCGATCGGGCCGAGCACGATCACCGCCGTCGTGTATCTCCACGACCACTTCATCTCTTTGGTGATCATGATCGTCATCGCGCAGAACGCGAGCCACACCATGCCGTGCACCGATCCGGTGATCGCTTGTCCGGCGGTGTTCGGGACGATTTTCCAAAAGGTGAACAGGATCGTGTAGGTCACCGACTCCGCGAACGCGGTCCACGAGAGTGCTCGCGCCTTGCGTTCGAGTTCGGTGCCGCTGTCGTCGGCGAAGTCAGGCATTCCGAAGATCGTAGGACTCGTCCATCTCCGGCCGGCGATCGGGTGGATGCCTGCTGATGGCTCGTACGTTCGCCGCCGCGGTGCTCGCGATCTCCTTGGGCTCACTGCTGCTTGATGGCTCGTACGTTCGCCGCCGCGGTGCTCGCGATCTCCTTGGGCTCACTGCCTCGCGGCTCACCTCCGCTCCGCTGCGGTTCGGGAATCGCCTGGGCTCACTGCGATTCGGGAGAAGCGGATCGCGTGCTTGAAGTACGGACTCGCCTGACCCGTGCGAGAGCCGTAGCGGAGCGGAGGCTTGCAGCTCGGTAGGGAGCCCACGAGCTCCCCGGGTCCCGTGGTCGGCGACCGTACGAGCAGAAGAGACGGAGCGGACGAGCAGAAAGGGCGGACGAGCCAGAGTTATCGTCCGACGATGACGACGCTTCGAATCGGAACGCTGGGTGCGGCGCGGATCACTCCGCCGGCCATCATCAAGCCGGCGCGATCGGTCGAGGGTGTCGAAGTGGTGGCCATCGCGGCTCGTGACCGAGCTCGGGCCGAGAAGTTCGCGGCGAAGCACGGCATCGGGCACGTCGTCGACTCGTACGAGGCGCTGATCGCGGACCCCGACGTCGACGTGATCTACAACCCGTTGCCGAACGGTCTTCATGGGGTCTGGACCGTGGCCGCGCTGGAAGCCGGCAAGCACGTCCTCTGCGAAAAGCCGTTCACGGCGAACGCAGACGAAGCGCGTGCGGTGGCGGCGGTCGCCGAGTCCAGCGGGCTCGTGGTCATGGAGGCGTTCCACTACCGCTATCACCCGGTGGCCCAGAAGATGATCGATGTCGTGCGCAGCGGCGAGATCGGCGAGCTCACCCACGTCGAGACCGCGATGTGTATCCCGCTTCCGCTCCCCAAGGACATTCGCTATCGCTTGGATCTCGCGGGCGGCGCCACGATGGATACGGGTTGCTACGCGATCCACATGAATCGGATGGTCGCGGGCGCCGAACCCGAGGTCGTGTCGGCGACTGCTCGCACGGCGAAGCCCGGTGTCGATCGGTGGATGCAGGCGCAGTTCCGGTACCCGAGTGGTGTCACCGGCACGATGACGACGGCGTTGTGGTCCAGCACGCTGCTGAAGGTCTCGGTCCGGGCGGTCGGGACGTTGGGTGAGTTGCGCGTGTTCAACCCGACCGGCCCGCAGATGGGGTACCGCATGAGCGTGCGGGTGGGCGGGTCCAAACGCCGGATCAGGGTCGACGGTGCCAAGAAGGCGACCTATGCCTATCAACTCGAGGCGTTCGCGGCGGCGGTCCGTGACGGCGCACCGGTGCTGACCCCGCCGGCCGATGCGATCGCAAACATGACCGTCATCGACGCGGTCTACGGAGCCGCCGGCCTACCGATTCGCGAGCCATCGATGCGCGGGACCTGAGCACGACGCGCGAGGATCGGTCGATGGAACTCCGACAGGTTGCGATCTACGTCTCCCGCGTCCGTGTCGGCCTCGGCATCACGATGATGGCGGCGCCGAAGGTGGCGCTCGGCCCGATCTACGGGCGCGGCGTCGGTGAGCCGGCGGCTTCCGCGATCAGTCGAATGATGGGTGCGCGCGAGGCCGTGCTCGGCGCCGGTGCTGCGATCGCAGTCGCCGAGCGGCGGGGCGGCGCCAACTGGCTGTCGATGATTGCGGTGGCCGACGGTGTCGACGCCGTGGTCAACCTCACGTCGCGACGCGTGGGATGGCGAGGCAAGACGCTGGGTGTCCTCGGGGCCGCCTCGGCGGTTGCCCACCTCGTCCTGGCCAGGCAGATCGTCGCCGACCAGATCGACTGATCCCGGCGTCGAGCGATCGCTCGACCGGGCGGTTCAGCGGTCGAGACTGACGAACGAGGCCGCGACCGGCCCGCCGACGATTGCTTGCACTTCTTCGGCGACCCGCTCCCGGCTGACGCGGGCGGCGGCCAGGCCGGCGTCCGGCTCCCGGAACCACGCCAGGGTTGCTCGTGTGTGACGAAAGCGCACCCAACGCGTTCGCCACGCGATCCACGCGAGTCCACCGACCGGACCGGAGACCGCGGCGATCGCCGCGCCACGCCCGCCAAAGCGGCGATACGCGCGGACGGACTCGTACGTCCAGACCACCGGGAAGAAGAGAAAGCCGACCAGTCCCTTCGCCGTCGCCTTCCATGCCGGGTGTTCGACCCGGTTGCCGGCCAGGCGCGCGAGGAGCACGACGGGACCGTCGAGCAGCACTCCCACCGCGGCGAGCGGCGCGAGGGCAATGCTCACGATCCCCAACCGGATGAGCCGGAGCCGCAGCCGGGCGGGATAGAGCCGAGGCACTGCGTCAGCCCCCGTGACCCCCAGCACCGCCAGGTCCGCACTGTGGGTGTCGACCGCGCGTTCGAGCGCCCGAAACTCGTCGCTCGTCTCGCCGCCTCGGTTCGCGATGACGGTCGCGAGTGAACGGTGCAGTGCGGACCGATCAGCGAAGGCGTGCTCGCGGGGAATGACATCCGAGTCGCCCTCGATCGCGATCGCAGCCGCGCGATCGATGACCATCGCCTCGCGCCAGGTCGCGTGGTTCAACGTCACGTCGTGGAGCCGGTCCGTGAGGACTTCGGTGACGGCCCGGACCGTGGCGACGGCGTCGGCGCGGTAGCGGTCCACCCACTCGTCGATCTGGATCGGCCGACCGACGTGGATTGCGGCCTGGGAACGAAAACGGCCCTTGTCGGCATAGACCATTCCCACGGGGACGATGGTGACCTGCTCGACGCCGTCGGCGGCGGCGCTCAACGCGATGCGGGCAGCGCCGGTCTTCAACGGAACGATGCGCGGCTCTCGATGGACGTGTCCTTCGGGGAAGATCGCGATCTGTTCTCCGGACGCGAGCACTGCGGTACTCGCGGCGAACGCGTCGTGGTTGTCGGCCCTGTCACCGTCGGATCGGCGGTGGATCGGCACCGCGCCGGCGAGGTCGAGCAACAGCTTCGCCGGCGGGTATTTCCAGAGGCTGCTTGCGGCCAAGAACCGCGGGATGATGCCGAGGCGACCCCAGATCACGACTGGGTCGGCGAGTGCGTTCGAGTGGTTGCAGGCAATGACGGCCGGCGTGTCGACCGGGAGACGGCTCGCTCCGGTCACGTCGACCCGGCGATAAAAGACGGCCGTCACGACCCACGCCAGTTGTCGCAGGATTCGGTAGGACAGAGGAGGAGATTTCCGAGCGCGTTGGGCCACGCCGGTGAACGTACAGCCCACGGAGTGGGTCCCGCAGGTGGTGTCTCGAGGCTGACCCGGACCGCTCGGTGACGGATCCGTTATCGAACGGTCGTGATGGCCACGGCCATCAGCCGGTTCTCGGTGCCCTGGTCCCGGACTTCGACGCGGACCAGATCGCCGTCGGGCCGCCGGCCGAGCCGGGTGGCGGCCGCGGTCACCGGGCCGATTCGCCCGGGCGCCAGGAAGTGCGCAACGCAGTCCGTGGTGGCCGCGCCGCCGGTCGCGTGACAACCGACCGAGTCGATCAGCGCGGCGGTCACGCCGCCGTGCAGGATGCCCCACGGGTTGCGGAGTTCATCGGTGATCTCGAGCCCAAGAGTCATGGCGTCGATCGGGAACGTTCCCAGGAACTCGTTGAGGTGCGGCGTCGCGCTCGGATCGAGCGGCGGCGCAACCAGGTGGAGCGGCCGGGGAAAGGCGGGGGCACCGCCGGCCGGCTCGAGGACGGCCGAGGTGAGTGCGCCGTCGGCGACGAGCGTGTCACCGTTGCCTTGGTCGGTGATGGTGACACTCGTGACCGTCGCGTTGCGACCGGCCCGCAGCACGGTCGACTCGAGGCCGATCGGCCCGACCAGCGTCCGTTGCACAGTCCGCAGCATCAGGTTCGTCGAGACCACCCAACCCGGCAGCGCGGCGAGTCCGCCGCACAACCCGGCGATGCTGTCCGCCAACGCGAGGAGTGCGCCCATCGCGATGCCGCCGTCGTCCGAGCGCAGATACGGAGATGCCGGGGCCGTGCCAACGAGATGTACGGGCCCCACGTTCGGATCGCCGACCTCCTGCATGGTGAAACCCAGGTACCGGCCGATGGTGCGCCCGGCGTTCGGATCGTCGAGGCCGGTTTTCACGAGGTCACCTCCGGCACGCGCACGCCGCGTGCCCGCACGATCGTCGTGAAGCGACCGTCGGCGCCGGCGTCGGTGAGTTCGACGTGCGCGGTAGCGAAGTCCGGGTGTACGTCCAAGATGCCCACCGTCGACGCGACCGGCCCGACCTTGGCGAGCGCGAGGTAGGTCACTTGGAGGTCCACGACGTCGATGTGGGTACCGGCGGCCGTGCTCATCGCTCGTTCGGCTGCGACGGCTGCGGTCATGGCCATCATTCCGCCCTGCACCGCGCCGAGTGTGTTCCGCACGTAGTCGGTGAGCGGGAGTTGGACCGCGCCCGTCGCAGCGTCGATGACGCGAAGACCGGTGGTGGATTCGAGTGAGTTGGTGAACCCGGAGTCCGCGTGCGCCATCGTGGTGCGCCTCGTCGCCGCGACCGGATCGATGATCGGGTTGCCATCACGCCGAGGCAGGATCGCGAATGTCATCGTGGCCATCCCTAGCGCGTCGCCTTCGGAACTGGTCATCTCGACTTCGAGTACCACCGTCGTGCGACCGGCGCGCAGGACGCGTCCGGCCGCTTGCACTCGGGTGACGCCCGGGCACGGGACGACGTGCATGGTCAGGTCCGCGGTGGCGATCCAATCGGGACGGGCCGCCGTGGCCGCCAGGCCTCCACCCACGGCATCGACCAGGGTCGCCAGGCCACCCGGGTGGGGGAGGTTGGTCGGACCCCGCAGCGCGGTGCTGACATCGATCCAGCCGCGAGCGGTGAGATCGGGCCCGGCTTCGGACTCGAGTCGGAGGTCGCGCAGGACGTGGTGTTCCGGCGGATACGAGCTGTCGGCGGGGAGCAGCCCGCTCGGTGGGGGTGCGGCAGAGGCGGGTTCGGGCGACGTCACGGGGCGAGACGGTATCGGTCGCGGCTCCGGGCTCGTCACCTTACGGTGAGCGTGGGATCATGTCAGGGTGACGACGTCGACGACCGGCCGCCTCCTCGTGGC
>JANYJV010000084.1 GCA_025361725.1 Acidimicrobiia bacterium | reverse complement strand
ACCGCCGAGTTCGGCACTGAGTACCGAGAGAGCATTGCGGGCACACCAGTCGGCGGCGATCGCACCGTCGTCCACCGTCACGTTGGCACCGAGCACCCCCGGGTGCATGACCACACCGTCGGCGCCGCGCGGGAGCTGCCCTGAGGTGCGCGCCCGACCGTCGTGCACGACCACGGCGTCGAGTGGCTCGTGGGGCGGGAAGGGGCCGGGCAACGTGATCCCGAGTTCGACGAGTCGGTCGGCGATGGTCACAACCACTGCTCGAGGAAGTCGATCGTGACCGCTCCGTCCCAGCGGTGGTCGCCGTCGAACTCGTGGTGACGTAGCGCCGCTTTGGGTGCACGCATGGCCCGATAGACGGATTCGAGCTGTTCCACCGCGGTGCGGGTGGCATCGATGGGTACCAACGGATCCGAGGTACCGGACTCGACCAGCAAGGCACGCGGGGCCACGAGCGCGCCGAGGTCGACGTGGTCGATCGTGCCGATCATCCCGAACACGACCTCCGATCCGCACAGGTTGAACGGAACGTGACGCGCGTTGTGCCACGACGAGAAGGCACCGGACACGACGGCCGCGCGAATGCGCGTGTCGAAGGCCGCGAGGAACAACGCCATCGTGGCACCGAGCGAGAATCCGACGACACCGAAACGCGCGGAATCGACGAGCGGGTGTTCCTCCAGCACATCGAGGCAGCGCGCCAGATCATGGAGGTTGCCGGTCAACGGATGGCGCCCGGCCGCGATGGCCGCGACGAGGTTGGCATCACACCCGTCCTTCCCGACCGGCACCGGGTCCGCTCGCTCACCGAACCCACGCAGGTCCGGCACGAGGACGACGTACCCCGCCTCCACGAGTTCGCTCGCGTACGCGTCGGGACGCGTGGTCCCGACCTTCGCGTCGAGGTCGGTGATGTCGGCCTTCCCCGCACCGTGATCGTGAAGCGCGAGCACCGCCGGTCCGGGTCGCCGGCGCGCCGTGGGGGTCAAGAGGTACGCAGGAACGCTCATCGTCGACTCGGAGTCGAACACGAGTCGCTCACTGATGAACCCCGGGTTCTCGACCCGGTCGGTCAGCTCGGCGTTGAGCGGGACCGAGACCGGAAAAGCGCCGAGCAGATCGGTCAAACGGCCCCGGGTGCGCGACCGCCACCCCGGGACGGATGCTGCGTACGTCGGCACCTGCTCCTCGGGGCCCGCCGCTTCGAGTTCGATCATCGATTGCGCCCACGGCGAGAAGTTGCGGACGCGGATGGGGAGCGACACCCACTCGTCGTCGTCGTCATCGGGCTCGACGACGAACTCAGTCGCGTCGATGTCCGTACCGTCGTCGGTCGCCACTCAGGAGCCTCCGGATCGTGGGTCGGCGCATGCCATTGAAGGCCCGTGCCACCCCGAAAGTAGATCGCCGCACCCGCATCCCTGGGGAATCTGCGACCGATCGGACCGTGTCGAGGACCCGATCTTCCGAGCCACCTATGGTGCCCGGCGCCCCGAAACACGGTGGCCGAGGCCAGTCCGCGACCGAGGATCTTGCACCATGGAACCTATCGCCGGGCTCCCGAATCTCGCCGGCCCGCTCGGCGACGTCACCACCGCGCGGTTGTCGCTCCGCCGATTCACAGCCAGTGATCTCGACGGCTTGGCCTCGGTCTTCGCCAAACCTGAGGTCTGGCGGTTTCCGTACGGACGAGGGTTCACTCGGCTCGAGACCGAGACGTTCCTCGCGGGCCAGATCGCGCATTGGGAGACCTGCGCCGTCGGCTGCTGGTTGGTCGAGGAACTCGAAACCACGCGCATCGTCGGATACGCAGGTCTTTCCGTTCCGACGTTCCTGCCCGAGGTGCTACCCACACTCGAGGTCGGGTGGGCGTTTCGACCCCGCCGTGTGGGGTCGCGGGTACGCGACGGAAGCCGCGCGCGCCGCGCTCCGCGAGGCCTTCACCACCCTCGGACTCGATGCGATCTGTTCGCTCCCCCAGGTGGAGAACGACGCGTCGGTGCGAGTCGCCGAGCGCATCGGCATGCGTCGCGAGAGCGTGGCCACGATCGCAGCCAATGACCGGCGGGGCGCGGTCGACGCCGCGGTGTTCGTGATGTCTCGCGCCGAATGGACTGCGAGCACCGTCTCGTACCATCACGGCGCACCGATCCAACGCAGATCGGATGAGTGAGATGGGGACGAGCATGGAACTCGACGGCAAGGTCGCGATCGTCACAGGGGGCGGTTCGGGTCTCGGTCGCGCCAGCGCTCAGGCCTTGGCGGCAGCCGGTGCACGCGTGGCGGTCGGAGACGTGGACGACGCCGGTGCCGCCGAGACCGTCGAACTCATCACGGGGGCCGACGGTGCGGCGTTCGCTCATCACGTCGACGTGTCGGTGGCCGCCGAATGCGAGGCGCTGGTGCAGGCCACCGTCGACACGTACGGCGGGGTGCATGTCCTCCACAACAACGCGGGCGTCGCATGGCCCGGACGGGACGGCTTCGCACCGGACATGGATCCCGCGACCTGGGATCGCATCATCGCGATCAACCTGAGCGGCACGTTCTACTGCTGCCATTTTGCGATCCCCGAAATGGTGCTCGCCGGCGGCGGCTCCATCATCAACACCGCGTCGTCGATGGCGCACCTTCCCCTCGGTGGCCTCGACGGCTACGCCGCGAGCAAGGGCGGCATCGCGTTGCTCACCAAATCCATGTCACCGAGCGCGGGCCGGAGTGGGATCCGCGTGAACGCGATCAGCCCCGGGTACGTGGACACGCCGATGAACCAAATGATCTGGGGCAACGACGCCGTGAAGCACGCCTTCGACCTCGGGCATGCGACCGGCTTGCAGGACGCGGAGGAGATCGCGGACATCGTGGTGTTCCTGGCATCAGACGCGTCGCGGAGCCTGACTGGTGCGGTCCTCAACTGTGACCGCGGTTGGACGGCGTTCAAGCAGCCTGATCTCCTGCGCGAGTTCTGAGCGTCAAAACGTCGTCGCTCCTGAGCGACGTCACCATGGGCGCCGGTGCCGTTCAGGCGAAGTAGCTGTTCGGGGCGTAGCCGTCGGTCTTCACACTGCGTTGCTCGATCCGCCAGCCACCGTCCGCGGGCACGAAGCGGTCGCGGTACCGACCCCAGTGATCCACGCCGATGTCCGTGATCACCTGGAAGTAACTCGCGACTGCGGCGGCTTCGGGTGACTCGACGTCGATCAACACATTGGTCACGCAATGGCGAAGGTGAGTGAATCCCGGCTGCGCGCCCGCACCCACACCGGAGAAGAACTCGCGCAACGCGGCCCGCCCGAAGTGCTCCGTGCTTCCGACGACGATGAGGCCACCGGTCTCGGTGAAACACGCGACCATGTCGTCGAACCGCCCCGAATCACCGGCGTGGTTGTAGCGGGCGACAGTGTCCCGGATGCACTCGCGTGCGACGAGCTCCCAGTTCTCCATCGCCCGGAAGTTAGAGGCCCGGAGCAAGCGAACGTACGTTCGGCTACGATTCCTCCGTGTCCGCTCCCGCTGCGACGATCCTGCACGCGGACCTCGATGCGTTCTACGCCTCGGTGGAGCAACTCCTCGATCCGGGTCTGCGGGGCAGGCCGATCGCGGTCGGCGGCGGGGTGGTCCTCGCTGCCTCGTACGAAGCCAAAGCCTTCGGCGTCTCCGGCGGCATGTCCGGACGCCGAGCGCGGGAGCTGTGTCCCCACCTGCAGTTCGTCGGCGGACACTTCGACGAGTACCAACGCCTCGGCGATCAGGTCATCGAAGTCCTGTACGATTTCACTCCGCTCGTGGAACGCATCTCGATCGACGAAGCCTTCCTTGACGTCACCGGGTCCGTGCATCTCTTCGGCCCACCGCGCGTGATCGCGACCACCATCCGCGCCCGGGTGCTCGCCGAGACCGGTCTCGCAATCTCGGTCGGGGTGGCGACCACGAAGCATCTGGCCAAGGTGGCATCGCAAGTGGCCAAGCCCGACGGGCTCGTCGTCGTGGAAGCAGGAACCGAGACCGAGTTCCTCGATCCGCTCCCTGTGGGACTGGTGTGGGGCGTCGGTCCGGTGACGCAGGCGCGGTTGGCCGGTCAGGGCATCCACACGATCGGTGCGCTCGCCGCGACCTCGCCGCAGTCGCTGCGTCATCTGCTCGGTCACGCCATCGGCGACAAGCTCGGCTCCCTCGCACTCAACGCCGACGTCCGTCGCATCGAGACCCACCGTCGCGCTCGCTCAGTGGGCGCACAATCCGCGATCGGCCGTCGCACGGTCGACGATGCAGTGCTCACTGCCACGTTCGGTCATCTCGCCGACCGAGTCGCTACTCGGCTGCGAGCAAAGGAGCGGGCCGGCCACTCGATCACGGTGAGGGTGCGCTTTGCCGACATGAAGTCCGTCACCCGCTCGACCACGCTCCGCAGCGCAGTGGCCTCGACGCGCACGTTGACCGACATCGGGGTCGGGTTGGCGCAATGCGCGTGCGCCGATCACCCCGAGCAGCACGAGATCAGCCTGCTCGCCATCTCGGTCTCACATCTGGTCCCCGAGTGTCCGTTGCAGCTCGAATTACCGCTCGGGCTGGACCCCGACGAGCATCGCGTCGGAACCGAGCGCGGTGACGCGCGTCGCGAACTCGACCGTGCGGTGGACGCGGCCCGTGCCCGCTTCGGCTCCGACGCAGTCGGCTACGCGCCCGTACTCCTGCGCCAGAACGGTGGCGTACCGGACGCGTTCCGTGAACTCGCCGAGGCCAAAGACCGGGAATTCTGAAGCCGTCACACCGCACGGGCGACGTACTGCGCGGAGAAGCCGTCGGCCGAGTACTCGACGCGCTCGATTTCGAAACCGGTGCGCTCCATCATGGGTTCGAGCAACCACGTGAACGTCGAGTGCTCATCCCTCACGTGCTCTTCCATCTCGGTGCGCAGCCACTCGGCCGTGACGTCAGCACCGCCGGTCGCACACCACGCTTCGATGCGTGCAGCCGCGTCCCCGACCTCGAAGTGGTACACAACGTCCCAGAGTCGCAGGACGCCGCCGGTACGAACCATGCCGCGCAGGTTCGTAAGCGCGACCGCTTTCCAGAAATCCGGCAGGTGGTGAAGCGCATACCGCGAGTACACGAAGTTGGCCGGCGGCTCCACGTGTTCATAACTCAGAAATCCGGCGTCGACGATCGTCACGTTGGTCACGTCAGTCGCCGCGCACTTGGCCCGCAACTGAGCGCGCATGACCGGGGACGGGTCCACCGCAATCACGTGACCGCACTCCGGCGCGACCGCGATTGTGAACTGGCCCGTACCCGGACCGAACTCGATCACCGTGGAGGCTGGCTGCAATCCGAAACTTTGGAGCAGTGCCACCTCAGACGCGGCCGACGCGTCTTCCTTTGCGTCGTAGCGGGCCACGTGGTCGGCATCGAGATTCTCTCGGCCTGCCGTGACGCGCTCGTCGAGCATCCAACCGGGCACCGCCTCGCGTGCTGCACTCTGCATCCCGGCATCCTGACCGACCGGAGACTCGGCCCGTCGACCGACGTGCGCTCGGCCGTTGGGTTCAGGCGGCCGAACGGTGAGCGAGCGGAGCGAGCAAGGAGGACCGGCCGTTCGACCATGCGTCGAGGAGGTATTCGCTGAGCCGGCGTTCCACCTCCATCAGTGCGTGTGCACCGAATAACAGGGTCCCGCCATTCCCCGGCTCGTGCTCCAAGAATCCGGCGACAAGTTCGCTCTGCGCAATCTGCTCGTGCCACGCGTCGGCCTCCACGTGCACGTCATAGAAATGGCGACCCGGCGCCTCGACGCCGAAGCGAGCCAACGCCTCCGAGTAGCGGGTCATCGGTCCCACCGACGTCATCTCGAACAGCGCCAAGTGCCCGACGCACGCCGCCCGCCACCGGCGGTGAAGGCCGAACATGGTGACGAGGTTGCCGGTCGCGAGCGTCGCGGCCGGAAGCACATCGCGGTAGGCGCCATAGGTCGAGTCGAGCCCGAGTGTGCGCATGGTCACCCCGAAGAGTTCGGCGTGCATCGCGTCGGCCTGACCCTCGCCGTACTCGTCGTACTGGATGGTCACCGCGGCGGCCTTGGCCCGGCCACGCAGGCGCGGGATCATCCACGTGTGGGGATCAGCTTCCTTGCGTTGATACTCGGAGCGATGGACGCAAAACTCACGGAACTGGTCGACGGTTCCGTCCTCCACCATGTAGCGGGAGAGCGACACGCCACCGTCACGGGTCGTGATCTCGTTCAAGGAGGGCAGCACGTCGGCATCCTTGATGCTCGCCGGCACCCCCACTTCCTCGACCAGCCGCCGAACGAAGGCGCGTTCAAGCCGGCGCCGAAGCGCGAGCAGATCTGGCGACCATTCCCAGTCGTCGTCCACGCCTTGGAACGACACGTAGTGCAACTCGTAGCAACATGCGAGTGCGAGCTGCGCGTCATCACTCGTGAGGAGGTCCAGGTCCTCGACCCACGGCGATCGGAATGCATGAGGGCGCCGTCGCAGCGCATGGATCACCGCGTCGCTGACGGGCCCGCGTGGCTGCGGCAACGCCGGACGGGCGGGGCCGCTCATGCGGATCCTCGCTCGCCTTCCGAATCAGCGGCGTGACGGAGGCGCTGGAGCGCGAGCGCATTCCGCACACTGAGCAACGGTTCGCTGACCACCTTCGGCAGCCAGGCAACCGGGCCGGACAGCGGACGCTCGGTGATCGTCACCACACTCCCCGACTCGGTCGCTTCGACGTCGAGGTCCACCCGCGCCACGCCGATGGGACGAAACCGAACTTCGAGTGCAAGGTGTCGGGGACGGTCCCGCTCGAGCACTTTCGACGAGTCGTGGATCTCGCCGGCTGCGGAACCGACTGCATGATGAAATGCTGAGCCGATCGCCGGCCAACTGGGGTCGACGTGGCGAACCCGACGCGTACCCACGACCCACCGGGGGTACGCGTACGCATCGTCCAAGACGTCGAACACCTGCTCCGGCCCTCCCTCGGTCCGCACGGAGTTCTTGGACATTCCTCGCCTCCTTCTGGGATGGGGCGTTGT
>JANYJV010000083.1 GCA_025361725.1 Acidimicrobiia bacterium | reverse complement strand
GACATCGTCGGTCGAGCACTCGAACAGGACGCCATTGAAGTGATCGTCGTGGCTGATGCCAATCCCGATGACGTTCACCGCGTGCTGACACCGTGGCTTTCGACCGGCGAGGCGCGCGTTCGTCTCGTGGCCGGCCCGGGCCGAGGAGTGGCACTCGCTCGCCAGGCCGGAGTCGAGGCCGCACACGGCGACATCGTGTTGTTGCTGGACGACGACGTCGTTCCGGAACCGGGACTGCTCGACGGTCATCGGCGAGTGCACTCCGCCGGCCGGAACCGGGTCGCGATCGGGTATTTCCCGGTCGCTCCTGAAATCGTGGCCAGGAGTGTTGCGGCCTCGATCTACGCCGGCGACTACGAATCGGAATGCAGCGAGCTGGACGCTGATCCGAGCCGGGTGTTGCTCCAGCTCTGGGCCGGGAATTATTCGATGCGGTCCGAGGATTGCGTCCGGGTGCCGCAGGCGGACAGCTCCTTTCTGAACTCGCTGCTCGAAGACGAAGAGTTCGGATTTCGTTGCCACGTCGACGGACTCGTCGGAGTGTTCGATCGCTCCCTCGCAGCAACGCACTACTACGAACGGCCGGTCTCGAAGTTCCTCGAGTCGTCTCGCGCGCAGGCGCTGGCGTCGCGCCGGCTGCACGAGATGTATCCCGATCTCGCACCGGTCATCGACGGCCGGCCCGAACTCCCAAAGCCTGCGCGTCTCCTCGTAGAGGCTTCATTGCTCCCCGGCATCGGTCCGGCGGTTCGAGCTTCAGTCGTCTGGGCGGCGACCAAGCTTGGAACCGGGAAACCCAATCGCCTGAACGTGCGTGCCGCCGTGCTCGCACGCGTGGTGGTGCAGGCCGCCCGCTGACGGTCAGTCTCGTCGGCGTCGGATCTCGTCGGCGATGGCCGGCACGACTTCGTGCAGATCGCCGATGACGGCGTAGTCCGCCTTGGTCACAATGTTCGCGCCGGGGTCGGTGTTGATCGCGATGATGCACTTCGCCCCGGATGCGCCCACCCAGTGTTGGATCGCCCCCGAGATGCCGCACGCGAAGTACACGTCGGCGCTGATGCGGGTGCCGGTCTGTCCGACCTGGTCCGTGTGGTTGCGCCAGCCATTGTTCGTGACCGCTCGCGAACACCCGACGACGCCGCCGAGGAGCTGGGCCAAATCTTCGAGTGGTGCGAAACCCTCCGGGCTGCCGACGCCCCGACCGCCGCCCACGACCACCGATGCCGTGGCAAGAGTGACGCCCGCGGTGCGCTCGACGCGATCACGAACGATGGTGATAGCGGCGCGTTCTTCGAGCACTGGGAGAAAGGGTGCTGGCGTTGCCGGCCCCGGAGTATCCGCGCGCTCGGCGTCCACGCGGTGAAGCGCAGCGGTCATCAGCTTGACGTCAGCGTGCAGCACGGCGCGCTCGTGAAGGGACCCGCCCCAACGCACGCGCGTGAGGTGCCACGGCGAGTTGCGATCGGCGCCGGTTTCGAGGCCCGTCGGGAGCACGTTGGCCACGAACGGCGCGTCGAGGCGAGCGGCCACGTGGGCGAGAACTTCGTTCCCGCGATCGGTTCCGGAGGCCACGACCGCGTGAGGGTTTCCGGTGCCGATCAACGTCACGACCGAATCGGCCCACCCGTCGGCGCTGAAGTCGGCGAGGAGTTCGTGGTGGGCTTGATGGACGGTCGCAGCGCCGAACTCACCGAGGTGAGCCGCGAGTCCGTCGGCCGTACTACCGATGGTGACGGCCTCGAGCTCGGTGCCGATCCGGTCGGCGAGCTGTCGACCGAAGGTGAGCGATTCGAGCGCCGCGGGCACGAGGCGACCCCGATCGTGTTCGATCAGCGCGAGCACCGTCACAGCAACCCCAACTCGTCGAGCACGTCGACCACCGCCGGCGCGGCCGTCACACCATCGCCGAGCACCACGAGATGTGAAGCGACTTCAGGTGGCGACAGCAAGGTCACCATGGCCTGGCCGCCTGCTTCACCCGTTGCGTTGATCGCGTCGACGGTGGCTTTGCGCGATGTGAGCCGACCCTTCATCGTCGGGTAGCGCGGCAGGTTGATGCCCTCCTTCACACCGACAACGGCAGGGAGTGGGAGCTCGTACACCTCTTGGACGCCGTCGATCTCGCGCCGGATCGAGGCAACGTCTTCATCGACGGTGAGCCCTTTTGCGCCGGTGACCACCGGTCGGTCCAACGCGCGTGCGACCCGCACACCCACTTGGAAGCCACCCGAATCGGCAGACTCGTTCCCAAAGATGATGAGGTCAAAGGAACCGTCGGCTCCCGCCTCCAGGTGTTCGACTGCGCCCGTGATTGCACGAGCGGTTCGTTGTGGGTCCCAGTCGTTGCCGTCGGTCGGGACAAGCACCACGCTGGTCACGCCGAGCGACGCGGCGTACCGGAGTTGTTCTTCGGCCTCGGGCCGGCCGACGGTCAGCGCGGTCGCCGATCCGCCGTGGGTTTCCACCAGCGCCAGGCCGGCTTCGAGCGCACACTCTTCGTGGGGACTCATCGTGAATCCGAGATTGGTGGTGTCCACCGCCTGGCCATCCGCGGTCAGGTTGATGCGGGCGCCCGGTGCGGGCACGCGTTTGATGCAGATAAGAACTCGCATGAGTTCTTCAGGTTCTCACGTGCCGGCGAGCCATGTCGAAGAGCGAACATGAGCCTGCCGGGCCGCTATTCGATCGTGATCGCGTCGGAGTGTTCCCACGCGGTGAACCGAGTCAGTTCGCCATCGAGGCGAGCGATGACGAATGCCAACACGGTCACGTCATCCAAGAGTCCGGCACCGGGAATGGCGTCCGGGACCAGATCGAGCGGCGTGACGAAGTAGAGAATGCCAGCTGCAATGGTGGAGAGGCCGCCGCACGTTCGACCGGTCAGCCGACTGCGGTCATGGTTGTGGACGGGCCGCCGGGTCTTGTTGGTAGTACGCGCGCAGGACGTCGTACAGCTTCGGCTCGTGGTGGGCGAGCGATCGTGGAACGTCGAAGAAAGATTCGGTCGCAACTGCGAAGAACTCGGCCGGGTTGGTCGCGCCGTACTCCTGGAGTGGCGGTCGGTGATGGCCCGCCTGCAACGCGTCGAACGCTTCAGTGCACACCGTTACCCAGTGAGCCGGTTCGATGCGCCCGCCGAGGTGGGGCGTGCCGTCGGCGATGTCATCGAAGAGCATGTCGAGTTTGTGGGCGAACTCGTGGAACACCACGTTGTGACCGCGCCCGGGGTGGTGCGCGGCCGCGATTGTTTCGTCCCACGCGAGGATGAGCGGACCACGGCTCGAGTGCGCTTCGCCCAACACGGGGATCATGCCGTCGCTCACGGTTCCCGAGATCGGACCCGCGCTCACCCCGCCCGACTGCATCGCCGACGGGTACACGATGATTGCACTCACCTCTCGGAAGTCATCGGTAGCGAGACCGAGGACGAGCATCGCCGCCTGGAGCGCGATGGTCACGGTGATCTCGTCGGTGAGAGCGAAGTCGTGCGCGGCCTCCCAGTGCTTGTGCCGCAGCAACCAGTCCGTGATCTCCGCCAGGGCCGCTTGTTCATCCGCAGTGAAGCAATGCCACCAGCCCACCCGGCCGGCAATCGCCTCCCACCCGTCGGGGAGTCCGTGTCGACGATGCAACATCAGGCCGCCGAGATCGAGGTCGGAGTCACGGAGAGCGCTTCAGGAGAGTTCGCGGCCGACGATGGACACGAACGACACCATCTCGCCGGGATAGCCGCCGAGGTTGTGGGTCAGCGCAAGATTCCGATCGTTGCCGACGCGGCGAGCCTCGGGCGCGTCGCCGCGGAGCTGCAGCCAGCACTCGAAGAGCATGCGCAGTCCCGATGCACCGACCGGGTGGCCGAAGCTCTTGAGTCCACCATCGGGATTGACCGGCAAGTCGCCGTCGAGATCGAACGCGCCCGCTTGGATGTCCTTCCACGCCGTCCCGCGTGCGGAGAAACCGAGATCCTCCATGAGGACGAGCTCAGTGGGGGTAAAGCAGTCGTGCACTTCGGCCATCGCGAGTTCGTGGCGTGGATCGGTGACGCCCGCTTGCGCGTACGCGTCTTGGACGCTGGCCTCCACCTCGGGGAAGTGGGTGTAGTCGTACGTCGGATCGGTGAGGCCCGAACCGTTTCCGGCCACGAACGACAGGGCCTTCACGTACAGAGGCCGGTCGGTGTAGCGGTGCGCATCTTCGGCGCGAACGACGATCGCGGCCGCGGCTCCGTCGGCGACTCCCGCGCAGTCGAGGATGCCGAGCGCGCCGGCCACACGGGGGGACGCGCAGATCGTCTCCATGCTCATCTCGCGCCGAAACTGCGCACGCGGATTCTTGGCGCCGTTGGCATGGTTCTTCCACGCGATGCGGGCCAGCACCTTCTTCAACTCGTCCTCGTCCACCCCGTACTTCTGCGCGTACGCCGGGGCGACCATGCTGAACATCGCGGCCGCGGTCAGGGTGCGACCGGTGCCATCGTTCGGAACGGGAAAGGCGTTGAGGCCGGCGTAGCCACTGTCCTTTACTTTCTCGCCGCCCACGGCCATCGCAACGTCGTACGCGCCGGACGCCACCGCGTACGCAGCTTGGCGCAGCGCTTCCGACCCGGTGGCGCAGTAGTTCTCCACTCGCGTGACCGGCTTGTTGTCGAGCTGGAGTGGGCGAGCAAGCGTGATGCCGCTCATGCCGCTCTGCGCGGTGCCGAACCAATAGGCGTCGACTGCGTCCTTGTCTGTCCCCGCCGCCGTGAATGCCTGGTTCGACGCGTCCACGAGGAGGTCGTCGAGTCCGGTGTCGAAACGTTCACCGAACGCGGTACAACCCATACCGACGATCGCCACTCGATCCTTGATCCCGTGGGACGCCATCTAGTTCTCCTCGTTGGTATCGGCGGCCGTCCGCACGGGGCGCGCCTTCCAGAAGTAGTCGTGGATACCGTCGGCGGTGAAGAGCCGACGAAACGTCATCTCGACGCGGTCACCGATGCGCACCTCCGCGGCGTCGACGTCGGTCATCTCCACCGGGAAGCGTCCACCGCCGTCGAAGTCCACGACCGCGAACACGATGGGTGGACTCGGCGAGTACGCCAACCGATCGATGGTGAAGGTCACGATCGTGCCGGCGACGTCGGCCATCGGCGCGGGCTCCATGTCGTCCAGGGAGCCCCCGGATCCCACGCGCGCCGGTGGGAGATGGAGCGAACCGGTCGATCGGTCTCGCGACCCGACGAAGCCGAACTTCCAGTCCTCGGATCGACCTGCGGCCGAGGCGGAAACGCGCGCCGGCTCGGGACGCCGAGGCGGCTCGACGGTGACCATCTGGCGCCAGGAAAGGAACTTCCCGTAGGGGAGCGGACCGCCGGACGCGATCTGTTCGGCCACGGTGCGCGCGGCGCGGTATTCCGTGATCTCGTCCGTCACGCGGAACAGGAGGACGTCGGCGCCATCGGCGAGGGACACGAGCGCGATGACTTCGCCGGGGGTGGCCGATTCCAAGGTTGCCGCCAACAGCAGACCGGCTTGGGCGGTGCCGGGATTTCCGACCGTGGTGGCGAGGTTGTCGACGATCGCGGCGGCATCGAGTCCGAGTTTCTTCGTGAACGCGTTCACCGCGCGCCCGTGGGTCCCCGCGACGATCACGCGGTCGACGGACGCGGCTTCGAGCAACGATGCCTCGAGTGCAGACTCCCACGCCTCGAGTCCGAGCGGTACGTACTTCGTCTCGCCGAACCGCTCTTCCCACACCTTGGATCGCCGGTCACCGGGAGTACGCCAACGGTCGAGGAACTCATCGGTGGCAGCACCGGCACCGAGGTACTCGGCAATGACTGGGCCGGCGCTCGGGTCGCCGACGAGCACGGCGGCGCCCGCGTCACCGCCGGCGGATTCGTCAGGGCTGGTGGGCAGTCCGGTGCGCACATCGGCGCTGACCACCAGCGTGGTTCCCGCGCCGTCAAGCGCAATGCGCAACCCACCGACGCCCGAGCGCACCGCTCCGCCAACGTCGAGCGCGATACCACTGCGATGGAGCCGTAGGGCCGCGTGAATGGCGGTCGCATTGGTCTTGTCAAGGTAGGCCGGATCCGCAGTCGCGAAGTACAGCGAATCGACCGCCGGCGCGCCCGCACTGCGGATTGCCAGGCGCGCCGCTTCCGCGCCCAGTGTCGTGGTGTCCTGGTCGTACGACGCAACGGCGCGGCTGCCCTTCCCGCCTCCGCTCCCGAAGGTCGCCGTGATCTCGGAGCGGTCGAGGCGACGGAACGGCACGTACCCTCCGACGCTGACGATTCCGCGCGCGCCACGCAATCGAGGGTCGGACTCGGGCATTTCGTCTCGGTCTCCCACAGGGAGCGGATACTAGAGCGGGCTCTAAAGTCGCCCGCCATGAAGCTCGGCGACATCGCGAACGACGCAGCAACCAAGTACGGCAAGCCGCTCGATGGCATTCGCATCCTCGCCGCGGAGCAGATGCAAGCGCTCCCGTACGCCACGCAGTTACTCGCGCGGCTCGGCGCCGAAGTAGTGAAAGTCGAGCACCCGATCCACGGTGAGTCGGGCCGAGGGTCCGCACCAGCGATGCTCGATCCCGAAGGCCGCGCCGTGGGCGCGACCTATCTCCGCAACAACCTGGACAAGCGCAGCCTCGGGCTCGACCTGAAGTCCGAAGAAGGTCGGGAGTTGTTCCTCGCCCTCGTCCCGCGCTTCGACGTCGTGGCCGAGAACTTCAAGGCGGGAACGATGGACCGCATGGGCCTGGGCTACAGCGTGATTGCCGAGCGCTTCCCGGGGGTGATCTACGCGTCGATTTCCGGGTTCGGCAACACCGGGAACTCGCCGTATCGCGATTGGCCGGCCTACGCATCGATCGTCGAAGCGATGTCCGGGATCTACAACTGGAAGAACCCGGACGCACCGCCGGTCACGATCCCCGTCGGCGCGCTCGGTGACATCAGCTCCGGCCTGTTCGCGGTGATCGGCATCCTCGCGGCGCTGCGCCATCGCGACCGCACCGGTGAAGGCCAATACGTGGACATCGCGATGTTGGATGCGACCGTGGCAATGACCGATGTCGTGACCAACTTCTGGTCGTTAGGTGTGCGCCCCGAGCCCGACAAGGGGCTACAGGTGATCTGCGAAGGGTTCCGCGCGTCGGACGGGTACGTGGTGGCCCAGATCGTGCGGGAGCCGCAGTTCGCGCGCGTGGCGGAACTCATCGGTCATCCCGAGTGGATCGATGAACCCCGATTCGCGACACGCGCCGGGTGGGGTCCGAATCTCGAGACGGTGATCCGTCCGGCGATCGACGCGTGGGCGTCGCAGAGGACGAAGCTCGAGGCCGCGCGTGAACTCACTGCGGCAGGTATCGCGGCGGGCCCGAGCTTCCGCGCGCCCGACGTGATCGCGGACCCGCACGTGGCGGCGCGCAACATGCTCGTGGAGATGCCGCGGACTGATGGCGTGGAGGAGCCGGTGCTCATTCCCGGCAACCCGGTGAAACTCTCGAAGATGGCCGAGGGTCCCGAGACGCGGGTGCCGTGGGTCGGCGAGCACACGACCGCACTCCTCGGCGAGGAACTCGGCCTGGACGACCACGCCATTGCCGGCCTGCGCGACCGCGGGATCGTCACGTAATTTCCCCTCTTGGCCCTGCGGGCCGGCCCGCTCGGGCCACGCTCCGTGGGTCGACCGGCCGCCAGCGCGTGCTTGGTGCCACTCTGCTCTCGACTTCCGCTCTTGGCCCTGCCCCTAGGATCTGACGCCTCGTCAGATTTTGGCGTCCCCAGGTGCTGCCCAGCCGCGCGTGAGGACGCCAGAACACGGAAATCGCTCCAGCGACAAGGATGAATAGTGGATTTTGAGTTTTCGCCGGACCAACAGGCGTTTGCGGCTGAGGTTGATGCGTTCCTCGACGCCCATGACGACCCGGACGTCTTTGACCTCACTCGCGAAAACATGGCCCAGATCGTGGACACTCCGAAACGGCGCGCGTTCATGGCGCAGCTCGGCGCCAAGGGGTGGCTGGGGCTGACCTGGCCCGAGACCTACGGCGGCTCCGCCGGCGAGGGCATTTACGAGTACCTGCTGAATGAGCGCCTGGCCGGCCGCGGCGGTCCGCAGATCGGCAAGGGCGTCGGCATCATCGGCAAGACATTGATCGCGCACGGGAACGACTTCTTGAAAGAGAAGTTCCTCCCGATGATCCTGCGCAACGAGGTCGAGTTCGCGGTTGGGTACAGCGAGCCCAATGCGGGTTCCGACGCCGCCTCCATGCGGTTGAAGGCCGAACGTACCGAGCGAGATGGCGTGAGTGGCTGGCTGCTCAACGGACAGAAGACGTGGACTACCTCGGCGCACTTCGCGGAGTGGTACTGGCTTGGGACGCGCACGGATCCAACGGACAAGCACCGCGGCATCACGCTCATGCTCGTTCCCCTCGATCAACCGGGCGTCACGATCAACGCCATCAAGACGATGGGCGGCGCCCCGATGGGCGACGAACGCACGAACGAGGTCTTCATCGAAGACGTCTTCGTCCCCGACGATTACGTGGTCGGTGAGGTGAACCGTGGCTTCCAGTACATCTCGCAGGCTCTCGACCTCGAACGGTTCACCATGTTCACGTTCTCGCCCATCAAGCAGCGGCTCGATCTATTGTGTGAATACGTCAAGACCGCCGAGCGCGACGGCGAGCCGCTCCGCGAGGACCCCGTGACGCGACGGGAGATCGCCCGGCTGGCCACCGATGCCGAAGTGGCACGAGTGCTCGGATTGCGGGTGGTCTCGGAATCGATGAAGACGGAACGCACACCAGGAGCGCCACCGCCGACAGTCGCGTCGTCGCAGTACAAGCTGTTCGCCACCGAGTTCTCGCGCCGTTTGGCCAACGCATCGATGGACATCGCCGGACCGGGCGGGCAACTGCGAGTCAAGACTGCTGACGCGCCGATGCGGGGCCGAGCCGAGTCCACCTATCGGTACACGGTGATCGACACGATCGGTGGAGGCTCCTCGGAGATCCAGAAGAACGTGATCGCGCGACGCGGCCTCGGCCTGCCGAAGAACTTCTGAGGATCGCGATGTCTCCGTTCATCGATCCCGCGATGACGCGCGGGTGACGGCCCGACCGATGCTCGACGGCATCACCGTGCTCGATCTCGCGAGTGTGGGTCCGGCGGCGCGCACGTCTCGCTGGCTCGCCGACTTCGGCGCGCGCGTCGTGAAGGTGGGACCGCCACCGAAGCATGGACGCGCCCAAATCACACCGCCGTTCTATGCGTACGCCGGTCACCGCGGTATCGAGCGGGTGCTCGTGGACCTCAAGACCGAGGCGGGAGTGCAGACGTTTCTTCGTCTTGCGACGGCGGCCGATGTGGTGATCGAGAGTTTCCGGCCCGGCGTGGTGGACCGCCTCGGGATCGGCGCCGCCGCCGTGCACGACCTAAACCCGGCCGCGATCTACTGCTCGACGAGCGGATACGGCCAGACCGGCCCTCGCTCGCAGTGGGCCGGCCATGACCTCAACTACCTCGCCGTCGGCGGCTACCTCGATTGCAGCGGGCGCAACGGAGACGGCGGCCCCGCGCTGCCTGGTGCGACCGTCGCCGATAGCGCAGGCGGAGGAATGCAGGCCGTCATCGCGATCCTCGCGGCGCTCGTGGCGCGTGCCACCACGGGCGAAGGCGCGACGCTCGACGTCTCGATCGCCGACGGTGTGGTCGCGCTCATGTCACTCAACGTCGACGAGTACTTGGCGACGGGTGCTGTGCCCGGTCCGCGCCACAGCCTGCTCACCGGCCGGTACGCCTGTTACGACGTGTATCCGTGCGGCGACGACCAGTGGGTGGCGGTCGGCGCGATCGAGCCGCACTTCTTCGCCAATCTCTGCCGCGCCCTGGGCTGTCAGCAGTGGAGCCCCCATCAGAACGACGACGCCGTCCAGGATCAGATCCGAGCAGACTTCCGAGCGGCGTTCGCAACGAAGACGCGCGACCAATGGGTGGCCGAACTCGGCCCGGCGGACACGTGCGTCTCGGCGGTGGCCACGGTGCCGGAGGTGACGACCGATGAACACTTTCGCGTCCGGCGCGATTTCGTGAGGGCCACGCGCGCCGACGGCCCGGACTTCGAACAGGTTGGATGGACACTCGCCGGTGCGGACCGCACCCAGCCGGCGCCGACGGTGCGCGAGCCCACGTTCAACGACACCGACGCCGTGTTGCGCACCGCCGGGTTCTCACCCGCCGAGATCACAGACCTCCACGATGCAGGAGTAGTCGCATGAGCATCCCAGCATGAGTGACGCGGAGCAGGTCGAAGCGATGATCGGGAAGGTGCAGTACGAGGAGATCGGCGGGTTTCCGGTCGAGCGTGGGTACGTCTGGACCTCGTGTGCCTCGGTGGAGAACGCGAATCCGCTCTTTTGGGACGACGCCGTGGCTGACGAAGTCACCGACGGCTTGATCGCACCGCCGACCATGCTGTCGGTGTGGTTCCGCCCGCACCACTGGAGTCCCGGCCGTGATGAACAGCCGATGCCCTTGCGGGTGCACTTCGACCTGAAGGAACGGTTCGGCCTTCCGGAAGCGGTCATGAGCGACAACACGATCGTGTTCCACGAACCAGTGCGGATGGGCGACCGGCTGCGGACGCGCCAGATCCTGCGATCGGTGAGCGATCCGAAGACCACCAAGCTCGGCACCGGCCGATTCTGGGTGATCGACGTGGAGTACCTGAACCAACGTGACGAACTCGTCGGGGTGGAGTCCTATACCGGCTTCGGGTACCGGCGCGAGGAGACGCCGGCATGACCGGTCGCACGTTCGAGGCGGTGCGTGCCGGTGATGAGTTGCCGGAACTCGTGGTCGACGTGAGTGCCACGACGATTGTGTTGGGTGCACTCGCGGCGCGGGACTGGCGCCCGATGCACCACGACCACGACTTCGCGGTGAACCGCAACGGCACGCAGGACATCTTTATGAACACCCCGAACCAAGCGGCGTGGTTCGAGCGCTTCGTCACGGACTGGACCGGACCCACCGGCCGGCTCGGACGCATGAAGTTCCGGATGTCCGGCTCGGTCTTTCCCGGCGACACCATGACGATGCGCGCCACGGTGGAGAAGGTGGAGACCGATGCGGTGGGATGTGGCTGGGCCGAGCTCGCAGTGACCCTCAGCGTTGCGGACGTCGTCGCCACCACGTGCACCGTCCGGGTCGCAGTCCCGAACGGCAAGGACGACAACCCGTGGAAACGACGCGGGGATCAATGGCAACCATGAACCGTCGCGCGCGGTAGCGCACACCCGAGAAGGATGCTCAATGGAACTGGATTTCACTGCGGAGCAAGACATGCTGCGCGAGATGGTGCGCGCACTCTGCGCGTCGGCGTCGTCGCTCGAGACGGTGCGGGAGATGGAAGACGATCCCGTCGGCTACTCCGCCGACTTGTGGCGCCAGCTCGGTGAGCTCGACCTCATCGGCCTGATGCTGCCCGAGGAATACGGCGGCTCGGGGATGGGTGCACTCGAAGGCTGCGTGGTCTACGAGGAGTTCGGCCGCGCGCTCGTGTCGTCGCCGCACTTCGTGAGCGCGGTGATGAGCGCAGGCTGTCTGCTGCGATCGGGGTCGGACGATCAGCGCGCCCAGCACGTGGCGAACATCGCCGCCGGGACCACCATCTTCACGACCGCGTGGCTCGAACCCGATGGTGGTTTCGGGCCGCGCGGCATCCGCACGACGGCGACGCCGGACGGCAACGGATTCCGACTCGACGGCGAAAAGTGGTTCGTACCGTTCGCGAGCTCAGCAACCCAGATCATCGTGCTGGCGCGTACCGGTGACGGCGACGACGACATCGATCTGTTTGTGGTCGATCCCCAAGCTGACGGGGTGACGCTCGCGCAACAGTTCACGCTGGCGTCCGAGAACCAATACGCAGTCACGCTCTCGGGTGTTCGGGTGAGTGAGGCGGACCAGATCGGAGCAGCGGGGACGGGCTGGGCCACGTGGAACGCCACGCTGCTCGAAGGCGCCATCTTCTTGGCTGCGAACGCGATCGGCGGGGCGCGTGCCGCGCTCGACACCACGATTCAGTACGCCAAGGATCGGGAACAGTTCGACAAGCCACTCGGCGCGTTCCAAGCCATCTCGCACTACCTCGCCGACGCTTCGGCCGCGGTTGAGGGCGGAGAGATCCTCGTCCACGAAGCCGCCTGGGCCGCAGCCAACGATCAATCGATCGACCAGCTCGCACCCATGGCGAAGCTGTTCGCCGGTCGGACTTATCGCGACGTCACCGCGATGGGCGAGCAGGTTCATGGTGGCGTCGGGTTCACGCTTGAGTACGACATCCAGCTGTATTTCCGGCGCGCCAAACAGCAGCAGATCTCGTGGTTGGACGACCGTGCGCTCGAAGACCGGATCGCCGTCGCTGTCCTCGATGAGTAGCGAACCGGCACGTCGGTCGGACCCAGGTCAGGAGGTCACACTTGCGCGGGCCCGTCCCAACGGATCATCAAGAGAGTTGCATCGTCGTCGAGTTCGTCGACTCGGTGTTCGAGCACCGAGCGCACGATGAGCCGCACGATCTCCTCGGGTTCGAGTTGGTCGGATGCGTGGCGGTTGGCGATGTCTTCGAGGCGCTCGGCCCCGAACATCTCGCCGCCCGGTTGGTGGGCCTCGATGACCCCGTCGGTATAGAGCAAGATTGCGTCCCCCGGTTCGAGCATTTCGCTCGCCACCACGATCTCGCCGCCGGAGCCGGTGATCGCCGCGAGTCCCCACGGCACCGTGGGCCGACATTCCAACTCACCGATCACTCGGCCGCCGCGGATGAGCATCGGAAGCGGATGACCCGCGTTGGTCCAGGTGAGCTCACCGGTTTCGAGGTCGAGTTGGGCGAGCTGGCCGGTAGCAAACGCGAGCTTCGGCCAGTGGCGTTCGAGCGCGTCGTCCATGTGCGCGTGGATCTCTCCGAGCGGCTGTCCTTCGCGCCGATCGTGGCGGTAGCAACCCGCAGCCAGCGCCGAGATCATCGCCGACGTGATCCCGTGGCCCATCACGTCGAGGATCGCGATGTTCAGGATGCCGTTGTTCAGCGCGTAGTCGAAGTAGTCGCCGCCGACGTCATAGGCCGGTTCCAGCATCCCGGCGATGCTGATGGTCGCGGTCTTGAGCACGAGCGGCGGCAGCAGATCCCATTGCATGCTGGCGGCGAGCGACAGCGCTCGGCGGCGGCGATGGAGGTTGTAGAGATCGGTCGTGCGGGCCTGGGTTGCGATGAGATACCCCGCGAGCAGACCGAGCTCAACGCACGCATCGCCGAGCGTCTCGTTCCAGTTGGCGACGGTGAGCGCGATAACTCCGGTGCGATCCGAGCCTTCCGCAATCGGTGCCCACACCCGCGTCCCCTCGGGTCGAGCGGCCGTCACCACGGAGCCGGTGATGAACGCGCGTCCGGCCATCGTGCCGATGACCTCTTCGGGAACCGCAACCGCGGCGTGGGGGGCGCGGTCGGGCATCGGCTGGAGAATCGTCTGGGCGAAGTCGACGAGGTACACGGCGATGTCGGTGGCGCCAAGTGGCTTGGCGACTCGCATCATGATGTCGGGGATCGATTCCGGCGCCGCTCGGGCTTCACGCAGCGCCAGTCCCAAATCGAGGCTGACCACGCGCGCACGCTACCGCTGCGGTCGCGGTCGGGATGGCTCAAAGCCTCACGCGCCGTGACGTCACGACGCCCGTGCAGGCCACCGTTCGTCGCATCGCCGGTTGCGACCCGTGCCCGAACCGGCCTCGTCTCCGTGCCGACCTCGATGGTGGCGTCAGGATTCGCCACGACGTTGTGGTACCAGTCGGGGTTCGTCGGCGCGCCGGCCTTCGACGCGAACACGGCCCAGTTCTCTCCAACAGCCTGGTACATCATCGGGTTGACCCGTTCCTGACCGGACTTGGCTTCTCACCGTCGTAAGGTCTCGCCGTATGACAGCCGGCAATGTGGAACAGTCCGAGTTCTGGGATCGAAGGGCGCGCGATTGGATCGCTGGCACTTCGTACACCGACATCGTGACCGGCCCGTTCGGTGCGGACGCGATGGCACGCCTTGAGCCGGCTCCCGGTCAACGCGTGATCGACATTGGCTGTGGCACCGGTTTTACCACTGTCGAGTTGGCGCAGCGGGTCGCCCCGGGGGTGAAGCGATCGGTGTCGACATTTCACCCACGTTGGTTGTCGCGTCGACCGCAACTGCGGCGAGCGCGGGCGTCGACAACATCTCGTTCCGGGTCGCGGACGCCCAGGTCGAGCGGCTCGGTGATTGCGACGTCGATGCGGTGTATTCGCGGTTAGGAGTCATGTTCTTCGCGGATCCCGTGGCGGCGTTCGCGAACATTCGTGGCGCGCTCCGTCCCGACGGCGTGCTCGCGTTCGCGTGCTGGCAGTCCGTCTTCGACAACGAGTGGATGTTGGTCCCGGGTGGTGCGGCGATGAGCGTGACCGGGACGCCGCTGCCGATGCCCGGACCCGGTGAGCCCGGCCCCTTCTCGCTCGCGGACGCGGATCACCTTGCCTCGATCCTCGCCAATGCAGGCTTCCAGCACGTGGAGATCACGTCGGCGGTGCATCCCATTTCGCTGCCCGAAGCGCAGCTGGACACGCTCGCCTCCTCGTCGCAGCAGGTGGGAGCGGTACGCGAGGTCTTGAAGAACGCGGACGCAGAAACCGCGGCCCGGATCGAAGCTGCGATTCGTGACGCGCTCGCAGACCGGGTCGAGGGTGGCTTCGTGACCCTCAGCGCCGCCGCCCACATCGTTCACGCGCGCGCCTGACTGACGCCGGCGCTTACGCGGTTGACGAACGTCAGAGGGACTCGAATGGCGGCAGGTTGGTGGGTCGCGGCGTCGGGGACAAGCGGGCCCGGGCCGGCATGGGGAGCCCGGCTCCTGCGAGTGCGGCGGGCGGGACCTCGGCCAAGGAACTGATCACGTGGTTGTCGGTCGAGGTTGCGCCGACGAGCGGGTGCCCGCCGCACGTCGGCAGCGGGCCCAACAGTCCCTTCACCGGGTTCGGCTGAATGGACCAGTTCCCGGAGTACGCCACCGGTCCGCTGCTGCACCCGCCGAATGAGAACTCCGGTGCGACCCCTGGGAAGACCGTGGCTGCGGCGGCGAACTTGAGCACGTCGTAGACGACATTGGCACGTACGGTGACGTTCTCGCTCCCGTTGTCGTTGTACACCGCCCAACTCAGGTTGGGCTGGTGCAACACGACGTTGCCGGCGATGAGTTGGCCGTCGCTCAGCGAGGTGCCTTGGCTGCCGTTGGTGTAAATGCCACCACCGTCGGCCATGACCTTCATGTAGTCGAACACGAGGTTGTTCGTGACCGTGTTGGCTCGCGAGTAGTTGGGGAGCGGTGCGAGATTGCCGAGGCGTTCACGCCACCCGCCCCACCCGGTGGCGATGCCGGTATACGGAAGGTCGTTGACCTGGTTGTGATCGACGCGCACATGTTCGGTGTAGCCGACACTGATTCCCGGGCAGCTCTGGTACTCCGCAGCAACGGCGTGAACCCAGTTGGCGCGGATCACCGTGCCGGCGGTGCGATCCGTCGCCGTAGCCTTCGGGTTGTCGAAGCGACCGACGGCGACGCCGGCGCAGGACGTATCCGTGAACTCGTTGCCGCTGACCTGCGCGCCGGTGCTGGCGGTGCCGAACGCGAGCCCGGTCGCGCCGAGATGCACAAAGCGGTTATCAGTGAATTTGACGTTGCGATCGTGATCGAACGACACGTTCGCCGGCACTTGCGTCAGCATGCTGTAGAAGCAGGTCTCACCTTTCGAGCAGTCGCCGCCGCGCCGGTACGCGTTCGTGCCGCTCAGGATCTGTGCCGTCTGGAAATCTGAATAGCCGTTCGGCCCGCTCGGAGCGAGCCACGTGGCGTGAGCGAACGTCAGGCCCCGGAAGGTGACGTCGTGGATCGGCGCATGCGTGGTCCCCGAACCCGCGAGGAGCGTCTCGAGTCGTGGCGCGATCACCTCGGCGCGGGTCAGGTCTTGGCCGGGAGTGGGGATGACGTAGAGGCGATGTTCATGCTGGTCCAGATACCACTCGCCCGGCTGGTCGAGCAGCTCGAACGCGTTGGCGAGGAGCGGTGTCACCTGCAACTTCTGGTTGAACAGCGAACGAGCGAGGACACTGTGTGGTGCATCGTCCCGACGGGTGGTGTTGTCCCAGCACGGCTGCACCATCGTGATCGAGGTTCCCCGAATTGAATGGACACGGCAACGGCTCTGCGTCCAGTTCGACGGCCCGCGGTCATAGATCATCTCGATCTCGGACGGGTTGCGCCAGGTGGCCATCGCGGTACCGGCTGTCGCGTATCCGGTTACGGTCTGGGTGAGCGTGACGGGTGGCGGACCTGACGCAACCGGCGCGCGCTGACCGTCGACGTACAACTGGCGGGTGCGCAGCGATCGAGGCACGGGCGCCACCCACGCGCCGGCTACGGCGGTCGACGGCTTCCAGCCGTGTATAGCGGTTCCGCCGCTTACTATCGCATGCGCTCCGGGCGCCGCCTCATAGATCACGTCGTGGCCATTGCGGCCGGAGTCGGCTGCGGTGAAGTGCAACGGCGCGGCGAGCGCGTACGTGCCGTCGGCGAGCACGACGTGCACGTCGGTGTGCATGTGTGGCAACTGACGGCGGACTCCAGCCTGCGCAGCAGCGATGCTGTGAAACGGAGCCGTCCGGGTACCGCGTTCGGGACCGCGTCTGCGGGGCGCGACGTAGATGGTCGACCTTGCTGGCTCGGGCGCGGCGGTCGCGGGCGTTACCACGCCGACCACCGCAAGAGTGATCGTGCTGGCAATGAGAACGAATGGCTTGAACACCGTCGACATGCCGAGGTATCGGACCGAGATCGAGTCTCCCTGAGCGGAAGGTTCAGGCGTGAGTGGTCGACGTGACGGCTGGTTTGAGCGCAGGGACACGAATCGTCGGGAGCAGCTCGTGCAGCGGCTGGGGTCGTGCGAAGAGATACCCCTGACCGCGATCGCAACCGGCTGACTGCACGAGCTCGCGTGCGGCCTCGGTCTCGATGCCCTCGGCGACGACCCCGATGCCCTGCACGCGAGCCAACTCGACGATCGCCCGCACCGTGGCCTTGCAGTCTGCGGCCTCGATGCCTTCGAGGAACGATCGGTCCATCTTGATTGTGGTGATGGGAAGCTTCCGAAGGTGCGTGAGCGCGCTGTAGCCGGTGCCGAAGTCGTCGAGGGCAAGCAAGGCACCGAGCGCCCGCAGTTCCTCGAGAATGGCCAGGTTCCAGGACGAATGCTCGAGCATCAGCGATTCCGTGATCTCGAGGGTCACCAACTCCGGCGCGAGTTCGAGCTCGGCGAGGATCGAAGCGACGACCGTCACGAGGTTGCCGGTCCGAAACTGGTGAGCGGACACATTGATCGATACGCCGACACCCGGCGCACTGGTTTGCCACGAGGCGCAATCCCGGAGCGCGGCGCGCAGCATCCATTCGCCGAGCGGAACGATGAGCCCGGTCTGCTCGGCGAGGTCGATGAACTCGCTCGGCGGCACGAGCCCGCGGGTCGGATGCTGCCACCGCACGAGCGCTTCGACGCTGAGGATCACTCCGGACGCAAGGTCCACGATCGGCTGGTAGTACGGCACCAATTCGTCGCGGTCGAGTGCTCGACGGAGCGCAGTCTCAGCCTCGAGCCGTGACGCGGAGACGATGGCCATGTCGCCGCTGAACACGCGCACGCCGGATGGGCCGGTGCGTTTGGCCTGCTGCATCGCGGTATGCGCAAAGCGCACGAGATCCCGTGGGGCTTCGTCGCCGTCCCAGAGCGCAGCGCCGATCGATGCGGTGAGAAACACCTCATGACCGGAGTCGAGAGCAAACGGGGTGCGAAGGACCTCGTGAATGCGCGATGCGAGCTCCACGAGCACGCTGTCGGCATCGACTCGTTCGCACAACACCACGAAGTGGTCGCCGTTGATGCGGGCGACGATGTCGCCTCCGCGTACGACGCTGGCGACGCGATCAGCAACATCAATCAGCAGCGAGTCGCCGAGATCATGGCCGAGGCTGTCGTTCACCAGCGTGAAACGATCAAGGTCGACGAAGAGCAGCCCGATCGTGGTACCGGCAGTGCGCGCCCGCTCGGCGGCCTCGTCCGTGCGTGCGAGCAGCGAATGAAGGTTCGGTCGTCCGGTCAGGTCGTCGCACTCGAGCGCCACCCGCAGCGCGGACTCCGCCGCGCGCGGTTCGGTAACGTCTCGCACGATCGCGGTGTACATGGTGTTGCCACTCGTGACCACCTGGGAAATCGCTACCTGCGCGATGAACTCCGAGCCGTCGTCCCGCAGCAGATTCGTTTCGACCCGGGCGTTGTCGCCGCGGGCGAACGCCTCACTCAAGGTCGGTGCCGACCCCGCCGGCACGAAGTCACCGTACGGTCGTCCGATCGCTCGATCGCGGTCGATCCCGAATGCGACCTCGGCCGCAGCGTTGAAGCCGGCGATCCGGCCGTCGACACCGACGGTGAGAATCGCATCGGCCGCTGATTCGACGACTGCGTTGCTGTACTCGACGGCATTGGCCGTTCCTTCGTGAGCGGCGCGCTCGGCAGTGATGTCCCACGTCAGGACCGCCACGGTCTCCTCGGCAACCGGAACCGCGATCAGGCGCCGCCAACTCGGCGCCTCGCCGGGAATGTGCAGTTCGATCTCGGATTCGGCGCGGCGGCCAGTCGTCAAGGCCTCGGCGTAGAGCGCTTCGGAGCCGGAATTGTCAGCAATCCGATTTGCCTCCGAAAGGAGGAGCCCGACGGGGTCGACGCCGGCCGCTTGATACGCATCGAGAACGCGTCGATTGGCCTCGACGATCACCCAGTCGTTCCGACTCGCGACTCGACGCAAAACGCAGAACCCGCCGCCGAGTCCGTCCATCGCGGCCCGGTGATGGGCGAGCGCTCGCGATGTCATCAGCTTCGGGGAGTCCCCGGCATCGCCACCGTGCTTTCGGGAGTACATCGCGGTGTCGGCGGCTCGGATCAGTTCTTCGGGATCGGAGCTTCCGTCGGCACTGTCGACCATGCCGACACTGGCGGTCACTCGGGTCGTCCCGAGGGCCGGCCATGGCTCGGCCAGCACCGCACGGATGCGGTCGACGAGGCTGTCCGGTCGGACTCCTGGCGGGATGCCCCGAAAGAGCATGACGAACTCATCGCCGCCGAATCGTCCGACGGCGTCTCGATCTCGAGCCACGCGCAGGAGACGTTCCCCTACCTCGACGAGGACGGTGTCGCCGCTTTGGTGTCCGTAGGTGTCGTTGACGTCCTTGAAACCGTTGAGGTCGACGAAGGCGAGGACGACTCGCTCGGTGGTGCGGCACGCGTCGGTGAGCCGGTCGGTGAAGGCACTTCGGTTGAGCAGGCCGGTGAGCGGGTCCGTCGTCGCCTGGGTGGCGAGTTGCTCTTCGCGCCGCCCCAGCTCGTGCATTGCCCACGCGATTGTTTCCGCGACGGCGGTCGAGACTGCGATGACCAAGGCCGCGTCGGGGAGCACCACCTTTGAGTGCGGCAATGCGGCCAAGAGAGCAGCAGCGCCGATCAGCGCCGGTGCAAACGCCGTGGCAACACCGCGTGCTGCCGTGAGCCCCAGCCAGACGAGGATGACCATCATGAAGACGACGACCGCCGTGGGTTCCTTCGGGCTGGCAACGGTATTCCCGATCGCCGCGGTCGCAACGAGCAACGCCATGCCCCAGGTCGCAACGCCGACGGGGGCCCACCAGCGGAGGTGGTGACGGAACGTGACGAACACGATCCTTCCGGTCAGCAAGCTGACGATTCCGAATCCGATCACCACGGGTGTGCGCGTCCCTGCCGGTCGGGCGACGAGCTGGTTGACGATGGTGATCAGACCGGAGCAGGCGAAGAGCACGGCGGCGGACCTGCGCACCAGACCGTCTCGCGTCGACATCGTCACCGGAATGGTCTCGACCGTTTCCCGGCCGCGGTTGATGGCGTCGTTCGACCTGAATGCGTAGATGCGGCGGGATACGTGCGGCCCGATGCGAGGCGCGGACCTGTTCTCGAACGGAGCGGTTCAAAATCGCCCGCCGGCCGCGGGGAACGTCTCAGACGCGGTCGAGTTCCAACATGCGGATCGCGTTGCCGCGCAGAATCTTGTACCGCTGCTCGTCGTTCTTCACCGGTTCGAGCATCTTCTCGCAGTACTCCTTCGAGTTCGGCCACGTGGTGTCCGTGTGCGGATAGTCGGTCTCGAAGCAGATGTTGTTCTCACCAACCTCGTCGAGCGACTTCACGCCGTGGTGATCCCACGTGAAGCAACCGAAGACGCGGTCGTAGTAGTAGGAGGACGGTGGCTCGGGACACAGGCGCTTGGAGTTCTGCCAGGCGTTGTGCTCCTCCCACACGGTGTCCGCCCGCTCGAGCGCGTACGGCAGCCAACCGATCTGACCTTCGGAGTACGCGATCTTCAACTTCGGATAGCGGTGCATGATCCCGCCGAACAGGTAGTCGCCGAGCGACGCCATCGAGTTGTTGAACCCCACCATGCTGCCCACCCCCGCGGGAGCGTCGCGCGACGAGAACGGATCGGTGGAGCTCGACCCCACGTGCATACACAACGTGGTTCCCGTGTCGTTGCACGCCGCGAGCATCGGGTCCCAATGACCGCTGTGCACGCTCGGCAGGTCGAGTCGAGTCGGCAGCTCGGAGAAGCACACTGCGCGCGCGCCGCGCGCCGCGTTGCGTTGGATCTCCGCCGACGCGAGCTCGGGATCCCACAACGGCATGATGCCGAGCGGAATGTTGATGCCGATCGACGGGTCGCACCACTCCTCGACCATCCAGTCGTTGTACGCCAGCACGCATGCGAGCGCGAGCTCACGATCGTCGGCCTCGTAGAAGGTCTGGCCGCAGAAGCGCGGGAACGTGGGGAACGGCAAGGACCCGTCGACCCAGTTGAGCTCAAAGTCCTTCTTGCGTTCCTTGGCATCCCAACAACCGGGGCGCATGTCGTCGTAGGTGGTGGCGGTCATGGTCATGGTCGTCTTGTTGAACGTGCTCACGTCGTCGCCGACGGTCGCCGCCTTCGGGATTGCGACGAACTTCTTCTGCACGTAGATGAGCTTGTCCTCGTAGATCCAGGCGTCGCCCCACTCGCCTTCGGGATCCTCGGTCATCGCGTACTTGGCGCCCTTTTTGAGCGTGAACTTCCCCCATCGCTTGCGCTCGACGTGCGGGCCCTTCTCCCGGAACTTCTCGGGCAACCACGTCTGCCACACGTGCGCGGGCTCCACTACGTGATCGTCGACGCTGATGATCTTCGGCAGTTCCACAAGTTCTCCCGCAGCTCGGTTTCTGACGTGCGTGTCAGGTGGCACGGTACCCTGACCACAGACACGAGCACGGGGGACGAACATGCCGGTCGCAGAGTTGGACGGGATGGAGATCGCGTACTCGCTCATGGGCGAAGGTCAGCCGTGGGTGCTGACGCCCGGCGGTCGGTTCGCTCGCAACGTCGGTGGGCTGCCGGAAATGGCACACGCGCTGGCCGACACGGGACGACAGGTGCTCACGTGGGATCGCCCGAACTGCGGTGAGTCGTCGGTGGCGTTCACCGGCCGGTCGGAATCTGAAGTGCAGGCCGACGCGCTCGGCGCGCTCCTGTGCCACCTCGACCTCGGACCGACGATGATCGCCGGAGGCTCCGGCGGTGCGCGCGTCTCGTTGCTCACCGCAACTCGTCATCCCGATGTCACCGCCGGCCTCGCGATGTGGTGGATCAGTGGTGGCGTACCGGGTCTGCTCCAGCTCGCCAACTACTACTGCATGCCGTCCGCCGATGCTGCGTGGCACGGCGGCATGGAGGCCGTCGCCGCGCTCGATCAGTGGCAGGAGACCATCGCCGCGAACCCGCGCAATCGTGAACGGTTCCTCGCGATGGACCGCCAAGATTTTCTCGACGTGCTGGACCGCTGGGCGCTCGCCTACTGCCCGTGTGACAACGCGCTGGTGCCAGGTCTCGACGCCTCGGACATCGAACGCCTCCACGTGCCGATCCTGGTGTTCCGTAGCGGCGAGTCGGACATGTCGCACACTCGCGCCACGTCGGTGGCACTGGCCGCGGGTCTGCCGGGCGCGGAGTTGGTGGAACCGCCGTGGGGTGACGCCGAGTGGAACGAGCGCCGTATCGAGATCGAGACCACCGGCTCGCTGTTTGCTCGCTGGCCGTTGCTCGTGCCGCAGCTCGTCGAGTGGGCGGACCGCACCATCGAAAGGAGCACAGCATGAATGCCTTGACGGTAGAACCGATTCGCGAGGATCTCGGCTTCGGCGTCCGCGTCGAGGGAGTGACCAGAGCCGCGTGCAGTGACGACGCCGTGCGTGCGCAGATCAACGAGCTGTTCGATCGGTACGGGCTGCTCGTGTTCATTGATGTGGAACCGACACCCTCAATGCAGGTGGCGGTCAGCACCGTGATCGGGCCATTGAAGGATCACCCGAGCAAGGCCACGCCGCGCGCTGGGGGTGAGCTGGGAGTGATTGAGATCCGCCACCTTCCGAACGTCGGCGGCCGGGTGCGGTTGAACGGCGAGGAACTTTCGCAGTGGCTGCCGTGGCACTTCGACCATTGCTACAACGACGAGCTCAACCGCGCCGGTGTGTTGCGTGCAGTCGAGATCCCATCTGACGGTGGGCGCACTGGTTTCGTCGATGGCATCGCGCTCTACGACGCCCTGTCGCCGGACCTGCGGGACCGCATCAGGGGCGAGACGATTCTCTACGCGATGGATGTGATCTTGGACAATCTCCACTTCGGCCGGCCCGCGGACTTCGTGGAGGTGGAGGCGTCCCCCGAGGCCGAGGCGGTGATGACCGAGTTCGCGGACCGGCCCCGCGCATTGCATCCTGCGGTGTGGACCCGGCCGACGGGGGAGAAGGTGCTGCACGTCTCGCCGTGGATGGCCAAGGGCATCGACGGTCAAGAGGGCGATGAGGGTGATGCGCTGCTCGCGGCGGTGTGCGACGAGATCTTCGAGGTGGCGGAGGCGCTCAGCTACTTCCATCAATGGGCGCCGACCGACCTGGTCGTCTGGGACAACTGGCGCGTGCTCCACGCGGTCGCGGGCATGCCACCTTCGGCCGGTCGTTGCATGCACCGCACCACCATCAAAGGTGATTACGGCCTGGGCCGGTTCGAAACCGCAGACGCAGCGGGGGTGTAGTCCCATTTGCAGCGCGTGACCCGGAGCGCCGCACGGCGACCGCGATGCCGGTCGGCCCCGGTCTTCACGCCTACGCGCCGGTCACGTGGGTCGCGAGCCAGTTGGTGCGGGCATCCGTATACCGGGCCGGGTTCGTGGTCACGACGGTGTCGGGGCAGCGGGCGCGCCACGCCGCGTCGGATGGGAACGCGCCAGGACCTTCCCAGACGATCACGTTGCGTGCGCACAGCAGCGGCCCGGTCGGTGGGTCGAGTGTGCCGTGGTTCGGCACCTGCTTCGCCATGAACACGTTGTCGGTGAGGATCACGCCCGGCGCGCGGGTCGACCATTTGAAGAAGCCGCCGGTACCCGGGCTCGATCCACTGAAGACCGTACGCATCGGTTCGAGTGCGCCGATGTTGTGGTCGATGGCGACGATGTTCTCGCGGCCGCTGACGCCGGAGGTCCACGGGCGCGACGAGAACATCACGTAGCAACCGTCGAAAAGGTTGTCGCGGATCGTGCCCGCGTGGAGATAGTCGTTCTCCAAGCAGTCGTCGTGCATGTGTTGGATCCACGACCCTTCGACGTGGAAGTCCTGCGCCTGGCCGCCCGCGTCGTCCTTGGGCTTCAGGCCGTCACCGTTGTTCGCGAGATGGACGGCGAACACCGTGAAGTTTGGTTGGGAGAAACGGAGCGCGGCGCGGTCGTGCCACTTTGACCACGAGTCGGTGTCGGGCCAGAGGCTGACGATCGTGCCGCGGACCATGCACGCGCCGGAAGCGGCGCCGAGGAAGCTCACCTCGTACGGATCGCCGTTCACCCACGTGGCGCCGACTGCTCGCAGCGTCGTGTTCTGAGCAAGCGGGTTCGTCCATGGCCGTTGCGTTCCGGTGGCGACAACTTGGGTGTTCGTGGCCTGGCACACGGCAGGCCTCGCCGGTGCCCCGCTGCAGGTCTGCGCCACCATGGGGAGGGCACTCAATACTACGAACAACGCTTTCATCAACCCTCCCAACACCTCGTCCGGTCCAGCAACCGGACGATCCATTCTGCGCGGTGTCCAGTTTGCACCTTCTGGGGGGTCGAAGGGAAATGTGGCGAACCCTGAGCTCGTTGGGACCCGATGCGGGACTCAGCTGGCTTGGGCGCTCCGCCGAAGAATCTCGAATGCGGCGTCGCCCTCGGCGGGCTCGGTGGTGGCCAGGAAATCGAGGAGTACGTGCGCGAAACGCGCCGGCGCCTCGGCCGCCGGGAAGTGTCCCACGCCTTCGAAGATCTCGAGCCGACTGCCCGGCATGGCTGCATGCGCGTCGTGGCCGTGCGCAGCCGGGATGATCGGATCCCGGTCGCCCCACATGATCAGCGTCGGCATGGCGGCGGCGAGGTAGAGGCGGTCGGTCGCGCTGACGGCTTGCCCACCCGGCTCGATCACCGCGTGCACCGTGCGGAGGAATGCGTCCCGATGGGCGGGCGTGGTCAGAGACGCGTACGCCTCCCACATCTCGGCGATGCGCGGTGCACGCACACCGAGTCGTTCGATGACACCGGCGACGCGGTTGCCGACGTCACCCACCAAGCTCGGGAAGATGACGGGCGCCACGTACTCGGCGCCGGGAAGCGCGAGTGCGCGGATCATCCAACTCACTTCACGGCCGAGGCCACCGCTGCTCACCAGGGCGAGTCGCTCGGCAAGGTCGGGGTGTTGGTAGGCGAGTTGCATTGCAATCCCGCCGCCGAGCGAATGACCGACGACCGTCGCTCGCTCGATGTCGAGGACACCGAGGAGGTCACGTAACGTGGCCGCGAGGTTGCCGAGCGAGTAGTCACCAGTTGGCCGCGCGGATTCGCCGTGGCCGGGGAGATCGGGCGCGAGGACGTCGTGGTGACGCGCCAACTCGGGCATCACCGACCTCCACCCACGTGAGCTGCCAGCCATGCCGTGGATCAGCAGCAAGGTCGGGCCTTCGCCCGCTCGGCGGTACGCGAGTTCGTGGCCGTGCAGCGACACGCGCTTCAGGTCGAACTCCGAAGTCATACCAACGGGTTACCACTCTTGGCGGGCCCGTAACCGGTTCGTGACCCTTGGCGGTCGCTGACCGTGAGATGACGGCTGTCAAGGGGCACCCGATATTCAGGGGGACGGCCGGCAAACCGCCCGAACGAACGGTCCGGCGTTCACGTCAGCGGCGTTCCTCGCCGACCGACAGCGCGCCGGTTACTTCGAATCGAGCGCGTGGTGGTGAATCGCTTGGCTGTAGACGGCCTCGAAGTGCGGGAGGAGCCGGTCCCCCGAGAGTTCGGCGCGCGCATGGGCGAAGGCGTTCGCGCCGCGGGCGGCGGCCTCGGCCGGGTCGTTGACGACGCGCACCATGTCGGCGGTGAGCGCATCGAGATCATCGGGCGGGACGAACTAGCCCGTGGGACGCGCCGGATCGAGATTGAGCATCGAGAGGAGTCCGCCGCTACGACTCGCGAGCACGGGAAGTCCGGTCGCCATCGCCTCGAGTGGGACCTGCGGGTCGGGGTCGTCGACGGACGGAACGATGAGAGCATCACCGGCGGAGAGCCCGTCGGCGAGATCGTGGTGTCCTCGCCAGCCCGTGAAGTAGATGTCACGGGCACCGACCTCCTCCGACCAACCGTGGGGGTCCTCCACGAGCGCACGCCGGAACACGGATCGCCGACGGGCGTCCGCAGCCTGGGTTGGAACCGCTCGATGTCCACGCCGTTCGGAATGTTGCTCACGCGGTCCGGGTCGAGCCCGAGGGTGGAGACGGCGGCATCTCGGTTCTGCGGCGAGACGGTGATGGTGTGATCGGCGAGAAGCGCCTGGTGTTCCAGCCGTGCGGCCCAGAACTCGCCGTGGCGCCACGATGGCCAGCGCGTGGTCTGCACCATCTCGACCTGGGCATCGTCCAGGCCGCGCGGCGTGTCGTGGTGTACGGCACCGGCGTCAGCCATGGTCCCGAGCGTCTCGCCGAACACGGCCGCGAGCGCGACCCGTTCCTTGATCGCCGCGATCATCTTGAGTTCGGCGCCGTGGAGGTGGACGACCAATGGGACCTCCGGCCAGCCGCGGCGGGCGTCGACGAGATGATCGGCACGTTCCCGGCGGGATGGCGGCGAACACCACGTCCGGCGCCCCGGAGCTGGACTGAGGTAACGCACGACGAAGGCCGATCCGCGGCGCGGTGAGAACAGCAGTCCCATCACGATCCGGCCTCAAGTCATCGCCGCGGACCCTGGAGGCCCTTCAGCCGATGACGTCACGGGCGGCACGGTCAAGAACCTGCCGACCGGAACTACACGACCAGGAGGTCCCGGGCATCGGGTCCGACACGGTCGCGTATTTTGGTGATCGCCCGTGCTTCGACCTGGCGGATCCGTTCGCGGGTGAGGTTCAAATGCTTTCCCACCTCTTCGAGCGTGCGCGGTTCGGATTGGTCGAGGCCGAATCGCAATTCGATGATGCGGCGCTCACGCTCGTCGAGCGGGCCCAGCAACCGATCGATCGCCGCCGGCATAAGCGCACCGACCGCGTGGTCGTAGGGCGAGGCAACCGACAGATCCTCGATGAGGTCGCCCAGCTCGGCGTCGGCGCCTTCACGCAACGGCTCGGACAACGACAACGGTTCGCTCGGTAGCGCCAGAACGTCCGCAACCTGTTTCTCGCTGAGGTCGATCTCAGCCGCGATCTCGCGAACGGTCGCCGTCCGTCCGAGCTTCCGTTCGAGGTCCCAACCTGTGACGCGAACATTGGCGACGCGATCCCGGACGTGCGCAGGGATACGAATCGCGCGGCCCGTATTCGCGATCCCACGAGTGACCGCCTGGCGGATCCACCAGGTCGCGTAGGTGGAGAACTTGAATCCTTTGCGCCACTCGAATTTCTGGACCGCATGCATCAACCCGAGGTTGCCCTCCTGGATCAGGTCGAGCAGGGGGAGCCCGGATCGCTGCTGCTTCTTCGCAATGGACACGACCAGTCGCAGGTTCGACTGCACCAGCGTCTGCTCAGCCTCGTGCCCGACGCGATCCAGTTCGCGTAACTCCTGCGATCTCGTCGACGTGAGGGTGTCGCCGGTCTGGAGTTCCGTCCGCGCGTGGCCGCCGTCTTCGATGGCACGCGCCAACCGAACCTCGTCGTCCCTGGTGAGCAAGGAGTATCGACTGATGTCATGGAGATACAGCCGGACGAGGTCTTGATCTTCGCGGTCGATTCGCACCTTCGGCACTGCTGCATCCCTAGTCTCGGTCGCCCACCACTGAGGACCGCGAGTCGCTTCGGACGCCCGAACCGCAACCCAGTGTTGGCGCCATGCGGACCCTTGGTCGGTAGCACGCGCCGTTGCGTGCCACCGCCTTGAGTTGGTCAGACTCCACCTTCCTCGCATCCGGACGCGATGTCGTCACTCGTTCGGGTGATATTCGCCATGCCGGCGGCGCGGGCTTCACCCAGCGTGGTATTCCGAGCGAGTTACGCGATGCGGCGCCGTGCGAAGCCCGGGCCATTTCCGATCCGGACGACCGCCTGCGCCCTCGAGCTGACCGCGGTCTTCTGGTAGATCGCCTTGAGATGGGTCTTCACCGTGTTCTCACTGATCCAGAGCGACCGTGCGATTTCCCGGTTGCTCAGGCCGTCGGCGAGGAGCGCGGCGACCTCGCTCTCGCGCAGCGTCAGGCCGAACTCCTGACCGGGCCAGGGGAGCCTCTCGTCCTCGCTGAACTCGGCGCTGACGAACGTGCCACCCGCCGCGATCTGGAGTAGCGCGTCCACCAGCTCATCGGGCGCTGTCGATTTGGCGAGAACGCCTCGCGCTCCGGCCGTGATCGCGGCATCGCGTTGTTCGGCGGTCAACGTCCAGGTGTAGATGGCGACCGAGCCGACCTTGGGGTCCCGCATCAGCGACGAGACCCGGTCGAGCCCGAGCCGGGCATTGCCGTACGGGTCGAAGAGCGCGACGTCGACCCGATGGTCAGGGTTGTGGGCGACATCGAACTCGACCACGTCGATGCGGTCGCTATACGGTCGCAACATCTCGGCGATCCCCCGCAGCACCAACTCGTAGTCGTTCACCAAAGCAATCGCCATACGCCTCGGGGTCGAGTCGTGGTGGTTCGTGCTGGGCATGCGATCCCCCCGACGCCGATCCGCTCACGGTCGGGTGGCGCAGTCAGCGGAGCGTAGGTCGTGCCGGCACTTGCCGGGCTGGGGAGAGGCCTTTCGGCCAAATTCAGTCACGTTCGTCGAAGTAGCCCGACGTCCCGGTAACTCCGGGTTGAGTCCCCGCTCGCACGCCTGCCGTTGCGCCCCCGATGGGCGTCACCTCAGCAACCCGCTGGCCCGTGGGTGCCTCGTCCGAACGCGAGGATCGATCTCCGACTGAGACGCAAAGACGGGGCGTCCGAGTCCGACGCGTCGCTTGCAGCTTCTGCCCGCAGGCCATATCTTCGCGGCGTTCGTTCAGGGCCGGACCGGCAGGTCCAGGTAGGGGAGTCATGGGGCAGGAATTTGGAACGGCGTCGGGTTCGGCGCGCGCACTCGGCAGAACTGGGTTGTCGCTCGCTGTCGCTGTGGTGCTCGCGCTCGCGAGTGTGATCGTGACGGATGGGTTGAACGTTGATAGTGGCGCCGCCGGTCGTCCGCCCGCAGGAGAGGCCGTAGCCGCCGCCGTTTCGATCCGCCGCCTCCCCTTCGCGACTCACGTGTCAACCGTGGAGCTGCCGGACGCGGGCAATGGAGCCGACTGCGCGGGAAATGGTCACGCGGCCTGGTTTTCGTACCAGTCGCGAAAGGCGACGAGCCTGATCGCCAACACCGTCGGCAGCGACTTTGACACCACCCTCTCGGCGTACACGGCCAGGAATGGTTCGCTCATGCAGCTCGTCTGCAACGATGACGCGCTCGGGTCGACGGGTCTGCAGTCTGCGATCGCCTTCGACGTCGCCGCCGGCGAGACCGTCTACATCTTGGCGGCGAGCTGCTGCGGCCAAGTCGGAGGAAATCTGGCGCTGACCGTGAATGAAGCTGCGGCGGGGTCGGGTGGTGCGGGCTGCACCAAGCGCAGCTCGCGCTCGCCGAGCGGTCGATGTGGTCCGGCCGCTGCCTACTATTTGGCCGTCGGCGACTCGGTTCCGGTGTGGAACGGTACCGACTCGTACCCCGACCAGATTCTCCGATCCTCGGTGACGCGTTCCGTTCCTGGTTTGAAGCTGGTGAACGTGGCCTGTAGTAGCGAAACCAGCGCGACCTTCATCGCCGATTCCGTTTGTGGCGGTTCACAGCTCGCTCGCGCCGTCGACTTCCTGAAGAGCAACCAGGGTCATGTTGCGCTGATCACCATTGATATCGGCGGCAACGACGTCCTTCCCTGCGCGTCACTCTCGGGCATCGACTGGGAATGCGGGATCAAGGTATTCAGTGAGGTCAAGGCCAATCTCAGGACGATTCTCAGCGCGCTCCGAGAGGCGGCGGGACCGTCGGTGCCGGTGTACGCGATGAACTACTACAACCCCTTCCTCGGATATGACCTCATCGGGCCCGGCGCCCGTCCGTTGATCTTGCAGACCGTGTTCGGTCAGCAGGTACTGAACAATCTGCTCGAGCAGACCTACGCCGAGTTCGGTGTTCCGGTGGCGGACGTGGACGCAGCATTCCATTCGACGGACCTGACGACGATCGTTAGCTCCGAGTGGGGCGATGTGCCTCTGGCAGTCGAGCGTGCGTGCACGCTGCTCGACATCACGTGCATCGTCGGACAACCTGAGCGCTTCGGGGACGATCCGAACGTCGAAGGGGCGACGCTCATTGCGGAGACGTTCGAGTCGCTGATCGGCCGGGTTGCTCGACCGAAGGCAGTTCGTCCCGCCCGGTGAACGCGTGGGAAACCGCTGACTTACCGGTGTGACCTCGTCGGGACCGCCGAAGACTTGATCCACCTCACCGCCTATTACGCGTGGTCTCGCCGATAGGCCGACGCCCGGTAACTCCGGGTTGATCCCCGATGGTCCCGCAACCTGGGCCTCCCCCCGTCTGTTCTGTGTCCCACCGTTCCCTTGCCTGACTCAGGTCTGCTCGCCTCGTAGGGTGCGGCGATCATGCAGTCTGATGCGGACACAACTCTCGTGGCCTTGGCCGTCGCAGTCATGCTGCTCACGCGAGATCTCGTCGCATGACGCCGTCGACGCTCGCGGAATTGCTCGATCTCGAGCGGCTCGATCGTGATCTCTTCCGAGGTCAGAACGAACCGGGCGCACGCGAGCGGTACTCGCTCTACGGCGGCCAGGTCGCGGCGCAAGCGTTGGCCGCGGCCGGCGCGACCGTGTCCGGCGATCGGCTGCCGCATTCGTTCCACGGGTATTTCCTCCGGCCGGGGCGCGTCGATCTGCCGGTGATCTTCGACGTGAACCGTGATCGTGATGGCGGCTCGTTCTCGGCTCGGCACGTCCGTGCGGTCCAGGACGGTGAGGTCATCTTCTCGATGCTCGCCTCCTTCCACACGCACCGCGAGTCGCCGACGTTTGACGCCGTTCCGACCCGTGACGCACCTGATCCCGAGACCTTGGTTTCTCGTCCGTCGGTCGCGTCACTGGTCGAGGTACGCGAGGTGACGCCGACGCGGATCATCAAGCGCGAGATCCGTCACCCAGATCGCATCTGGGTGCGCGCAACCACGCCGTTGCCGGACGACCCGTTGGTGCACGCTTGCGCGCTGGCGTACGCGTCCGACCTTGGTACGGGGTTCGGTCAGACCCAGGTGCAGGGATTGGCGACGGGCGGCCCGAGCATCGATCACGCGGTGTGGTTCCACGCGCCGCTCCGCGCGGATGCGTGGATGTTGCTCGAACTCACGCCGCGCAAGGCCCTCTCGTCGCGTGGCGTCTACGATGGATCTTTGCGCAATGCCGCCGGCGAGCTCGGCGCGGTGATCGCCCAGGAGATGCTGCTGCGCGAACTCGTCCTGGATGACGAGAGCCTTGGACGCGTCGCCGACTTCCTCGGTGTCACCCCCGAGGAGTAGTCGGTGTCCGATCCGGTCGGAGTCGACGGATGGTTTACGGGACTCACAACCCGATGATTCCGGCTCCGTTCAGGAGCTTGCCCGGCCGCAGCTCTGTTGCTTCGAATCCGCGCGCGTCGCGCCGGTCCCTCGAGTGTCGGTCCGGAGTCAGAGCGGTTCGCCGGCGAGTTCGGCCAACCGGGCGAGCCCGAGCTCGGCGTGGTCGGCCACGCGTGAGGCGGCGGTCTGCACCGCGGGATCGTCGCGTTGCGATGATTGGATGCGCGCGGGGTTCAGCGCGCAGCCGTTGGCCCACGCGGCGATATCCGGCTCCGCACCGTAGGTACGCGTCGCGATTGCGCCGCGCACCTGCATCCTCGCCCATTTCGCGGTGTTGTCGGGGAGCGTGTTGGGCGGACATAGACGGTTGCGCTCTCGATCATCGTCGCGAGTTGCCTCCACGTATCCGGCCAGCGCCGCGCAGAAGCAGGGGAAGCCGGCCCGGATTGTCTGGAGTCGGATGGTGTCCGGCCCCCAGAGCGGAACCAGCGGGGGGTACTGCAGCCCGGACGCGGCGCAGTGCACGATGAGCGAACCCCGCGCCAGTGGGACCGACCCGCCCTCGAGGACGATCTCGTTCCGTGTCACGTGCTTGATGTGTCCCAGGCGAACGACGTGCTCGACGGTGCGGAGCAGATCGAGTTCCCAGCTTCCGAGGGTCGGGGTCTTGGCCATGGTGGGCGTGACGTCCCGGTCGATGCGCAGCATCACCCCCGCCGCTTCGAGGCGCAGGAAGAGATCGTCGAGCGACTCGGCGTCGGCCGCCGCGGCCATGGTGTCCGCAACCAGCCCGAGCGCCACCACCGGATCGGGCTGGACGACGGCGCGATTGAGCATCCACGGATCCCGGGAGCGGACCCAGACGATGCGGTCCGGCGGCACACCGTTGGCCAACAACCAGATGATCCCGTCGGTTGCGGTCTTTCCGGAACCGACGACCACGTAATCGGTCGCCGCCACGTCCAACCGGGCGAGGTCGTTGATCGGGACAGCGGAGATGTCGTCGGCAACACCGAATGGCGGCGGTGTCGTCGCGGGGATCGTCGGCGCCAAGTAGGTGGCGTCGACGACGCGGCGGCGCACGTTGAGCTCCACGGTCTCGCCCGACACCCGGGACGTCACGAAATTCGAGGCGCCGTCGGTGTGATATTCGCAGCCGCCGAGGAAGGTGACGCGGCCCGAGCCGAGAAAGCGGCGATACAGGACGTCGTCGTAGTAGGCCTGGATCTCCGACTGCCCGGGCCCGCTCCTGGAGCCCCGTCTCCGGGCCGCGCTCCTGGATGGTGCCGCGGCCGAGCACCGTCGAGGCGACGCCATAGAACAACGATGCCTGGTGGAGCTGAACGAACGGATACGCGTCCTGCCAATGGCCGCTGGCCGTATGGCGCCGGTCGACGACCGTGACATGCACATCCGCGTGATCGATCAGGGCGTCGGTGAAGGCCATGCCCATCGCTCCTGCGCCCACGACCAGATAGTCGGTCTCGGACGATCCGGTCGCCATGCTCGGCTCCATTCGCATCGACGAGCGATTCGGCAACAGATACTACGAGGCCCCGATCAGGACCGGCGGAGCCCGTGACGGCGCGGTCCCCGTCGTGGGCCCCGTCGAAAGTGGGGACCATCGACTCTGGTATGCCGTGTGCTGATCAACCATGGTGCGGAGCATGACCGAACCCAAGACTGGCACTCCCGTGCACGTGATCGTCGCGACCGACGGGACGGACGCATCGTTGCTCGCGGCGCACGAGGCCACGCACCTGATCCCGGCGGACGCCCAACTGTCGCTCGTCATGGTGGTCGACGAAATGTACGACCCGCAGGAGGACGCCGGTGGTTTCGAGGGACCGGTGATGAGCCTCGAAGAAGCGGAAGGGGACTATCGCGCGGCGAACGTCGCGGCCGACGGTGCGCTGGCGCGCTCCGCTCAGGCCTTCGGCGACCGTCCTATCCGACAACAGATCGTCGAACGATCCTCCGGATCGATCGGTGCGCGGCTCTGCGCGCTCGCCGAGGACGAAGGTGCGGCGATGATCGTCATCGGCTCCCATGGTCACCGGACGATCGTCGAAGTGGTGCTGGGATCGGTCAGTAGCTACGTCGCGCACCACAGTCCATGCCCGGTGCTCATCATCCGCGGGAAAGCGTCCGTGGACTCCTGAGCCGACCTTCGCCGCGCACCCTGGCGTCGTCGTCGATGGTGACCGTGGTGCGGTCGCCACCCGAGCCAATCTGTGCATTGGTCAGCGTGTTGATGTCGATGTTGAACGATTCGGTCCGTTCGTCAATCGGATCGGCCACGATCGGGATGGTGAGCTCCGCCGAGCGGGCACCCCCGGAATGATCGCGTGCTCGTGTCGGAACCCGATCCTCCCGTTGCGACCCGCCTCGACGCGGGTACCTGACGAGTATGGATTGAAGTCTCGGGCCGAGATATGGGTAGACGTTCCCCTGCCGGACCGCCATGGACCCTTTCGCGCGGCCGATGGTGTCGGGGTCGTCGGTTCACGCTCGCGGCCGTCCCAGCCGTCGCCGGGATCGTTGACACCAGCCTGCACGGCCGGGATGATGACTGTCCCGTGACGAAGTGTCACGAGGCTGAGGACAGGTCGACGATGACGGTGGACACCGATCAGAGGTTCCGCGACTACGCGATCCGGTCGTACCGATATCTGCGGCTCGCCATTGTGGTGATGGTGCTGTCGCTCGGTGCGTCGGTGGTGATCGAGCGCGCCGAGGCGAAGTGCTGGCAAGGTTCGATCAGCGCGTACTACTACACGCCTGCGCACTCGATGCTCGTCGGCGCGCTCGTGGCGATCGGCGTGTGCCTCATCGCGATCGTCGGCCGCACCCCGTGGGAGGACACGTTCCTCAACATCGCCGGCATGCTCGCGTTCGTCGTCGCCTTTGTGCCGACGAGTCCCGCGGATCGGTTGCTCTGTGCGGCGTCGAACACGGTGTCAGCCGACGCCGATGCGTACATCAACAACAACATCCTTGCGGTCGCCATAGCTGGCGCGGTGGCGCTGTTGATCGCCGCAGTCATCGCGTCGAAAAAGAACGTCATTCAGGCGCGCAAGCCAAGCAAGGAAGCGGGGGTCGGCATCACCATCACCGGAGTACTGATCCTCGCCGGGGTGATCTGGCACAGCGTCGCCCGCACCGGATTCGACCGGCATGCCCACGTGGGCGCGGCGATCGCGATGTTCGTGGCGATCGGCGTCGTTGTGGTGCTCAACGTCCGGGAGGCCCGCAGCGGCTACCGCGCCCTGTACATCGCTGTCGTGGCGTGCATGGTGGCGGGTGTTGTCGCAGTGGTCATTGGCAAGGCGATCGACGCCGGTTGGCGGCACGAGGTGTTCTGGTTGGAGGCGCTTGAGATCACGCCGTTCGCCGTGTTCTGGGTGGCCCAGACCATCGAGCACTGGGAGGAGGGGATCACGCTTCCGGTTTCATCATCGCCACCCCGGCGAGCATGACGACGAAGAGTGGGTCGAGCGGTTCGCCGCGATAGGTGAGCGTGACGTGCAGCCGCGAGTGGCCCGCGGTGATGAGGAACGTCGGCGCCCACTCGGCGAGAAGTTGTTCGTTGGTATCTCACCCCGAGCGCGTTGCGCTTCGTCCGCGGCTCGAGCCGGCAGTGACTTCCGGGTCCGCCTCGAAGTCGCCGGTGCGCTCTGCGACTCAACCGACGACCCATCGACCAACCGGGTGGCACACTGGGGTCGGACCAAACGGTGGGAGGCGCCATGAACCGGGGCGGGTGGAGTTGGAAGCGTCAGTTGGGCGTGACCTCGGCCAAGCGACGAGTGTCTCGGGCGACTGGCATTCCCTGGACGAAGTCCGGCCGGCAACGCAAAGTCGGCGCCGCGTTCTGGAAGCTCTTCAAATAGCCGCCGCACGGTTCGTGCGCTTCTACGCGGCGTTGCTGAGACCACTCTGGTGATCGAGAGCGAAGCGCCGTCTGGGGACCGCACACTTCAGACCTCATCCTGACGCGTCGATGGAGTGCTCGGTACCGATGTCTCGGGCTCGACTCTGATCACGACGGCATCGGCTGCGAAGAGGCGCCGTCGCGTGCGTCGGATCAGATACAGGTGGGTCATGCAACCGGCGCGGAGTCGGAGACGCGAAACTGGCGCCTGACGCCGGACGCTTCGTGGAGGTCGTGATCGATGACGAGTGATGAGGATCGCCCGCTCCAAGGGCCGCCCCGGCCGGACTCGAGCCTGTTCCACGCCGCGGCCGATCAGTTCCACGAGATGTTCGGCGTGCACCGCCAGCTCGATCGCGTGTTGTACGAATCCGCGAAGCGAGTGGGCGGTGTTGAGTTCGAGAGCATCTTCAACCCGATCTCGCGCGCCGCGATCGCAGCAACCCCCCGCAAAGACGCGATCAATCACGATCAGGCGTTCTTGCGGTCCACTCCGATGTCGTCGGCCGAAACCGAGACCTCGCTCGCGCTGTTGGAGATCCTCCACGGTGACCACGCCGAAGCGAACATCCAGGCGTTCGTGGACTTCACCGAGCGCGAAAAGTTCTTCGACCGGCTCGTCGACGGTCAGTCGTTCATCTTCGTGGGTTCGCACCTCGAGTTCCAGGACGTCGGCTTTAACCTCGGGTATCTGACGCGCGCGGCGCAACGACGCGGGTTCGATCGGATCGACACCCGCACCACCCTCATGATCGGTCGCCTGCTCGGCTACCTCGAGGTGATGGGCCTCAACGTCATCGACGACGTTCTCCGCAACGCCGGCAACGTCTTGAAGACCTTCCCCGTGAGTGGCGGTGAGGCCGTAAACGAGGGCGACATCACCGACGAAGACCTGAACCGGCGGGTCAAGAATTTCCGACGCCGCCAGAACGCGCAGACCCGTGCGGAGTTCATGAACCTCATGACGTCCGACCACGGTCACATCGTCATCGAGGCCGGCAGTGGTTCACGCGACGCGAAGGACCAGCACGGTTTCGTCGTCATGGAGCCGTTCGGTCAAGGGACGCGTGAAGACTTGTACGACGCCGTGCGCGCCGGCGCTTCGGTGTATCCGGTCTTCGGCGACTACGGCGACCGCAACGAGCCGAGCCTCATCGAGTTCGGTCACGAGATCCGTCACCTGCGAAGCGCGCATCACGCGCACGGCATCGGCGAGATCATCGCCGGCATGGGCAACCGCGCCCGGGGCATTGCGTCCGAGAAGTACCCCGACGTCCGCCGCTTCAAGACTCCGATTCGGTACGGCCACTACGAGGGTTGAAGCCGGCCGGGCCTCTCGTCAGCTGCATGCGTTGAAGCCGAGCCACGCGGTTCGCGGCAGGGTCACACCGCAGCGAGTGCGTTGGCGATCGGTTCGAGGACGTCCGGCGAATGCGGGACGGGGAGGTAGACGATGCCGATGTCGGCGCCGGCACCCGCGAAGCCGGCGGCTTGCTCGGCGAGCCCGCTGGGGCCCTGGTCCGCGTCGTACCGGAGGTTGACCGAGTATTCGATACTCGACGGATCACGACCGATCTCACCGCACCGCTCCACGAGCGTGTCCCGGATCGCTGGCCAGTGCTCGAGTCCCGCCACCGAGTTCCACTGTTGCGCGAAGCGCGCCACGGTGCGCAACGTTCGCGTGGGACCGTTGCCACCGATGGTGATGGGCGGATGCGGACGTTGCACGGGCTTCGGTTCACACCGTGCACTCTGCAGTTGTACGTATCGACCGTCGAGCGTGCTGTGCTCGTTCGACAACAACATGACGATCGCTTCCACGCCTTCGTCGAACCGATCGAACCGTTCCTTGAGCGGCGGCAAGGCGATGCCGTAGGCGTCGCACTCCTGCTGGTTCCAACCCGCGCCCAGCCCGATGTCGAGCCGGCCGTTCGAGATGATGTCGATCGTCGCCGCCATGTTCGCGAGCACCGCCGGGTGGCGGTAGATCATGCCGCTGACTTGGCAGCCGATGCGGATGCGACGGGTTGCTTGGGCCATCGCCGCAAGCATCGACCACCCCTCCAGGCACGGACCGTCGGAGTCGGAGAAGATCGGGTAGAAGTGGTCGAAGTTCCACGCGGACTCGAAGAGCTCGATGTCGTCGGCGGCACGCCAGACGTCGAGCATCTCGGCCCAGGTCGTGTGTTGTGGAGCGGTCTTGATCCCGAAGCACATGCGGACACGCTACGCCGGGACGGTCATCGACCCGCCGTGCTGCGACTGCGCATGGTGGCGCGTTTCACTTGGGTGAGGATTCGGCGCACTGCAACCGCATGGCCGCCGGTGCCGATGACCGCGAGCCGGTAGATCCCGCCCGCAACGCCGGGGAACGCAGCGCGTGTCTCGGCGCGGAGTCGCGAGCGCGTCGGGCTGATTGCCTCCACCTGAAATCGCAGGACGTAGGTGGAGAATCGGTGGCGGCCGGCGAGGACGAGTTCAGAGGCCGGTCGGAACGTTTCGACGTGGAAGCCCGGCAGGGTTGAACCTTGGGCCAACGGTCGCGGTCCACCGATGGACTGATCATCGCAACCGACGGCGCGGGCGTATCGCGGCGCCAGGTGGCCTCCGAAAAGCCCGCTCACCTGCTGAACCAGCGACTCCCAGACGACCTCAGCGGGCACGTCGATCATTACGTCGTGTTCGTCGACGAAGGGAACATCCGAGTCCGTCATACGGTCCTCCTTCGAGCGGAGCGGGTGTCGCGAGCATCGCAGATCGACAGGACCGACACCCCGCTCGGAGTCCGCACGATCGCTCTCGCCGGGATCAGATGACTCACATCGGGTTTGGACCGCCACATTTGTTGGTACCACGGAGAGTGACGATGCGTGTGGACGCGGATCGCGTGACGCAGAGGCGAAGCCATGGTCGGGACAACGCTCAGCAACGACTACCGCCCGATGCTCGTCCCCGTCGCGGTTCCCCGGCGCGTGGCCGGTCGGGTACGACCCAAGCCGTCGGCGGCTTTCGGCATCACCGTCCTCGTGATGCTCATTGCCGGGTGTGTGGCGGCGCTGTCCCAACTTTCGGTGAGTCGCCACGCATCCTCAACGCCCGTGCAGTTGCTGGCCACCTCCGCCAGTGGGCGGCCGATCAGATTGGCGACGCCTGCTGCAGGGGTGACGCTCGGACGGGAAGTACGGCTGGAGGTCACCGGCGCCAAACCGGGGGAGAAGATCGTCTTTGCGATCACGAGTACCGCTGGCACGTACGTGGGCCCGCCGCATCGTGCCGACGCTCGCGGAAACGTGAGCACGACGTATCGGCCGAGCGCGACCGCCCCGACGGGGACCTACCGTGTGCAGGTTCTCGGCGACCGGGGCACTGGAGCGGAGAGCGATCTCGTGGTCGAGCCGGCTCGCTGATCCGGCGTTCGCATCAGCCTTCGTTCGTTGCGTCCTCGGGCGTTTCGTACTCCTGGATCGCGGCATCGACCGCCTCTTGCGTGATGCCATCACCGGCGAGGACCTCGATTTCCGGATCGTCGATTGCTTCCGGGCCGGGCTGGGGGTCGCTCATGACGGTGTTCTTCCCCGCCCCACCCGCTTCCATTCATCGCCGGGCGAAGTCTGGTCAGGCCTTCATGCGGGCATCGTCGGGGTCGAAGAGTGGTCGGCTGCCCACTCGTTCGACGCGGACCGGGAACAGCTCGTTCATGTACATGACTTGCAGCTCGGTGCCCTCGACCGCGTGCCCCGGCGGGAGGTAGGCGAGCAACAAGTACTGACTGAGCGACGGCGCTGCGCCCGCGGTCGTGACTCGGGAGACGCGACCACGCGCGTCGACGATGCGTTCTCCATTGCGAGTGAGGATCGGTTCGTTCCCGCCGGTGGGAAAGCGCGCCTCACCGGACGCGGACACGTTCGAGATCATGGACAACGTGCACAGGTGAGCGGCGGGCTCTTCGTCGCGCGCCGCGAGGTACGCGGCTTTGCCGATGAAGTCTGCGCTCTTCACCTTCGGCCGCGCCAGGCCGGCCTCCACGGGGTTGTACTCGCTCTCGAGCTCGGCGCCCATCAGGCGATAGCCCTTCTCAATGCGGCCGGTCACCGCGTACACGCCGATGCCGACGGGCACGACGCCGTGCTTCTGGCCCGCATCCCACAACGTGTCCCACAGGCGCAGGCCGTGTTCCATCTTGGTGTAGATCTCCCAGCCGAGATCGCCGACGTACGAGATGCGGAACATCGTCACCGGTATGCCGTCGATGAGCGTCTCGCGCACCGATCCGTACGGGAAGGCCTCGTTCGAGAGGTCCGCCCCGCACACACCGCTCACGAGGTCACGCGCGCGCGGTCCCCATACGCCGATGGTGCACAGCGCGCCGGACATGTCGGTGAACGTGACGGAACCGTCGGTGGGCAGATGCTTCTTGAACCAGTACGCATCGCGCCCACCGTCGAACGCGCCGGTCACCACGCGGAAGTGCTGGTCACCGAGCCGCACAATCGTGAGGTCCGAGCGGAAGCCGCCATCGGGCGTGAGCAACGGCGTGTACACCGACCGGCCGACGGGCACGTTCACGCTGTTCACCGTGAGGTACTGCAAGGCGTCCAACGCGCCGGGGCCGGTGATGTCGAACTCGCAGAATGCGGTGAGGTCCACCATGCCGACTCGTTCCCGCATCGCGAGGTGTTCCGCGTTCGTGATCGGCGACCACCAACGCTCGTCCCACTCGTTGGGGCGCGGCGCGCACGCATCGCCGAACTCGTCGCAGAGCGCGGCGTTCGAGCGGTACCACTGCGGCCGCTCCCATCCGCGAGCGTCGAAGAACTCCGCTCCGAGCGTCTCTTCACGCGCGTAGAACGGCGACCGGCGCATGCCGCGCTCGGACGCCCATTGTTCGCGTGGGTGGACGATGCCGTAGGTCTTGTTGAAGTGCTCAGCGCACCGCGCGTGGATGTGATGGACGGTGCGCTCGTGCGGGTAGAAGCGAGCTATGTCCGACGCGTGGGCGTCGCAGAGATGGGGGTAGCCGTAGGTCATCCACTCGGCGACGAGTTGTGCGATCCCCGGCCCTTCCTTGATCCATACCGCCGCAGCGGACCAGAGGTTGCGCACCTCGATCGTCTCACCGAGGACCGGCATCGCGTCCGGCGTCAGGGAGAGAAGGCCGTTGATCGCGTACCGGATCTCCGCGGTGTCGAGGATGTCGCCCATGAGTTCGAGCGCGTCTTCCATCTGGTCGTCGAAGTCGTCGTCGGTGAAGGGGAGCTCGGTGGGGGAGAGCGCCGCCGCGTCGTTCGACGGGATCTCGTTCGGGTCGTGGAAGATCGGCCGGTGTGCGTAGCTGCCCACCTCCATGGAACCGGCGGACTGCCGTTCGTACATGAACGTGTCCATGTCCCGGACGATCGGGTACGCCACTTCTTGGCCGGACTCCACCAGCACGTCGATTGGGCCGACGTCGGCCATCTGGTGCACCGCCGGCGTGAGCGGAATGGTGGCGCCGGCCATCTCCGCAATGCGCGGACTCCAGACGCCACACGCGATCACCACGTGCTCGGCCTCGATGCGACCGCGATCGGTGACGACCGCGCGCACGGTGCCGTCGACCACCTCCACATCGAGCACCTCGGTGTTGGCGAACACCTGGAGATGCCCGGCGTCGACGGCCTCCTCGCGCATGAGGGTGCCGGCGCGCAACGAATCGACCACCGAGACCGTGGGACTCGAGAAGCCGCCGAGGATGACGTCTTCGTTGATGAAGGGGACCTGTTCCTTGATCTGCGCGGGCGTGAGGAGTTGGGCCTCGATGCCCCACGCTTTCGCGGACGTCATGCGCCGCTTGAACTCCTCGAGCCGCTCGGGGTTCCGGGCCACTTCGATGCCGCCGCACGTGCTGTTCACGCCCATCGCCTCGTACTGCGCCTGACTCGCGAGGGTGAGAAGCGCCATCTCCTTGTTGTGGTCGACCGGGAAGATGAAGTTGGAGGCGTGGCCGGTGCTGCCGCCAGGGTTGGGGAGCGGGCCCTTGTCGATGAGGACCATGTCGGTCCAACCGAGCCGGGCGAGGTGGCCCACCAGGCAGTTGCCGACAATGCCGGCTCCGATGACCACGACCTGCGCACGTTCGGGAAAGTCAGTCACGACCGGCGTTTCTAGCAGGGAGCTCGCAGCGTCGGCTCACCCGTACACTGCGCGGACGCGACGCCCCGAGGAGGGTTCATGGCTGAGACCTGCACGCATCTCGAGACCGCGACCGACGCACCGCCGTCGAGCAACGGTTGTGAAGATTGCCTGCGGACCGGCGGCGAGTGGCTCCACCTCCGCCTCTGCGTGGAGTGTGGACACGTCGGTTGCTGCGACAGCTCACCGAACCGACACGCCACGGCTCACTTCCACGCCCACCCGGACCATCCGTTGATTCGCTCCTACGAGCCGGGCGAGGACTGGTGGTGGTGCTATGCCGACGAGCTCTTCTTCGAGATTGAGGGCGCGCCACCCGCACCGTCGCATCGGTGAGTGAATCGCGCCGCCGCGAACTTGGCGCGATCTGGACGTACTTCGGCGAGCACGAGTGCGGTGACTACTCGCCGCTGTACCGACGCATTTCTCAGACCGTCGCAATGACCGACGCGGTGCTCGATCTGATCCTCGAAGCTCCGCCCACGAGCCACCAACCGAACGTGTTGTTGGCCGCCGTGCACTCCCTCGTGCTCGACGGCCTCGACCATCCACTGGCGGCGGTGTACTCGGGCGATTCCGACGCCGACGTCGGCCCGTTGTTCGTCGACGTGTGCCTGAGCCGACGCGTAGAAATCTTGGCGTTGCTCGCGACTCGACACACGAACAACAACGAGGTCGGGCGCTCGGCGGTGATCGGGCCAGCGTTGACCGCGGTGGCACAACGGTGGGGGGCACCGCTCGGTCTCGTCGACGTCGGGTCGAGTGCGGGACTCAACCTCTTCTGCGACCGGTATCTCCTGGACTACGGAACGTACGGCACCACTGGTCCGGATGACGCCGCGGTGCGAGTCCAGTCCGAGATCGTGAGCGGCGACGCGCCGATCGCGGCCCGGCTTCCCGAGATTCGCGCCCGGGTCGGATTGGATCGCGACCCGATGGATTTGACCGGTGAGCACAACGCCCGTTGGCTGCTTGCATGCATCTGGCCCGACACGGGTCGGCTGGCGCGCGCTCGGGAGGCCATCGCCGAAGCGCGGCGCACTCCACCGGATCTGGTGCAAGGTGACGCCGTCGATGACGTCACGGCGATTCTGCTGGGGCTTCCGACTGAGGTGACCGCGGTGGTCGTGACCACCTGGGTGTTGGCATATCTGTCGCGAACCCGCCGCGCCGAGTTCCATGAGATGCTCGCCGTCGCGTCTCGGACTCGCCCGATTGCGTGGGTCAGCGCGGAAGGCATCGGAGTGGTGGACACCTTTTCCGGGATCACTCCGCCGATTGACGCCAACCGCACCGACGCCAGCCTGCTCGGCCTCGTGAGCTTCGTCGACGGCCAGGCGACTCCCGAGCTCCTCGGGTTCGTCCAACCGCACGGTGCCTGGATCGACTGGCGCGCCTGACGGGTGCCGGCGGTTACCCGTCGAGTTGGTCGAGGAGGGCGAGGAACTCGGGGCTGGCCTCGGGGCCGTAGGAGGAGACGATGATGCCGCGCATCCCACACTCGGGACACTCGACGCCGAGCACGATGGCTTCGTCGCCCGGGTCGGTATCGCCTTCGAACCTGAAGGTGTGTTGCACGAGGAGCTGCGCCGGCGCGTGGGCTTTCCCGCACGCGTGGCACGTGACGGCGCCGTTCGCGAAAGCAAAGTCGCTCCGGTATCCGTCGGCCTCGAGGAGGGCGATGGCTTCGGTCACGGACTCGGCGGTTTCCACCCGGTCACTGTAGGACCCGGCCGCGGGGCGAACCCTTGCGTGAAACGCAAGGCCTGGCGTGTGCTTCTGGTGCGAGTTGCGATGAGGGTGGGTAAAACACGAACCTTGCGCCGAAATCGAGGGGTTGACGGGTCGACGGGTGTTGGGGGGAAGCAATGGACTGGGTTGAGCGCGTCCGGCGGCAGAGCAAGAGCGTCATTCGCCGACTGATCTGGTCGGTTACGACTGTCGTCGCCGTGACCGCCTCGAGCCCGGTTGGAACTGCGGCCGCCGAAACATCGGTTGGTGCGAGCAATGTCTCGATCCCGTGTTCGCAGACGGCCACGCGCGCCGTCGTCACCGTCAGTTTGGATCTCGACCCGGCGTGTACGTATACCGGCGGCTTCAACATCACCGCTTCGAACGTGGTGTTCGATTGTCACGGCGCACGCATCCGCGACGCCTCTGGGACCGGTGCGATTGGCATCCTCGTGGCCACACCGGCCGACGTGGATCTCGACAACGTGACGATCCGGAACTGTCACGTTGACGGGTTCCTCAACAGCGTCCATGTGCGGCGGGATGGTTTCAATCACCTGGCGGCCGGCCACGAGTACGACCACCACCTGCAGGGAGTCGTGGTCGAGGACAGCACGCTCACCAACTCGCGTGGGGTCGGTCTGTACGTCGACGGGTACGTGACCGGGACGCAGATTCGCCGCCTGGTCATCGTCGGAGCCGGTAGCACCGGCGTGTACCTCGACGCGGGCTCGCGGGACAACGTCGTCACCGAGAACGCGATCGTGCTGAACGGCTACCGCGAGAGCGGGCCGAACGGGACGGTGGCGGTGTTCAGCGGCGTGACCTTCCGGTACTGGGGTCCGGGTCGGGAGGGAATCGCGATCGACGGGTCGCGCCACAACGTGGTGTCCGGGAACTGGATCGCCGGCAACGCCGCCGGTGGTGTCTTCATCTATACGAACTGCGGTGAGAACGTTCACTCCGATCCGGGCTCGTGGGTCGAGCATCGGTACGGCGCCGATGACAACGTCATCACGCGGAACGTGATCGCCGGCGGTGAGACCGGCGTATGGGTGGCATCGCGCATGGGGGAGAACGTGTTCCCGATGGACTGCAGCGACCTGCCGTATGTGAGCGGCCCGCTCCAGGCCATCACGCTCGATCGCGCCGCCCGCAACGTGGTGCACGCGAACGTGTTCGCCGACTCGGAGTACGGGGTGCGCATCGAGGACGACGGAGCGGTCGTGACCGGGAACGACTTCGCCGGACCTGACGCAACGCATCACGCGGTCATCGTCGGGACACCGTGGCGCACCCGGGCGCTCGGCCGCCCCGTGACGAACACCGTTGTGCGCAACAACAGTTCGACCATCGTCGGCAACACGAATCCGTACCGGTGGGTCGACGGCGTGATCGGCCTCGACGCCGGGCGCAACCGCGCGCTCGGGCTTCGGTCTCGACTGTGCGAAGCGCCCGATCTGCCGCGCCGTTCGTTGATCTTCGTCGACGCGCTGGCGGTCCAAGACCCGAACGGGCCGCCAGTCCCCAAGCCCATGTACACCGTTCCGAAGCTCGGGGCGCTCCCACCCTGCTCGTGACCGCCCGACGCGGGCGAGACTGACTCACTTCGTGGGTTTGGGTTCCTTCGGAAGGCCGAGGATGCGCTCGCCGATGATGTTGCGCTGAATCTGGCTCGTCCCACCCGCGATGCGCGCGCCGGGCGCGGACAGCAAGCCGGCGGCTTCCGGTCCTGCGAGCAGGGCGTCGGCGCCGGCGGACTCGACCCGGGCCGCGGCGGTGTCGAACATCAACTCGGTGGTCCCGAGCTTCGCGATCGATGCGAGGACGGATGCCACCGGGCCTTGGCGTTCGCCCATCACCTTGAGCGACGAGCCGCGTATCCACAGATCGGCGACGCGCTGTCGGCCGAGCGCGTCGAGCTCTCCGCCCTGGGTGAGCATGGCGTCGAGTCGACGCTGGAATGCGATCCCAGCCGCGCCGATGTAGCCGCGTTCGTTCGTCAGCGCGGACATCGCCACCGTCCAGCCCATCCCGGCCGGTCCGAGCAGTGCGTTCGACGGGAGTTCGACGTTGTTGAGAAAGACTTCGTCGAACTCGGTGCCGCCGTTCATCTGTCGGAGTGGCCACATCTCCACGCCGGCGGAGCTGGTGTCGACGAGGAAGAACGAGATCCCGCGATGAGGAGTGGCGCCGGGAACAGTGCGCGCCAGCAGGATCGCTCGGTCGGCAACACGGCCGTTCGAACACCACACCTTCTGTCCGTTCACGATCCAGCGGTCGCCGTCGGGTTCGGCGCGTGTGGTCAGTGACGCCAAGTCCGAACCCGCGTCGGGTTCGGAGAACAGCTGACACCAGACCCGACCACCGGACAAGATATTCGGAAGCTCGTCGGCGCACTTTTCTGGGGTCCCGTACGCGAGCAGGGCGCCGGCGGTGAGCACGTTGCCGACCATGTTGAGCACCGGGGGCTCTTCTGCGATGGCACACGCGGTGCCGACTCTCGATGGGCGTCGAGCCACTCGGTGGCATCGCGTGCGAACTCGCCGACGCCGATCATCGAGCGGACTGTACGCGCCGGTGGCGGGACGGTGTCGGCCGTTCCGCTCGGGAGCGCGGTGGTGCGTCGTGCGTTCGGGGTTACGCGTTCGGCGTGGCGTCGAGGTCCGGACCGGTGCTGCGCAACTTGTCGACCTCGGCCATCGCGTTGCGGAGGTTCGCCAGCCACGAGTCCGTGTGCTCGCCGACCAACTTCACACACCACGCGAGTGCTTCGGAGCGGGAACGGGCGACGCCGGAATCGACCAGCGTGTCCAGCACCCGGCGTTCGTCGTGCCGCAGTCGCGTCATGATCGGCACTGCGAGGTGACTGAACATGACCCGTTGCTCGCCGATCGTCGCGCCCCATGCCACTTTGCGGCCGTAGCGAGCTTCGGCTTCGCCCGCGATCTGCATGCGGGTTTCACGCGTCTCCTCCCGGAATCGGCTGATCCGGCCGACGGCTGCCGCAGGGGCCGGGTCGGTACCAGGGGTTGCGTCGGTCGGGGCGTCCGGCGTGTCGGGAGCGGACAGTTCGCCGACGACGACGATCTCCTCCCGGTCGACGCGCACCGATGGTGCGCCGGCGAACCACGCTTCGGGAAGACGCCCGAGGAACCAGGCCTCGGCATCGTCGGCCGGCGGCACGTTGGCCTGTTGCCAGCCGCCGGGGCGGCCCATGCCGCGCCCGCCACGTCGGCGCCCACGGGGATCATCGGATCGGTCCCGACCGGGACCGCGGCGCCGGCTTGATTCTGTGGTCTCGTGTTCAAATCGCACTGCTGTGCTCCTTCGTAGTGTTGATTACAAGATTACAGCACTACAAGGACGGACGAAGCCGAGGTATTCCTGAGTGCGAGAAAAAGGATGTGGGGAGGCGCCGGATCGCCTCTCCGGCTGCGAAGGATCAGTCCTTCTCTTTGGCGCCTTTGCCGTGCTCGTCCCCGGATTTCCCACGGCCCGTGCCTTCGGACGACGGAGCGGCTGTGGTGGTGGTCGTCGTCGGCTCCGGAAGCAGAGACAGCTGACGTTCCACCGCCGCAGCCGCGGCCCGCAAACGGCGGCCGGCCTCGGGGCTCAACTCACGTCGAGTTCGCAGCTGCGCAATCTCGGCTCGGACTCTCGCCAGGGCAATGCGGGCCGCGGTGCGATCGCCGGAAGTGCTCGCGGCCCGCAGCAGGCTGATTTCGGCGTGGAGACGCGACGCCGCGGTCTTCGAGACACCGGTGCTTCCACTCCCGCAGGCCGCAACCAGCATGGCAATGAGCACGACGCGCGCAATGGACCGCATCACCGGGCCGCTCGATCCAACGCGTCGATGGCTCGTGCAAGAGGAGCGGGTGGTGATGTACCCGTACCTGATGGCACCGGCGAGGGACGACTGGTGGTTGGCGTTCTCGATTGCGTGCTCGATCCGATGCCGAGCGTTCCGAGCAGCAGTGCCACCACCACGATGCCGATGAGCAGGAGTCCGCCGGTCACTGCGCGACGAGTCCGACGGGATCGCTGAGTGTCGAACGCGACGCGTCGGCCCGGCGATGTTTGTCAACCGACCGTTCAGCGTCTGAGCGCTCGCCGGCCGAGTCGGCGTGGGTCGGCAGGAGCGCGGTCGGAGCGATCGCGGCGCGTGGGGCATTGGCATCAACGGGCGGCGCCGAACCGGCAGGACTCGCGGTGGCCACCGGGACAGTCGGTGCCACCGCGGTTTTGGTCGCTGGCGTCCGGGCCTCGGTGTCGGCAAGCACGCCGCGCACGGTCGGGGTCTGCGCCGGAGGAACCGGTCCGGCGATCGCCGCGGCCATTTCGTCCGTGGACGCGAATCGAGCATCGGGGTCCTTGTCGATGGCCCGCTCGACGGCTCCGACCAGCGCCGGATCGAGGCCGCGACGCTGTTGCTCGGTGAAGGTGGGTTGGTCGTGTGCCACCGCACGCGCCAGCGCGAGTGGGGTCTCGGCACGAAACGCCGGCGCGCCCGTGAGCGCCTCGAACAGCACGACGCCGACCGAATACACGTCGCTCGACTGGCTGGCGGGTTGACCGGCGAGTCGCTCGGGCGCGGGGTACGACACGGTCCCGAACACCGAACCGATCGTGGTGTCCTGACGATCGTCGTCGAGCTTGGCGATGCCGAAGTCCGCGAGCTTCACCTGCGCCGTGTCGGTCAACAAGATGTTGCCGGGCTTGATGTCGCGGTGGAGGACGCCGAGGCGATGTGCAGCACCGAGGCCACCCAGCAGTTCGGAGGCGATCGTCCGCACGCGATCGCCTGGTATCGGACCGGCCACGAACTCGTCCGCCAACGTGCGGCCGGACAACCGCTCCATCACGATGTAGGGCACGTCGTCGTGCTCGCCGATATCGAACACTGCCACCACATTGGGGTGTGACACACGCGCCGCGGCCCGTGCTTCGCGCTCGAACCGCTCGCGCAGCTTCGCTTGATCGGCGAGGTCGGCGCGCAGGAACTTGATGGCAACGGGCCGGTCCAGCTGACGGTCGAGCCCGGCGTGAACGTGGCCCATCCCGCCGCGCCCGAGGGGTTCGAGGATCTGGTACCGGCCTGCGATGGGACCGGTCGGCTCCTCCGTGGGCATTGAAGAAGTCTGGCGCACGGGCTTTCGATCGGCCGCCTTGCCCTGCAATCCCTGAGCGAAACGCCGTTCGCACCGCTCACCGCGGTTGAAAAAGGACAGCGCAGGCGTTAGAGGCCATTTGGGGCAGCGAGTACCGTCGTGCGCTTGCTGTCGGTTTTGGCTATGTCCTTGGGGGGCACCGCATGAAGGTTCGTTCTCGTCGTGGTGGCGCGCTGATCGTGGCCGTCGCCGCAATCCTGGTGCTCGCCAGCTGCAAGCCCGTTCGCCCGGGCGGTCCCCCGGCGGCCAGCCCGCCCGACCGAGCCCGCTACATCCTGCCGGCCGGGAACTACGGCGGCTTTCCGACGACGGTGAACTCGACTGACCAGCTCCCGCTGTACGACGCGCTGACCCCCTTGCGCGGCAACGTGACCGACGCCGACCTTGAGAAGAACTTCCTTCCGGAGGACTTCAAGCCCATTGGCGCCACACGGGTGGAGCCAACCGGCCGTCCGGGGACGACGGTCACCTATGACTCCTACGGCGTCGCTCACGTCACCGGCGTGACACGTCAGGACATGGCGTTCGGCGCCGGCTGGGTCACGGCCAGGGACCGCACGCTCCTGCTCGAACTGGGACGCGGACCGGCGCGTGCGGCCGTTGCCGATGTGCCCGGGATCAATGCGTTCGGACTCGTGACGAGCGGACAGTCGTTCGTGCCGAGCGCGGCGACCGAGCAACTCCTCACCGACCAGGTACAGCTGATCAGCGACACCTACGGCCGCAAAGGCCGCGAGATGATCGCGGAGATGCAGGCCGAGGCCGACGGCATGACCGCCTTCTTCCGGGCGAGCAACAGCACCCAACCCGCGGCGACCGTCAACGACGTGATTGCGGTCACGGCGTTTATCGGATCGATCTTCGGTGCCGGTGGTGGTGCAGAAGCATCGAACGCGGAGTACCTCTCCAAACTGCAGAACCATCTCGGTGCCGACACCGGTCGGAAGGCGTGGGAGGACACCATGCTATTCGACGACCCCGAGGCACCGACCACGATCAAGCAGGTCTTCAATTACGGACCGCTGACGGGAGGGCCGGTCACCGGTGCCGCGGTCATCGACGAAGGGTCGATTGTCTCGCTCGACCCGCGTGTCCCTGCTGCCACGGCGACCACACCGGTGGCGCCATTGGTGTCGGGAACTCGCACGAGCGCAGCGCAGGCATTGGCCGCCGCGTCGTCGGGGCGAATGCCCGGACCCGGTGAAGAACCCACCTATCCCGCGGCGGGTCCGGTGCCGTCCAAGCAAGCCTCGAACTTCCTCGTGGTGGATCCGACGCGCTCGGCGACCAAGAACACGCTGGCGGTGATGGGCCCGCAACTCGGTTACTACTACCCCGAGATCGTGCAGCAGATTCACCTGACCGGTCCCGGCGTCGAAGCCCAGGGTGTGGCGGTTCCTGCCGCCGCGATGTACTTGCTAATCGGGCGCACCCGTGACTACGCGTGGAGCCTTACCTCGGCGAACCACGACGTGCGGGATGTGTTCGCCGAGCAGTTGTGCAACCCGGACGGCTCTGCGCCAACGCGCGCTTCGAACCATTACCTGTTCAACGGCGTCTGCCGTGCGTTCGACATGGTGGACGCAGGCACGCTCAACACCACGCCGATCCGGTACCCGGTGTCCGTGCACGGTCCGGTGATCGGAACTGCGACCTCGAACGGTCGGGTCATTGCGCTGTCGCGCAAGCGTTCGACCTTCGGTCGCGACGGACTCAACCTCGCGGCGCTGAAGGACCTGACCGAAGGCAAGGCGGACACGCCGGAGCACTTCTTCCAAGCGGCGAATCAGTTCGGATTCACGTTCAACTGGGCCTACGCCTCGCGCACCGCGACTGCGTACTTCTCGTCTGGTCTGTTGCCGCGCCGCGCCGCGGGCCTGGACCGTCGCCTGCCGACGCTCGGCACGGGTGGTTACGAATGGCAGGGATTCTTGAGCGAACAGGAGCACCCGCACTCGGTCGGTGGTCCGGGCGGGTTGTTGCTGAACTGGAATAACCAGTCCGCGCCGGGCTTCATGCACGGCGACGACGATCCCTACGGCTCCGTGCACCGCGTGGAACTCTTCGATCAGTTCCCGAGTTCGGTCACACTCGCAAACGACGCCAGCGTGATGAATCGCAGCGCGACCGAGGACGTCCGCTCACCCGTGTGGCCTGTCGTGAGTCGGGTGTTGCGCGGGAGTGCGCCTCCCACGCCCCTCGCTGGGAAGGTCGTCGACGTGCTCGACGACTGGGTGCGCCGGGATGCACCGATCCTGGACGCGGACAACAGCGGCCAGAATGACGATGCCGGCGCCGCGATCATGAACGCGATCTGGAACCCGATTGCGGACGCGGTCATGCGTCCGGTGTTTGGTGATTCCACGACCGACCTCGACCGCATCCGTGGGCTCGGCAGTCTCTCGGGCGAGTCGTACGTGGACAAGGACCTGCGCACCCTGCTCGACCCGAGCAGTGTGCAGGGTGCGTTCAAGTTGCGGTACTGCGGGAACGGATCACTCGACGCGTGCCGCGCGTCATTGTGGGCCGTGGTCGACCGGATCGGGACGACGCTCTCGCAGAGCCAGGGGAATGATCCGACGACGTGGAGAAATGCGTCCCGTCGGGTCGGGTTCACCCCCGGCTTGATCCCCGACACGATGAGGGCCACGAACCGGCCGACGTTCCAGCAGGTGCTCGAGTTCGCGCACCCGGTTGTGGGACCTCCGCCGTGCGACCCGACCACGACCGACGATCGGCGCGGAGGGTGTCACGGCCATGGCCATGGTGGTCACGGTGACGACGGACACGGTCACGGGCACGGCCGCGCTGGTTCCTGAACTGCCGTGGTGCGAGCTCACCGGCCCGGAGTGATGACGGGCCGGTGAGCACGTACGCGCCAATTGCTACCCGAGGCCGTTTGCCATGACCTGCTGGAAGGCGCCGTAGGCGGGCTTCGGACGACGGTCGTGGTGCAGCAAGCCGAGGTTGTCCCACTTGAATCCGACGTTGGTTCCTGAGTCCTTGAGCTCCATCCAGATAAGCGGACCGGTGAAGCCACCGAACGCTTGGATCCATCCGATGTAGTAGTCGTGGACCCACTGCGCCTGCTGCGCCTCGGTCAGTACCCCGCTGTCGGTTCCCGTAGCGCCGCCCATCTCGGTGCCCCAGATCTTCTTGTTGCCGTCACCGTTCGCGACCATGACCGCGTGCAGTGTGAGCGTCTGAGTGAAGGCGTTCCACGGGTGAATCTCGAGCGGATTGGTCGGGAACGCATAGGGGTGATGACCAACCGCGTCGAACGAACCACCTGCGCCGCGTGCGTACAGACCGCGCAACCAGGTCTCGGGGGTGTAGTCGGTGCCGTCTGCAGCGTTTGGTGCTGGAGCGGTCCCACCGGTGATGACGGTGGCAGCAGGATCGGCGAACTTGATCCCCGCGTACGACGACTTCACCATCTCGGCGTACAGGTCCGGATTCGGCTTTGGCATCGCGAACTCTTGATGGTTCGGTTCGTTCCACAGCTGCCAACTGGTGATGGTGCCGCGCAACAGCGCGTTCGAAGAGTTGGTGCCGTAGCGCTGGGCCGCAGCGGTGACGAACCGTCCATAGTCGTCAGCATTCGCGGGCAGACAGTGACCCTCGCCGGGAGGGCAGTTCGATCCGCGCGCCCATGGGGGCGCGTACGCCGCCATCCCCATGATGTTGAGGCCACGAGCGCGCGCCGCGAGGACGGCACGATCCAGACCGCGGTCCCAACGGAAGCTGGTCGGGCCATCGCCTTGGATGCTGTTCCAATCGACGTCGATCGGCACCCACGTCGCCCCGGAGTTCTTGATCGCGTCCAGGTTGGCGTTGCGCTCAGCGTCGGACTCCCAGAGGATCCCTGGTCCCGGTGCGAGTCCAGCGCGCGCGGCGACGGTCGCACCGCTGATGTGTCCCACCGGTGGCGTCGTAAGGTTCGGCGTAGTCAAGCCCGGCCGACATGCCGCGCCGAGGGCGGCGACTGCGACGAGCACAGCCACTCCGCGGACAGATCGTCGCCGATCACGTCTGGGTTCCGTCGCCGAGCGCGACGAAGAGAATTGACGAAAAGGTGCTGCAAACATTGGGCTCCGTTGGATAGCGACGGTCGAGAGACGAATCGAGCCCACGGGGTGCGCTCCGCGCGCACCTCCGTCTTCGTCCCAGGTCAAGGTATCGACCGATGGCCGGGCCGCGCTGAAGCCGCCCTGCGGCAGGCGCAGTTTTCGTAGGCCGTTGGGCCCACGTTTCCGGGCCCGATCGCGATCGAAAAAAAACTTGCGATGGGGCGGCTTGGAGGGCGCGCGAACCGGATGTTCTACGCGTTGGACTCAGAAGCCGCGCGGGGCAATGTGTCCGAGAATCACACTGTTTGGGCGGATCAGAGTAAGACGGAAGCGGCGGATCTCAGCCTTGGAACTCGAAGGCACCCCGGTCGACGTAGGTGATCAGGCCAGTCCCAGTGTTCGCGGTGGCGGGGTCGTCAAACCGCGTCAGTCCGTCGAAATCTGCGGCGGGTTGTCCGCTGGCATCCGCGTTGGCGGAGTCGATCGCCGGGGAACCGGTGGTGAGGTGGAAGTCGGCCGTGGCGCTGGTGCGGAAGCGAGGATCGGCTTCAATGCCGCGGGTCTCCTTTCCCGTCGCCGTCCGGAACGCAGCCAGGCTGGTGTATTTCGTTCCGGCCCAGTCCACCATGTTCCCGGGGACACTGAGGAAGACGAGATCGTCGTCGAGGATCGCAGTACTCACCGACGCGCTGTCGATGCGGATATTGCCGGAAGTGCGTGGGCTGTTGATCCCGTTGTCGACGCTGATGTTGTTGGCGAGGTACGTGCGGGTCGACGTCGTGGATTCGATGCCCGAGTCCGAGTTGGCGAACACGGTGTTCGCCACAACGTGCGCGTCGACGGCGTTGTGCACGTCGATGCCGTGATCACCGTTGCGATACGCGACGTTGTCGGAGAACGTGTTCTGTCCATTGGTGGTACCGGTCCACACGTTGAATCCTGAATCCTCGTTGTCGTGGGAGACGTTGGCGAAGACCAGGTTGCCGGTGCTGTCACGAACGTCGATGCCGGCGGCCGCTCGCATGTAGCCGCGAGCGTTGGACGACGAGTTGTTGGCCGTGATGACGTTGGTGTTCGACGCGGCGACCACGTGCACGCCCGCGTCGGAGTTGTGGTCGATGGTGTTGTTTGCGATACGCGATTGCGTCACACCGCTGAAATGAATCCCAAACGCGGTCTGCCCGGTCACCGGCTGGCCGGCCAAGGTGACCCGGTTCGTGTCGACAGTGATGTTGGACGAGTTGACGACGAGGAAGCCGTGACTCGTGGTTGATTTCACCGTGAAGCCCCGTACGGTGATCCAACTCTTGCCGTTGATGTTGAAACCATTCGCGCTACCGCCGACGGTCACGGATGCACCGTCGGCGGCAGCGATCACGATCGGTGCAGGTTGGGTACCGGACGAAGCAACGTTCACCTGTTCGGGGTAGGTCCCACTTGCAACCACAACCGTCTTGCCCGCAGTCACCTGTTGCGCGGCGGCGTTGATCGTGCAGAACGGCGCGGTACTGGAGCCGGTTCCACTGTCGGTGCACGTGGACGTGGCGCGGTTCACAAACAGCGTGAGGCTCGGAGCATTGACAACCTGCACCACCGACGGTGACGTGCTGGTGGCAAATGTGGCTCCGCCGCCGAAGGTTGCCGTCACGGTGTGGGTGCCGACGGCGAGGCTCGAGAGGGTGATGGTGGCTTGGCCGTTGGTGAGGGTTTGGGTGCCGAGGTTGGTGGTGCCGTCGGTGAAGGTGACGGTTCCCGAGGGAGCGCCGCTGGAGGAGGTCACGGTGG
>JANYJV010000079.1 GCA_025361725.1 Acidimicrobiia bacterium | reverse complement strand
TGGAGACGGTCGATGCGGTGGCCGACGATGCCGAGCAGGGCGGGAAGCAGGCTGAGCGCGGCGGCCAAGACCAAGACGACGCCGATGATGGCGCCGAGCGCGAGGCCGTAGACGAAGGTGAGGCCAAGTAGGAACAGCCCGAAGAGCGAGATGACCACCGTACAACCGGCGAAGAACACGGCTCGTCCCGATGTGGCCATCGCAGTTCCGACCGCAACGCGGGGGGTCATGCCGTCGTGGAGGGCTTGGCGGTAGCGGGTGGTGATGAACAGGGCGTAGTCGATACCGGCGCCGATTCCGATGAGCGCGGCCAGCTCGCCGCCGAAGGTGGGTACAACAAAGGCGTGGCTCAAGAAGTTGAGCGCCCCGAACGCGATGGCGATACCGAACAGCGCGGTCAGGATGGGCAAGCCCATCGCGATGACCGATCCGAACGTGAAAAGCAGGATGACGACCGCCGCGAGGATGCCGATGCTTTCACTTGCCCCGAACTTGGGCTTCTCGACGGTCGCGATTGGTGCGCCTCCGAGCTCGACCGTCAAGCCGGCCGGTACGCGGGCTCGGGCAGTGTCCACGACCTGTTGCATCGCTGGTTCGGGAAGGTTGTCGGCCGTGTCGTCAAACTGCACGACGGCATACGCCGTACGGCCATCGGAGCTGATCTGGCCGGTCACTCTCGCGTCGAACGGGCCGCGCACCCCAGCGACGTGTGGGAGGCCGCGGATCCGGCCGATCACGCCCACGATGGCCGCACGATCCTGCGGACCTGGCGCGGCAGCATCGGAGTGGAAAACAACTTGGGCGACATCGCCGGCCTGGGCCGGAAAGACCCGCCGTAACAGTGTCAGCGCATGTTCGGCTTCGGTGTCGCCGCTCAGTGTCTGGTCCCTGAAATGCCCGCCGGCCGCGGAACTGCCGATGGTGATCAACACCAACGTGATCAGCCAGGCCGCGACGACGCGCCGCCGCCGGTCGTAGCACCATGTCGCGAACCGACCGAGGCGGTTGAATCGAACCGGCAGTCGATCGGGCGACGACGCGACGGGGTCGACGGTTGTTGTCATGGCAGTGACTCCGTGGCTGGCCACCGGTTGACCACGCTATATTTGAGATCGCAGCGCATCATCAAGTTGGTTCCTCTCTGGCTACGCGGTGGAGGCACACGATCAGTGCACTGCCGACCGCGTGAACACTCGAATCGAGATCCGCAACATCAATGCGGCGAACGCGACGACGACCGCGAGGCTCATGAACGCCATCTCGGTGGTGTTGCTCATTCCCCAGATGTCGTGCAGGCCCACGCCTCTCGGGTCGACGAGGCCGTAGCGCATCAAGGCGAGGGCATGGGTGAGGGGAAGTACCTTGGCGAATACGGTGAGACCGGCAGGGAGCGCGCTGATCGGGAAGAACGAGCCGGCGAAGAACCACGGCAAGAGCGCGACTGGCGGGGCGACGCCGACGTATTCCTCTTGCTTAGAGATCCGCGCCGCCAGGATCTCGGCGACGCTGTGCATGGCGACGGCCAACGCGAGCGTCGCCGCCGCGGCCCAAGCGATACCAGAGACCGAATCGGCGAAGGTGGCACCACGAAGGATCGCGGCGATCATCAGCGCCGCGACCTGGAACAGACTCACGATGACCGCCACCGACATGTTCCCGAGCACCATGAAGCTGCGACGCACGGGCGCCGCGAGCAGATCGCGCTGCGCGCCACTGTCACGGTCGACGATCATGCCGATACCGCCGAGGATGCAACTCAGTGGGACGAGCAGTCCGATCGTACCGACGGCGACGAAACTCAGGTAGTCAATGCCGGCGGTCGCGGGAATCGATTTTGCCAGTGCCGGCGCGATGACGTCCGCGAACAGAATGGGTGTGAGCAGCGGAACCAGGATCTCGCGGGGGGTATGCGCACTGAGCGAAAATCGCCGCCGAGCGAGCGTCGCGAACGCGACGAAGGATCGCGGCGACCGTCGGGGCGCGATGGTCGGTCGTGCGAGCGGAGGTTTGGTCATGATGGAGTTCATGTACGTGCTCCTTGTTGTTCCGCGGGCGGCGCAGCGAGGCTGTGGCCGGTGAGTTGGAGATAGACATCGTCGAGCGTCGGTGCCCGGGCGGTCACGGCCCCGATGGCGACGCCGGCGGTCGCGATCGCGTCCATCGACTCGCGCGCGGAACGGTTGTGCAGCGGGACCGTGAGGGTGGACCCGATGACGAAGGCGTCGTCGCCGGCGACGCCGGACGAACGCAGAGAGTTGAGAGCCTCGATCGGATCGTCAGGAACGCGCAGCTCGAGGATCTCGCGGCCGAGATTGGCAAGCAACGCGGTCGGTGTGTCGAGGGCAACGATGCGCCCGGCATGCACGATGCCGACCCGGTCGCAGAGACGTTCAGCCTCGTCCAGGTAGTGGGTCGTCAGCAGGACAGTCACTTCCGAGGTGTCCCGTAGGCTGGCGATGAGGTCGAGGAGCTCGTAACGGATCCGGGGGTCGAGCCCCACCGTGGGTTCGTCGAGGAAGAGCACTTCGGGCCGCGACAGGAGCGCTCGAGCTATCTCCAGCCGGCGGCGTTCACCACCGCTGTAGCCGGACACCGGACGCTCAAGAAGATCGGTGAGCCCGAAGGAGTGCGCAACCTCGACGATACGGTCCCCGCTCGTTGCCGGGTCGCCACCCCACAACCGAGCGTGGACCTCGAGGTTGCGTCGACCTGTCAACGAACAGTCGACGGTCGCCTCTTGGAACACCACCGCGCTCACCCGCCGCGCCGATAGGGGCTCGGCGCGCACGTCGAAGCCCACGAGCCGCGCCGTCCCACTCGTGGGTTCCACCGTCGTCGTCAGCATTCCGATGGTCGTCGACTTGCCCGCACCGTTCGGTCCGAGCAGACCGAAAACCTCACCGGCGGCGACCTGGAAATCGATACCCTTGACTGCTTCGACACCGCCGGGATACGTCTTCGAGAGCATCACCACATCGATGGCCGGCGGTGTCCCGTGAGCTGAACCGTTCGGCGATACGCGCACTGCACTGTCCTCCTCGTGTCGAGCGCAGGGCGTCTCGTCGGCCCGTTGCTCTCTCCACAAGGACGAGACAGGCACCGAGAATGTGACATGACGCCATCACGACCGGAAGCGCCTGATCACCTGACGTGATCATCTGTCGTCGCGTCGACCAGTCAGTGATCGAGTTTCAGCTGAAGGTCGACCATCGCGAGCTTGGCAGGGTCGATGATGCCGTGGATGTCGGTGATCAGAGCGCCGTCGGTCTCGAGCATGAACAGTGCGATGAGTTCGCGGTCTCGGAAGGCGAGCATTCCGAGATGTCCATTGAGCGGGTGCGACACCAGCGTCACGCCGGTAGCGCCGCCAAGGAACCGCAAGACGTTCGGCGCGACCCGGTCGCGCCCGATCTGGGGTGGCAAAGCCTGACCGGGTCCGGGGTCGAGGACGCCGACCACGTCGGGATCGAGGATCTCGACGAGGGCTTTGATGTCACCACCCGCGCAGGCCGCGATGAACCGCTCAGCCACGCGTCCCGGATCATCAGGCCGGATTACGAACCGGCTCGGTCCGGTCTCCGTTTCGATCCGACGACGCGCTCGGCTGGCCAGCTTTCGGCATGCCTCCGGGGACCGACCCACGATTGACGCTGCCATCCCGAAAGAGAACTGGAACACATCGTGGAGTACGAACACAGTCCGCTCCGCGGGGCTGAGTCGTTGCAATACGACGAGCAATGCCATCCGAACGTCGTCATCGAGGGTGACTCGGTCCGCAGGATCAGGTGCCCGCGCCATGTCCTCACCTGGGTCGGCTCCGCGGTCCTCTCGACGCGAGCGCGCCGAGCGGAGCTCATCGAGACACAACCGGCTGACCACGACCACCAGCCAGGCGCGGACATCGTCGAGCCCGTCAATGTCAACCCGAAGGAGTCGGCTGAACGCGACCTGCACGACATCCTCTGCACTGCTGAAGTTGCCCAACATCTTGAACGCGAGATCGACCAGGAGCGGCCGGTGCTCGCGCCACACCAAGTGGATCGCCGCCTCCTTACTCTCGTCGCGGCCTGCGTCAGTGTTCACTCTGCGGATCCTCACACTTGTCGGTTACCTACAAGGACGAGATGACCGGCCCGAATGTGACACTACGGAGCGGTCTCACATCCACGGCAGTATCTCGTCCTCGTGAGACGGCAAGGAGCAACGAGCCGGAGAGCATGGTTGCGGGTTTTGCGGGTGCAGTTCAGTAGGGCGAGCCGGCGTTGGACCGCGGCTCAAGCGCACCGCGTGCCCGTTCGTGCCCTTGGGAGTGCTGCCCGTTGCGTGCCCGTCATGGTCGGTCGTGGTGGTCACTCGCGTATTGTGAGGGTCAAGCGAAAGACACGCTGACCCGCGGGTCGATGCCATGACCCGCACCGACGCGCAC
>JANYJV010000059.1 GCA_025361725.1 Acidimicrobiia bacterium | reverse complement strand
TTTTGTTCTTCGAGCTGGAGTGGGCCGCGCTGAGCGACGAGCGCGCCGAGGAGCTCCTGGTGGACGAGAGCCTCGATCTCTGCCGCCATTACCTGCGCAATGCACGCCGCTACCGCGAGCATCTGCTGTCAGAGCCCGAGGAGAAGATCCTCGTCGAGAAGGACATCTCCGGCGCGAGTGCGTGGTCACGGCTCTTCAGCGAGCTGACGTCGGCGATCACGCTCGACCTCGACGGCCAAACCGTCGCGCTCGAACAAGGGCTGTCCCGGTTGCAGTCACCCGATCGGGACGAGCGCGCCGCAGCGGCCGCGGCGGTCACCGAAGGGCTGGCCCCGGGACTGCGCACCCGTGCGTTCGTCTTCAACACCCTGCTCGCAGACAAGGCGTCGACCGACCGGCTGCGGTCTCACGAGAGTTGGATCCAGAGTCGCAATCTCGCCAACGAAGCGAGTGACGAATCCGTCCAAGCACTCGTGGACGCGGTGGTGAGCCGGTACGACATCCCGCAACGCTGGTACGCACTGAAGGCACAACTCCTCGGCGTCCCGAAGCTTGCGGACTACGATCGCTCCGCCAGCGTGGCCGATGCCGAGGCGGAGTTCGGGTGGGACGCAGCCCGCACCCTCGTGCTCGACGCGTACGCGTCATTCTCCCCGCAGCTCGCGGACGTGGCGCAACGGTTCTTCAACGAGTCGTGGATCGATGCCCCGATGCGGCCGGGCAAGCGGCCCGGTGCGTTCTGTGCGTACACCGTCCCGTCGCACCACCCGTACCTGTTGCTGAACTGGACGTCGAGCCGGCGCGACGTCCTGACCCTCGCTCACGAGATGGGTCACGGACTGCACGCCTACCTCGCCCGCGAGCAGGGGATCTTCCACCAGACGACGCCACTCACCTTGGCCGAGACCGCATCCGTCTTCGGCGAGACCGTGACGTTCGGCCGGATGATGGACGCCACCACCGAACCGAACGCGCGGTTGGCACTGATCGCGGAATCGCTCGAAGGTCAGATCGCCACGGTGTTCCGTCAGATCGCGATGAATCGCTTCGAGGATCGGGTGCACACGCACCGGCGTGACGTCGGCGAGCTGAGCACCGACGACTTCGCCCGGCACTGGACCGAAACCCAGACCGCCATGCTCGGTGACGCGGTCGAGATCACCGACGGGTACAAGACCTGGTGGTCCTACATCCCGCACTTCATCGGCACTCCCGGGTACGTGTATGCGTACGCGTACGGACAGCTGCTCGCACTGTCGGTGTATCGGCGGTACGAGGAGCGCGGCGCGGACTTCGTGCCTGCGTACTTGGAACTGCTGGCGGCCGGCGGTTCTCGGACACCGGAGGAACTCGGAAAGATCGTGGACTGCGACCTCGGCGACCCGCAGTTCTGGGTCGGTGGCCTCGCCATCATCGAACAGCAACTCGAGGCCGCCGAGCGGGCGGCGCACGCCACGGGACGGCTGAGTTGAAGCGCCGCCGGGCCCGAGCGGCCCCGCAGAGCGGGGGTGGAGTGGGGCTCATGTCGGGCCGGATCTCGATCCCTGCGCCGTGAGTCTCCTGGCCGGCCGAACTGCCGTCGTCACCGGTGGCGGGGGAGGGATCGGCCGCGCGATCTCCGAGCGGTTCGCCGCGGAGAGCGCGCACGTGGTCATCGCCGAGATCGACGCCGATTGCGCCCACGAAACCGTGGAGCGCATCACCGCCAACGGTGGATCAGCGCGTGCCGTGGTCGCCGACGTGACCGATGCCGCGGCAGTCGCGGCCCTGGCCGAAGTGGCCGGTGACGTGGACGTGCTGGTCAATAACGTCGGTCACTACCTCACCCGCGGCAACGACTTCCTCGCCAACGGACCCGACGCGTGGGACGAGCTGTACGCCACCAACCTGCGGCACGTGTTCCATTGTACGCGCGCGTTCGTCGACGGCATGATCGCCCGAGGGCAGGGGAGCGTCGTCAACGTGTCGTCGGTGGAGGGGTTTCGTGCCATCCCGAACCGGCCCGTGTACAGCGCGTTCAAAGCGGCGGTCACTGGCTTCACCCGCAGCCTTGCGGTCGACCTGGGGAACTCGGGCGTACGGGTGAATGCGATCGCACCGGACCTCGTGGAGTCACTCCAGGTGCCATACTCCAAATGGGTGGCACCGGAAGACGCCGATCGAATCCCGAGTTGGGTGCCGGTCGGGCGCTTCGGTACGGCTGATGACATTGCCGGGGTCGCACTCTTCCTTGCGTCGGATCTCTCCGCGTTCGTCACCGGCACCACCATTCATGCCGACGGTGGCTCGCTCGCTGCCGGCGGTTGGTTCCGGCGCCCCGACGACACCTGGACCAACCGCCCCACCCTCTCCTGACCATCCTCCCGCTCGCCCTCTCGCCTCCCGTTTGTCGTTTGCGCCACCTGAGGGACGGCGCAAACGATAAACGGCGCAAGTCGGCCGCTAGCGGGGGAGGCCGAGGACGCGTTCGCCGATGATGTTGCGCATCACGTTCGAGGTGCCGCCCATGATCGTGTACGCCGGCGCGTACGACAGACCGCGGGTGACGTCGTCGGCGAGCATTGCGTCGGCACCGAAGGTCGCGGCGACGAACTCGGCGACGGCCTGCTCGTGTTCGGTGCACACACATTTGGTCGCGGCGCTGAACCCCGCCGGCGCCTGGCTGAGCGCTTCACGGATCACGAGGATCCGACCGAGTCGGTAACCCGTCTCGAGCCGAGCGATCGCCTGGCGCACCCGCGGATCGGAAGTATCGGCTCGCTCCCGCGCCATCGCGTACAGCGCGTGGTTCGACACCAGGCGGTCGATGCCACCACGCTCGTGCTCAAGTTGGCGCATGGTCTGGCGAAACGCGGCGCCTTCGGTGCCGACGAGATTGGCAACGGGCACGCGCACGTCGGAGAAGAACACCTCGCAGAAGTGGCGGTTCGTCGTCATGTCGTGAATGGGCCGGACCTCGATGCCGGGCGTGTTCATCGGCACGATGATCTCGCTGATGCCATGGTGCGGCGAGGCCCCAGTACCGGTCCGGCAGATCAGGTAACAGGCATCGGCGACTGCGCCGAAGCTCGTCCAGATCTTCTGTCCGTTGATGACCCAGTGGTCGCGGTCTTGGACCGCGCTGGTCCGGAGCGACGCGAGATCGCTGCCGGCTTCCGGTTCGCTCATTCCGATGCACCACGTGGCGTCGCCCGAGAGAATTCCCGGCAGGAACGCCACCCGCTGCTCGGGCGTGCCGTGGGCAATGAGGGACGGTCCCATCTGCCGGTCGGCGAACCACATCGCGGCGATGGGCGCGCCGGCCGAGATCAATTCTTCGCCCACGATGAGACGGTCGATCAACGGCCGTCCGCCGCCACCGTGCTCGACCGGCCAGGTCATTCCGATCCAGCCGCGCGCGCCGAGTTCGCGCGCGAGTTCCTTCGAGTAGCCGTTGATCCAACTGTCGTTGTGGCGCCCGTATCGAGACACGGCATCCAGCGCGAACGCACGCGCCTCGGCCCGTAGCTCGATCTGTGACTCGCTCCACGAAAAGTCCATGGCTGGTTGCGGCTCCGGTGGCTAGTTGCGGTCGAAGACCAGGACGAACTCGAGCGTCCCGGTCTGGCCGACCTTCGTGAAGGAGTTCGAGGGATTCTCAACGCCGTACTCCGCGAAGGTGACGGGGATGTTCCCGAGTACCCCGATACGACCGTTGGTGATCTTCGCGTCGACCGGGAACGTGACGGACTTCGTGGTGCCGTGCATCGTGAGGTCGCCGGTCGCGGTGAACTTGGTGGTCACGCCGTCGGTGGGGACGGTGCCGAGCTTGATTGGCCCCTTCAGCGTGAAGGTCGCGTCGGTGAACTTGGCGGTATCCATCAGGCGGTTCATCTGGGAATCGCGGATGCTCATATCCGACTTCAGGGTGGCCACCGGAACCGTGAACGTCGCCGTCGCGAGTGAGCCACTGTTGATCGTCAGGTTTCCCGTTGCGGCTGCCGTGCGCCCGACCGCTTCCGATTCGAGGGCGCCTGCGATCGATTCCTTGATGCGGTATCCGACCGTCGAGTCCGTCGACAGCGTCCACGTCCCGTCGACGCCACCACCACCGGCGCCCGGAGTCGTCGAGGTCTTGCCGGCGAGGCCTTTGTCGAGGTCGCTGGCGTTGAGCCGCGGCTTCGGGTCGGACTTGATGGCGAACCACCACACGAGGAACGCGGCCAGGCCGATGACGGCGATGGGGATGATCCCGAAGACGAGTTTGCGGATCGCTGTCATCGCTGACTTCCCTTGGTTGTACCGACACTGGCGCGTGCGGTGTCGCGTGGATCGCATGGGTGGAGACGCTTCATCATGTCTGGTGAGGACCTCCGGGTGATTGCGCGCCCTCCGTCGATGCCCCTACGTTGCGGATCGGAGCGCCAGGGGGCGAGCGGAATATGGCCGACGGGACCAAGCAATCACGAACCAAATGGATTGCGGTACTCGTCGCGGTGGCGGTCGTCCTCGCCGGGACCGTACTGGTATTTCCGGAATCGTGACGAGCCCAGGCCCGAGCGCCGCGCCGCCGCTGCAGGTGCGACGAGCGGCGCGCCGGTCTTCGCGCGGCAGAACGTGATCGATCTGAGCGCCGAGCAGAAGTCGGCGTTCATCGCGGCGATCCGCAAGCTGCAGACGACGCCGGCTCCCGACCATCCGGAGCGGACCTGGTACGAGCAGTTCGTCACCTGGCACCGCAACGGCGCCAAGTGTTCCGTTGCGCACGGAACGTCGGGTGCGATTCACAACTCGCCGCTGTTCCTCCCGTGGCATCGCGAGCTGTTGATCAAGTTCGAGGCGGCGCTTCAGAAGGTTTCGGGCGACCCGACGATGCGGATTCCGTACTGGGACTTCAACGACCTCGCGAGCTCGGCGGCAGTGTTCACTGCCGACTTCATGGGCGGCATGGGTGACGCCACCCAGGCGGGAGCGGTCACGACAGGCGCATTTGCCAAAGGGAAGTACGAACTCCGAGTGGTCGATCCTCCGACGTTCACCTCGGCGGAACCACGCCGTACCTCACGCGTGCGGTCGGCGCGCCGCCGGTCCTCGACCCGGGTGCAACCTCGGCGGCCATGAGCGCGCCGAACTTCGATACCGCGCCCTTCGACGCCACCTCGGACAACCGCACAAGTTTTCGTCAGGCGATGGAGGGCTGGAGGCCGACCTTCAAGCAGCCCGATTGCACCGACGGGTGGCAGGGGCTCCTCGAGATGCTGGGTGGCGCGCCCGCGATGCACGTGCTCATCCACGGAGTGGTCGGCGGTGCCGCGCAGAGCCAGTCGAGCCCGAACGACCCGGTCTTCTGGTTGCTGCACGCGAACATCGACCGGTTGTGGGCGCAGTGGGAAGCTTTCCATCCGCAGCGGTTCCCGGCGAGCGCGGCCGGGTGGACACCTCGGTCGAAGATGTGGCCCTGGTTCGACCAGCCCGTCGCGCACTTCGACGACACGCGCGCGCTCGGGTACCGGTACTCGTAACCGCGCTCGTGTGAGCGCCCCGATCGGTGTCAGTACCGCGCCATCTCGGCCCGGAACTGGTCCAGGCCCATCGAGCCGAGGTTCAACGCGTGCGAGTGCCAGGCCTTGAGATCGAAGTTCGCTCCGTGGCGGGCCTGCGCATCGGCGCGACTCTCCAGCCAGACCCGTTCGCCGACCTTGTACGAAATCGCCTGGCCCGGAATGCCGAGGTAGCGATCCACCTCCGAACGCATGAACTGTTCGGCGAACATCGCGCGTTGGATGACGAACGGCAGCGCGAGTTCGGGAGTCCAGCGTTCGCCCGGGTGGTAGGACTCGTCGGCCGGGATCGGGAGTTCGAGGTGCATGCCGATATCGACGATCACCCGCACCGCGCGCATCGCCTGGGCGCGCAACATGCCGAGTTCGTAGTCAGGGTTGTCGAGGTAGCCGAGTTCGCCCATGAGCCGCTCGGCGTAGAGCGCCCAACCTTCTCCGTGACCGGATGACCACGCGAGCGTCCGTTGGAATCGCGTGAGCGTGTCCGCAAGGTAGCGGACCTGGGCCACCTGGAGGTGATGGCCGGGAACGCCCTCGTGGTAGCAGATCGACACCTCGCCCCAGAGCGGGAACCGCGTGTTGCCCATCGTCGGATACCACGTGCGTCCCGGTCGGGTGAAGTCCTCCGACGGGCCGGTGTAGTACATCGCCGACGCGCCACCGGGCGGCGCGATCATTGCTTCCACCGTCTTCACCGGCTCGGGGAGGTCGAAGTGCACGCCGTCCATCTCCGCGATGGTGCGGTCCATCAGATCCTGGAGCCAGGCCCGCAAGTTGTCCTCGCCTTCGATCGCTCGTGCGGGATCGGTCTCCAACAACTCCACGACTTCGCCGACCGACGCGTTCGGCAGGATCCGTGCGGCCACCTGCCCCACCGCGTGCTCGATCCGACGAAGCTCTTCCCAGCCCCACGCGTAGGTCTCGTGGAGGTCGAGGACGGTTCCGTTGAAGACGCGCGCACCGATGGCGTAGCGCTCTTCGCCCACCGCGTCGCGCGGATCAGCGTCGATGGCGTACTCGAGCGTGAGGTACCGAGCCAGTGACGCCAACGCGGCGGTGGCGCGATCGGCCTCGCGTACAACGGTTGCGTGCAAGGACGCGGACCCGACACCGGCTGCAACGAGTTGGTCGGCGAGGGCATTGAAGTATGGAGGGGTCGACGCGCCGTCGAGCCCGGCCCAGACCTCCACTTGCTCGATCGCACCGGTGACTTGCCGAGTGGAGGCGACCAAGCCCCGGCGGCGGCCTTCGGTGAATGCAGCCTCGAGACTCGCCACGCACTCGGGGACCCGTGCCATCCGTGAGGCAACGGTCTCCCAGTCCTGTTCCGTGTCCGTGGCCAGCATGTCGAAGGCCTCGCGCACCTCTTGGACGGCCGAGCCCAGGACCGCGATCGACCGCAGGTGCTCGCCGCGATCATGGAGTTCGACCGCCACCTCCAGCCGCTCGCGGATCACGCCCGCGGCCACACGGTCCGCGTCGTCCTCGAGTGGCACCGTGGCCAACGTGCGCAGCGTGGCCCGATCGTGGTCCGCTCGCTCCGCAGCCGCGTCCGGCGAATAGTCCGTGAGTTCGTGGTCATGGCCGGCGATGCCGTCGAAGGTGGCTGCCACCGGATGGAGCCGGGCGTACGCCTCGACGTAGGCATCGGACAGGTCATCGATCAGTCGGCTCGCGTCTTGATGGCTCGTTCGCTCGCGAGCTGGTGGGTTTGGGTTCATGGGGCTCGCTGCCTCGCTGCTCGCTCCGCTCGGGTCACGGAGAGGTTGTTGGTTCGGCCTCCAGGGCTTCGCCGAATGTCATCGCACGCTACCGTCGACCTGTGGCTGCCCAGTTCATCTTCACCATGCGCAACTTGTCCAGGTTTCACCCCCCGGACCGGCAAGTGCTGGAGAACATCAACCTGTCGTTCTATCCCGGCGCCAAGATCGGCGTGCTCGGCTCGAACGGTGCCGGGAAGTCCAGCCTGTTGCGGATCATGGCGGGGGAGGACGACGGCTTCTCGGGCGAGGCCCGCCTCACGCCGAGTTTCAGCGTCGGCATGCTCCACCAGGAGCCGCAGTTGGATTCGAGCAAGGACGTGCTCGGCAACGTGATGGACGGGGTGGGCCAGACCGCGACGCTGCTCGAACGCTACGACGCAGTGCTCGCCGGTTGGGCCGACCCGGATGCGGACTACGACAAGCTCGGGACCCAGCAGGCGCAGCTCGAGAAGGAAATCGAGGCTGCGAACGCGTGGGACCTCAAGCGCACCATCGACATCGCGATGGACGCGCTGCGTCTGCCCCCCGGCGACGCAGCCGTCGATGTGCTGTCCGGCGGTGAGTGCCGACGCGTCGCGCTGTGTCGCCTGTTGTTGTCACGCCCGGACTTGCTCCTGCTCGACGAGCCGACGAACCACCTCGACGCCGAGTCGGTGGCCTGGTTGGAGCGGTTCCTCGGCGAGTACCACGGCACCGTCGTCGCGGTCACCCACGACCGGTACTTCCTGGACAACGTGGCCGGATGGATTCTGGAACTGGACCGCGGCAAAGGCATTCCGTGGGAGGGCAACTACTCCTCGTGGCTGGAGCAGAAGGAGGCTCGGCTCGCGCAGGAAGAGAAGTCGGACCAGGCCCGTCAGCGCACGCTGGCCCGTGAGCTCGAATGGATTCGCCTCGCGCCGCGCGCCCGCCAGGCCAAGGGCAAGGCTCGGCTCAACGCCTACGAAGCGCTCGCGGCCGAGGCGGAGGGAATCGCGGAGCGCGCCGAGCAACTGGTGATCGCGATTCCGGCCGGGCCGCGCCTCGGTGACGTCGTGGTCGAGGCCGAAGGACTGCGGAAGGGCTTCGGCGATCGTTTGCTCATCGACGATCTCTCCTTCACGCTGCCGCGCGGTGGCATCGTCGGCGTGATCGGTCCGAACGGTGCCGGCAAGACCACGCTCTTCAAGATGATCATCGCGGCGGCGAGGAAGCAGGAGGCCGATGCGGTCGACGGGCCGGACGACGGCACGTTGCGCGTCGGCCCCACGGTGCAATTGGCGTACGTGGATCAGAGTCGCGATTCCCTGGACGCGAGCAAGACAGTCTTCGAGGAGATCACGGGCGGCGCCGACCACATCGTGGTGGGTGGGAAAGAGATTCACTCCCGCGCGTACGTCGCCGGCTTCAACTTCAAGGGTTCGGACCAACAGCAGAGCGTCGGCAAGCTCTCCGGTGGCGAACGGAACCGCCTGCATCTCGCCAAGGTCCTGACTCAGGGCGGCAACGTGTTGCTCCTCGACGAACCCACCAACGACCTCGACGTCGACACGATGCGGGCGCTCGAAGACGCACTCCTGGCGTTCGCGGGATGCGCCGTGGTCATCAGCCACGATCGGTGGTTCCTGGACCGGATCGCCACCCACGTGCTTGCGTTCGAGGGCAACTCCGAAGTGCGCTGGTTCGAGGGGAACTTCTCCGACTACGAAGTCGAGCGTCACCAGCGCCTCGGCGCCGAAGCCGACCAACCCCACCGCATCAAATACAAGCCGTTGGTCCGATGAGGGACGTTTTGTGACGGAGCTTGTAGCGGAGAAGGTTGTGGCCGGCGGGGAAGCCTTGGCGCGCGATGCCGACGGGCGGGTGATCCTCATCGAGGGTGCGATACCCGGCGAGCGGGTGCGGGTTGAACTCCACAACGTGAAGAGGACCTTCGCCCGGGGGCGGATCTTGGAAGTCCTCGAACCGTCGCCTGATCGCGTCGCGCCGCCGTGTCCGCACGTGAGCGCGGGCTGCGGCGGCTGCGATTGGCAGCACATCGCTGCCGATGCGCAGCGCAGTTTGCGTCGGGACATCGTCGTCGATGCGCTGACGCGTCTCGGCAAGGTCGAGGACGCTGCGAGTCTCGTCACGGCGGCGGTGGCGTTGCCGGATGAGGATTTCCGCACGTCGGTCCGCGTGCTCATGGTGAAGGGCCGGCCTGCGTTCCGGCGCGCGTATTCGCACGACCCGGTACTGGTCGATTCGTGTCTCGTCGCGCATCCGCTCATCGAATCGCTCATCGCCGACGCCAAGTTCGACGCGGTCAAAGAGGCCGAGATCCGCTGCGGCGCGCGCACCGGTGAGCGTTTGGTCATCGCCTTCCCGACCACCCGCTATCTCGAGCTGCCCGACGATGTCGTGACCATCGGCGCCGACGATCTCGAGGCGGGTCGGACCGCGATGTTCGCGGAGCAGGCGGCGGGTCGGCGATGGCGCATCTCGGCCACATCGTTCTTCCAGACCCGCGCCGACGGCGCAGATGCATTGGCGCGCCTCGTCGCCGAGGCAGTGCCCGACACTGCGGAAACCATCGTCGACCTCTACTGCGGCGTCGGCCTGTTCGCCGGCACCATCGCCCGTCCCGGCCGCACCGTGATCGCCGTCGAGGGCAACCCCGCCGCGGTGCGGGACGCGAAGCACAACCTGGCGGCGGACAACGTGAAGGTGGAGCGAGCGGACATCGGTCGGTGGGACCCGGTCCCGGCCGACGTCGTGATCGCCGACCCGAGTCGGGCCGGACTCGGTGCCGACGTCATTGGACACGTCGCCGACACCGACGCGAGCCGAGTGGTGTTGGTCGCGTGTGACGCAGCCGCGCTCGCCCGCGATGTGCAGCTCCTGGCGGGCCAAGGATTCGGGTTGACCAGCGCGACGCCCGTCGATCTGTTCCCGCACACCAGTCACGTCGAAATCGTCGCGGTTCTCGATCGATGACCACCCTCGCGCTACCGTCCGCGCGCTGACCGACCCACCCGCATTGGTGGGGAAAGGGAACGATGGAACCCACTGAGAGCCAGCGCGTCGAGACCGACAGCATGGGCCCGATCCTCGTGGCGCGGGACCGTCATTGGGGCGCGCAGACCGAGCGGTCTTTGCACCACTTCTCGGTCGCCAACGACCACATGCCCGTCGCCGTGATCCGTTCCATGGCCGTGCTGAAGAAGGCGGCGGCGCTCGTCAACCGGGACCTCGGGAAGATGACCGACGACATCTGTACCGGCATCGCCGCCGCCGCGGACGAGGTCATTGCCGGTGATCTCGAGGCCGACTTTCCCCTCTTCGTCTGGCAGACCGGCTCGGGGACCCAGACCAACATGAACGTGAACGAGGTGATCTCGAACCGGGCGATCGAACTCGCCGGCGGCGAGATGGGCTCGAAGTCGCCGGTGCACCCGAACGATCACGTGAACATGAGCCAGTCGTCGAACGACACCTTCCCGACCGCGATGAACATCGCGGCGGTGGAAGAAGTGTTGCAGCGGTTGGTGCCGTCGGTCCGCGCGTTGCGGGACGCGCTCGACGCCCGCGCCGTGGAGTTCGCGGGCATCGTCAAGATCGGCCGGACCCATCTCCAGGACGCAGTGCCGTTGACGCTCGGTCAAGAGTTCTCCGGCTACGTCGCGCAACTCGACGCCGACCTCGATCGAATCGGCCAGGGTGTGAGTGGTCTCTACGACCTCGCGATCGGTGGCACCGCGGTGGGCACCGGGCTCAACACCCACCCCGAGTTCGCGGACCGCGCCGCCGCGAAGATAGCGGATCTCACGGGCCTGCCGTTCCGCTCCGCTCCGAACAAGTTCGCGGCCCTGGCTGCGCACGACGATCTCGTGTTCGCGCACGGAGCGGTGAAGACACTTGCGGTCAGCCTCATGAAAATTGCGAACGACCTGCGCTGGCTGGGCTCCGGTCCGCGTGCCGGACTCGGCGAGCTGCTGCTACCGGAGAACGAGCCGGGCAGTTCGATCATGCCGGGCAAGGTGAACCCCACCCAGTCCGAAGCGCTCACGATGTGTTGCATCCAGGTGTTCGCCAACGACACCGCCGTCGGTGTGGCGGGTTCGCAGGGCAACTTCGAGCTCAATGTGTTCAAGCCGGTGATGATCTTCAACTTCTTGCACTCGGTGGATCTGCTCACGGACTCGTGCCGAAACTTCCGTGAGTTCTGTGTCGAAGGGCTGGAGCCGAATCTCCCGCAGATCAAGCAGTACGTCGACGAGTCGTTGATGGTCGTCACCGCGTTGAACCCGGTCATCGGGTACGACCAGGCCGCCGCGATCGCCAAGAAGGCCCACCACGAGGGAACCACGCTCCGCGAGGCGGCGATGAGTCTCGGGACGATTTCCGCCGAGGAGTTCGATCGCGTCGTTCGGCCCGCAGACATGATCACGCCCGGCTGAGATCCACTCGGCGTCACTCGGAGTGGTTGGGAGCGTCGATCGCCCCGAGCGCGTTGATGTCAACGCGGCGAGAATGACTCCCATGGACCTTGCGGGCAAGCACGTCGTCGTCACGGGGGCTTCACAGGGCATCGGCCTCGAAGTGGCTCGCATTGCGACGGAGCGAGGGGCCACGGTGTCCTTGGTCGCGCGCACCGAGGCGACGTTGGCGGATGCCGCAACCGCGATCGGCAGCGAGGCGGCGTGGGCGGCGGCCGACGTGACCGACGCTCCTGCCGTCGACCGAGCGTTCGCCGAGCTCACGACCCGAAACGGACCGTGCGATCTCCTCGTCACGTGCGCCGGCGTCGCGCATCCGGGGTACTTCGAGGATCTCGATGCGTCGGTGTTCCGCGCGCAGATGGACCTGCTCTATTTCGGCACGCTCAATGCAGTGCGCGCGGTGCTGCCGGCGATGTTGGAGCGGGGGAGCGGCGGACTCGTGGGGGTCGCGTCGGGCGCCGCCCTGGTGGGTGTCTTCGGGTATGGCGCCTACGCGCCGGCAAAGTTCGCGGTGCGCGGCCTGATGGAGACGCTGCGCGCCGAGTACGCGCACCGCGGCCTCTACGTCGGGTGCGCGTTCCCGGGTGACACGCTCACGCCGGGGTTCGAGGCCGAGAACCTCCTGAAACCACCGGAGTGCGTCGCGGCTTCTGCGGGGATCGCACCGAAGGACGCGTCGGAGGTCGCGACCGCAATCGTGAACGGCATCGAGCGGGAACGCAAGATCATCACCGCGGACCGAACGACCGCGGCGTTGGCCAAGGGCGGTGCGCCGATGCTGGCGATCGCCGAACGTCAGATGGCCGCGCAAGTCCGCAAGGTCTCCACCCGCCGCTGACGTCGCTCGGCTCCCGCGTGGTGGGGAGTCACCGTGCCGGGCTTGACACGAGTCGACCGTCGGGGGAATCGTCACGGGTATGACCGTTCGGTACCGATCTCTGATCACGGACAACGCACGATGGGACGGGTTCGAGTTCCGTGCTTCGGACATCGTGATCAGCACGCCGCCGAAATGCGGCACGACGTGGACGCAAATGCTCTGCGCGCTGCTGATCTTCGACGGTCCCGAGTTCCCGGGACCGCTCGGCGAGATCTCTCCGTGGCTCGACCAGACGGTGCGCAACCTCGACGAGGTGCGCTCGATATATCGAGACCAGACCCACCGCCGCTTCATCAAGACCCACACTCCGCTGGACGGAATCCCGATCCGGGACGATGTCACGTACGTCGTGGTGGGCCGCGATCCCCGGGACCTCCTCGTCTCCATGGAGCACCACTGGGCGAATATGGACCTCGACCGAGTCCTTGCATTGCGCGACGAGGCCGTCGGGAACGACGATCTCGACACTCTTCCGGCGCGGCCGCCCGTGAGCGACGATCCGGTCGAGCGATTCCACGAATACGTGCGGCAGACCGAATACACCGGCGCGGTCAACCTGCGAGGCGTGCTCCACCACCTCGATACCGGCTGGAAACGCCGCGACGCCGGGAACGTCGCCATGTTCCACTACGCCGATTACACCGCGGATCTGCCGAGTGAGCTGGGTCGGCTGGCCCGCGTGCTCGGTATCGCTGTCACCGAGACGCGCGCTCGGGAACTGGCAGATGAGGCGTCGCTGTCGCGCATGCGGACCCGCGCGGACGACGTCGCTCCGAACGCAGGCGCGATCTGGAAGGACACGGCTGCGTTCTTCCGTTCGGGTGGGTTCGGAGAGTGGCGGACGCGTGTGACCAGCGCAGATCTCGACGAGTACGACGCGGCGGTCGGAGCCAGCGTCGATGCCGACCTTGCGCAGTGGGTGCACCGCGGTCGGATCGCGAGCGGGATTGACCCGGCCGGATGATTGATCCGATGGGGTGCCAGAGGCGCTCTGGTGGCTGGCGTGGATCGCACGCAAGGCACGCCTTGGAACGTGACGCTCGTCAGCGGGCGTGCGTCAGCAATCCGAACCGCTCCTGCTGAGAGTCGGTGAGCTCCGTTGCCGCGGCCGGTGCCGTTGTCGGTCCCGTGGCCGTCGCCGGTGCGACCGCAGGGACACTGGCGGCAGTGGGCGGAGGCGGGATCTCTGGCGTGCACCGGCTCCCCGTTGCCGGCAGGCCCGGCCGTGCGAGCGCCGGCGGTTCGAGGAACGGCGGGTGCTTGAGGTCCAGGCAATCGAGGAGAGTGTCGGCATTGGCATCACGCCGGGTCAGCGCACCGAGATTGAACTTGGTCTCGATGAGTCGGAGGACCGACGTGTGGTCGTGGACGACGCTCGAGATGTAGTTGCGCTTCGAGAACGGCGAGATGACGAACGCAGGGACGCGAAGTCCGTATTGGTTCCACGCGGCGGGAGCGCCCGGTGCCGATGTCACTGCCGGCGCGATGGCGTCGGGAGGGATCGCCGCCGGAGGTGCAACGTGGTCGTAGTAGCCGCCGTGTTCGTCGTACATGAACAGCAGAACCGTCTTGGGCCACGCCGGGCTCCCCATGATCGCGTTGATCACCGACGAGCTGAACGCCTCACCGAGCTGGATGTCGCTCGGGTTCTCCTCGGTGTAGGAGGCGACGCCGGGGCTCACGATCGAGACACTCGGCAACGCGCCCGATTGGCAGTCGGCCAAGAACTGCGGGTAGGTGCGGACCTTGTCGACATTTTCGCGGTACGTCTTCGGGAACAGGAGGATGTCGGGGAGATCCCACGCGTAGTCGCGCCACGAGATGCCGTGCGCGTTGAGCTTGTCCCAGATCGTGCCGCCGGCCGGATGCGGCATGCTCAGCACTTTTCCGGTGTCCGTCGAGATGAGGTCCTGGCACGTTCCGGCTTGGAGGTACATCCGGTTCGGATACGTCTGCGCGGGAGCGGACGCGAACCACCGGTCGCAGAGCGGGAAGGTGTTCGCGAGTGACCAGTAGAACGGCAGGTCGGACCCGTCCCAGTAGCGCATCGAGTTGAAGTTGTCGTCGAAGAGGAAACCGTCCATCCGGCCGCCGTCGATCTGGCGATGGGTCGACACCCAATTCTGCGACACGCCGCGTCCGCTCTGACACGTGTCGGGCGAGTGAGTCACCGGTACGACGTTGCCGAGCGTGTCCACGCAACTGTTCGTGGGCGTGCCTCGATGCACTCGATATCCGTCGCCCTTCGGGAACATCCCGAAGTACGAGTCGTACGAGTGGTTCTCCTGCATGTAGATCACGATGTGCTCGATCTGGGGGAGCAGATCGGTACCCTCGGGAACGCGAGGCTCGGGCCGGTCGCCCGGCTCGCCCAAGCGGCCGGGTTGTCCGGGGTGTCCGGGGTGCCCCGGATGTTCGGGGTGTCCCGGCCATCCGCCGCCGGGTCGGCAGCCCGCCAGGGCGAGGCCAGACGCCGCGCCGAGTCCGAGCAGGAACTTCCGACGGTCGAGATCTCCACCCATGGACGGTCACGTTAGGTTCACCGTCCGTGGTCCGCACGTTGCACGAGCGACGCGTTCGTGGGAGGTCGGATCGTGCGGGCCGCCCCTAGGATGCCCCGGCACAGTCCCCCGGCTCAGGAGCACACCATGGCGATCTATGACCACCCCGTGAAGGCCCTCAACGGCGCCGACGCCTCGCTCGGCGACTACCAGGGCACGGCCGCGCTCATCGTGAACGTCGCCTCCAAGTGTGGCTTGACGCCCCAGTACGAAGGACTCCAGAAGCTCCAGGACACCTACGCCGATCGCGGCTTTACGGTGCTCGGTTTCCCGTGCAACCAGTTCCTCGAGCAGGAGCCCGGCACGGCGGACGAGATTCAGGAGTTCTGCTCGGTCAACTACGGCGTCACCTTCCCGCTGTTTGCCAAGATCGACGTCAACGGCGAGAACGCCGACGAGCTCTACGCCGAACTCGAGCAGACCCCCGACCTCGCCGACGGCCACACCGGTGACATCCGCTGGAACTTCGAGAAGTTCCTGATCAGCCCGGCTGGTGAGGTCGTGGGCCGCTTCAGCCCCACCGTCACCCCCGAAGACCCCACCCTCGTCTCCGCCATCGAGTCCCAACTGCCTGCTTAACTGATTGGCCGTCCGGCTTCATTGCCTGGTCCACTTCCCCGCCCGAGGGTGGCTTGAATCGGGACGCCTCCCGGCCTGCTCGCCTCCGTTCCGCTGCGGCTCGGGAGTGTCATCAGCGCGGTTGGTTTCTCGGTGTCTGAGTCGAGACGTCGGCCTCGGCCACCGATGGTCCCGCCCAGTTGCCGAAACATGACGTGGGGGGTCGGGAATAACCGGTCGGGGAGTGGAGTTGAGTGCATCACCTTCAACTCTTGATCGGAGCCTTCCATGGCCGAACTCGACACGCTCGCACTGCCGGTCCTGCCTCTGACCACCGGTGTGGTGCTGCCCCAGACGGTGCTCACCCTCACGCTCGACTCCGACGAAGCCAAGGCCGCAGTTGCCAGCGCGACCGGTGCCGACGGTCGGCTACTGCTGGTCCCGCGTATCGACGGCGTCTACGCCAAGGTCGGGACGGTGGCCAAGGTCGAAGAAGCCGGCGAACTGCCGAATGGCGTGTCCGCCGCGATCCTGCGCGGCCTGCACCGGGCGCAGCTCGGTGCCGGTGTGGCGGGTACCGGCGCCGGTCTGTGGGTGGAGGCGATCGAACTGGTCGACCCACCCGCGTCGGCGCGTGTCGATGAACTGGGGAAGGAACTGCGCGGCGTGCTGAGCGTGCTCGCGGAGGCGCGCCATTCCCGACGACTCCCCGAGCTGCTCCGCACCACTACCGACCCGGCTGCGCTCGCCGACGGCTTCGGATCCTGGAGTGACCTCCCGAGCGAGCGCAAGCTCGAACTCTTGGAAGCGACGGACCCGGAGCGACGCGTCGAGCTCGCGCTGAGGTTGGCCCGTGACCTGTTGGCCGAACACGAACTTCACGAGCGCATCCGTCATGAGGTCACCGACGGCATGGAGCGCCACCAGCGCGAGTTCATCCTGCGTCAGCAGCTCCAGGCCATCCGCAAGGAACTCGGCGACGACGAGGACGACGACGGCATCGAGGACTACCGCCGCCGCGTCTCTGAGGCAACGTTCTCCGATTCGGTACGCGACGCCGTCACCCGAGAAGTCGACCGGCTCGAGCGAACGGGTCAACAGAACCCCGAACACGGTTGGATCCGGACGTGGCTCGACACCGTGCTGGATCTCCCGTGGGGAGTGCGCTCCGACGAAACCCTCGACGTGCGCGTCGCGCGTGACGTTCTCGACGCCGACCACACCGGTCTCGGTGACGTCAAGGACCGCATCGTCGAGTACCTCGCGGTGCGCAAGCTGCGCGCCGAGCGCGGGTTCGACGATCACGACACCAACGCTGCTGACGCGCCGGACTCTCGACGGGGGAGCGGACTCATCTTGGCGTTGGTCGGGCCTCCCGGGGTCGGGAAGACCTCGCTCGGCGAGTCTGTGGCGCGTGCCACCGGCCGCAAGTTCGTTCGCGTCGCCCTCGGCGGCGTGCGAGACGAGGCCGAGATCCGCGGTCACCGGCGCACGTACGTCGGCGCGCTTCCGGGCCGGATCGCTCGTGCGATCAAGGAGGCCGGGACGATGAACCCGGTGATCCTGCTCGACGAAGTGGACAAGCTCGGCTCGGACTGGCGGGGTGACCCCTCCGCCGCGCTGCTCGAGGTCCTCGACCCGGCGCAGAACCACACGTTCCGCGATCACTACCTGGACATCGACCTCGATCTGTCCGGTGTGTTGTTCCTCGCAACAGCCAACGTTGCCGACACGATCCCGGGTCCGCTGCTCGACCGCATGGAAGTGGTGCGACTCGACGGCTACACCGAGGACGAGAAGGTGGCGATCGCCCGAGATCACCTCGTGGCGCGTCAGCGGGAGCGCAACGGATTGAACGACGGCGAGGTCGTGATCAACGAAGCCGCGATCCGGACCGTGGTCGCGGGGTACACCCGTGAGGCCGGTGTGCGATCGCTCGAGCGGGAGCTCGGCCGGCTGTTCCGCAAAGTGGCGGCCGGCATCGCCGTCACGGTCGAGAGCGAAACGGTCGAATCGACGTCGGTGGAGGTGGACGACGCGCTCGTGCGCACGCACCTCGGTCGACCGAAGTTCGAAGCCGAGGAGATCGCGGATCGCACCGCGGCTCCGGGAGTTGCAACCGGTCTCGCGGTCACCGGCGTGGGTGGCGACGTGCTCTTCGTCGAAGCGACTGGCCTCGACGGCGAGCCCGGTCTGCAACTCACCGGACAACTCGGTGACGTCATGAAGGAGTCCGCGCACATAGCGCTCTCCTACGTGACCGCGAACGCGGCCGCGCTCGGAGTGAACGCGGAGCAGCTCAAGACGCGTCGGTTTCACGTGCACGTGCCTGCGGGCGCGATCCCGAAGGACGGGCCGTCAGCGGGCGTCACCATGACCACCGCCCTCGTGTCACAGCTCACCCAACGTGCGGTGCGCAGTGACGTCGGGATGACCGGCGAGGTCACCCTGCAAGGCCGCGTGCTCCCCATCGGCGGGGTCAAGCAGAAGGTGCTCGCCGCGCAACGGGCCGGACTCACCACGGTGATCCTGCCGAAGCGCAACGGGCCCGACCTCGAAGACGTGCCCGAGGCGGTGCGGGAGGGGATGACCTTCCACCTCGCCGAGGATGTGAGCCAAGTCCTCGAGTGGGCGCTCGAACCGTCAGTCAACTGAGAGGAGTCGGGAGCTGACGCTCGCGTAGCGTCGGCTCCCGTGCTCAACGTTCGGTCGGTCTCGAAATCGCTCGGTGGTGCGGTTGTCCTGGACCACATCTCGCTGCGCGTCGCGCCCGGCCAGCGGGTGGGCGTCGTGGGCCCGAACGGGATCGGCAAATCGACGTTGCTCCGAGTGCTTGCGGGCACCGAACTCCCGGATGACGGGAGTGTGGAACGGGTGCCGCCGAGTGCAACCGTGGGGCTGTTGCCCCAAGAACCCGACGGCCGTCCCGGCGAATCGCTGGCGGCCTATCTCGCCCGGAGAACCGGCGTGGCGCGGGCCAGTGATGCGCTCGACGATTGGACGGAACGCCTCGCTGTCGATCCATCGCTGATGACCGAGTATTCGGAAGCACTCGACCACTTCCTCGCTGTCGGTGGCGCCGATTTCGATGCGCGCGTCGGTCAGGTCTGCGCCGACGTCGGTATGCCGTCCGATCGACTCGACGTCGAGATGACCGCGCTGAGCGGCGGACAGTTCGCGCGCGCTGCGCTCGCCGCGATCCTCCTCAGTCGGTTCGACGTGCTGCTGCTCGACGAGCCCACCAACAACCTCGACTTCGAGGGTCTGGAGCAGTTGGAGCAGTTCATCCTCGGGTCGACCGGAGCGATCGTCATGGTCTCGCACGACCGTGCCTTTCTCGACGTCGTGGTCGATCGGATTCTCGAGATCGAGGAACCATCGCATCGAGGGGTCGAGTTCGCGGGCGGCTGGTCCGAGTACATCGCCGCTCGTGACCTCGCCCGCCGGCATGCGGTCGAACAGCACCAGGAATACGTCGCCAAACGCGACGTGCTGACCGAACGCGCCCGGAAGCAAAAATCGTGGGCGGTGCAGGGCGCCGCGACGATCAAGCGTGGGGGAGAGACCGACAAGAACATCCGCAGTTTCAAGATCGCCAGCAGCGAGAAACAAGCGGCGAAATCGAAGATCACCGAGCGAGCGATCGAGCGTCTCCAATCAGTCGAGAAGCCGTGGGAGGGGTGGGACCTGCACATGGAGCTCGCCCCGAGTCACCGCAGCGGCGATGTGGTGGTGCGGCTGGAACAGGCGGTGCTCCGCCGCGGGACTTTCACCCTCGGGCCGATCGAGCTCGAGATCGGATCGGGAGAACGGATCGCGATCCTCGGGCCGAATGGCTCCGGCAAGACCACCCTGCTGCGGGCCATCCTCGGTGAGCTGGCCTTGGACTCGGGTCGACGTTGGGTCGGGCCGGGCGTGACCGTGGGTTCGATGGACCAAGCGCGTGAGAAGTTTCGCAGCGACGAGCCGCTGCTCGGTGCGTTCATTACATCGTCCGGGCTCGATCTGAGTGGTTCGCGGTCGCTGCTCGCGAAGTTCGGTCTCGGTGCGAATGATGTGCATCGACCGGGGACCGAACTCTCCGCCGGCGAGCGCAGCCGCGCGCAGCTCGCCGGGCTGATGGCGGCCGGCGTCAATTGTCTGGTGTTGGACGAACCCACCAACCATCTCGACCTGGCTGCGATCGAACAACTCGAACAGGCGCTGGGGACGTTCGATGGAACACTGTTGCTGGTCAGTCACGACCGTCGGCTGCTCGATGCCGTGGTCACGGATCGCCGGATCGAACTCTGAGCCGGTGCGTTCGTTGGTGCGCTCGCGACTCGATGGTGCGGCTCAGGGGATGCGACCGTCGGAGCTCAGCGCTTCGGGTTGATCGTTCCGCCCTTGGACCGGCTCGGCAACAGCGTGTCCAGCGATTGCGCGGTCGGTGGTTCGGCCGCAGGTGGTGCCGGCGGAGGGAACTCCGAGCCTTCGGAGTCGGTGACCTCGGACGCCGGCGGTGCACCATCCGGCGCAGACGGAGGCGCAGCCACCTCGAAGACTGTTGGCGCAGGAGCTTCGAAGACTGGCGGTGGGGGCGAGGGATCGACGACCGGTGCCGGGGCGATCGGTGCCTCCGGCGCGTGTGCGACGGACGGCTTCGGTGGCTCGGGAGTCCAGTCGACCACGGGCGGCAATGGAACGTCGGCCGGTTCCGGAGCGGGAGCGGGAGCGGGCGTCAACCACGAGTCAACGGGTGGAGCAGGGTCGGGCGCGAACGCGGGCGGCATCGGCGCGGCGGCGACCGGAGGCGGGCTGGGCGCGAACGCGGGCGGCATCGGTGGCGGGACCGCTGACGGTAGATCGGCCCCGAAACTGGGCGGCGTCTGTGATGCAGTCGGCTCGGGGGTGAGGACCGGTGGCGCAGCCGGGGTGACCTCGGGTGCGGCCCACGGGGCGGGCGGGGTCACGGTGGCGTCGGTGCCGGGTACCGGCGCAGCAGAAGCAGTGTTCGCAGCGGGTGCCGTGATGGTGATGTCACCAAGCGGGTGATGGCAGGCAACGAAATGAGCAGGGCGCACTTCGCGCATCATCGGCTCGTCGCTCGCGCAGATGTCGGTGGCCGCGGGACAGCGGGTACGGAACCGGCATCCGGACGGCGGAGAGAGCGGCGACGGGATCTCGCCACCGACGCCGGCCCGTTCGGACCGTTGCGCCTCGGGGTCCGGTTCGGGAATCGCACTCAACAGCGCGGCGGTGTAGGGGTGCGCCGGCTCCGCGTACAGCGTGTCCGGGTCCGCGAACTCGCACAGCTTGCCGAGGTACATGACCGCGACCTTGTCGCTCACGTTCTTCACCACCGCGAGGTCGTGCGCGATGAAAATCAGCGTGAGGCCGTATTGGCGCTTCATGTCTTCGAGGAGATTCAGGATCTGGGCCTGCACCGAGACATCGAGCGCTGACACCGGCTCGTCGCAGATGATGAGCTTGGGGTTCGTGGCAACGGCGCGAGCGATCGAGATCCGCTGACACTGACCGCCGGAGAACTCATGGGGCCGCTTCGGACCGGCAACGGCAGGGTCGATCCCGACGGTCTCGAGCACGTCGTCGACTCGGCGAGCACGTTCGGCTTTGTCGCCGATCTTCCAGATGTCGAGCCCTTCGCGAACGATGTCGCGGACCCGTCGTCGTGGATTCAGTGACGAGATCGGGTCCTGGAAGATCATCTGGAGCTTCGGCCGGACCTCGCGCAGGTCGCCGCCGGAAAGTGTCGTGAGCTCCTTGCCCTCGAACAGGACCGAGCCCGACGTGGCGTGGACCAGCTGCATCACCGCTTTACCCATCGTGGACTTGCCGCACCCGGATTCACCGACGAGACCGAGGGTCTCGCCAGGGAGCACGTCGATGCTGACGTTGGTGACGGCATTGACCTTCAGGCCGCTCCGGCCGACGGGAAACTCGACGAGCAGGTTCTCGATCCGCAGCACGCTCTCGCCCGCGGGGCGAAGGTGCGCAGTACCGCTGCCCGCCATCAGTTGGCTCCCATCATCGCCACAGCCGACGCCACGCCGGCGCGTTGATTCGACTCCAGCGCCGCCCGATTCTCCGGGGTACCCACGGGAAACCAGCAGCGATACGCGTGGTGGGGTTCGGCGGAGTCGATCAACGGTGGCTCCTCGGCCCGACACTTGTCCTGCACGTACGGACAACGCGGCGAGAACTGGCATCCGGTCGGTGGGTTGATGATGTCGGGTGGTCTTCCGCCGATCGCGGTCAGGCGCGTGTGGCTCGGAGCCGCGAGCTTCGGAATCGATCGCATCAACGCTTCGGTGTAGGGATGCGACATCGCTCGGAACAGTGTGCGGGTGGGCGCAGTCTCGACCACCCGACCGGCGTACATGACCGCGATGTCGTCGGCGCGCGTGGCCACGACCCCGAGGTCATGGGTGACGAGGATCATGGCCATGAACCGCTCGCGCTGTTGCTCCTGGAGCAGGTCGAGGATCTGCGCCTGCACCGTCACGTCGAGTGCGGTGGTGGGCTCGTCAGCGAAGAGCAGCTTCGGGCCGCACGCGATGGCGATGGCGATGACCACCCGTTGGCGCATCCCGCCCGACATCTGGTGCGGGTACTCGTTGAGACGACGTTCGGCTTCGGGAATCCCGACCGACTGCAGCAGCGCGAGCGCCAACTCGCGGCTGTAGTCCTTCGTGATGTCGAGGTGTTGGCGCAACACCTCGGTGATTTGATTCCCGATCTTCATGACCGGGTTCAATGAGGTCATCGGGTCCTGGAAGACCATCGCCATCTGCGCACCCCAGAGCGCGCGCAGCTGTTCGTCCGAGGCGGTCACCAGGTCGTGGCCTTCGAGGAGGGCCTGCCCGGACCGCACGATGTTGTTGCGGGGGAGCAGACCCATGATGCTGCGCGAGAGCACCGACTTGCCCGATCCGGACTCACCGACGATGCCGATCGTGCGGCCGCGCTCCAGTGAAAAGGTCACGCCGTCCACGGCGCGCGCGAGCCCTCGCGCCGTTTTGAACGCCGTCTTCAGATCCTTGACCTCGAGCAACGGACCGTCGAGTGGGGCTGCCTCGAAGCGTTCCGTGCCGATGTTGGATCGCCGCCGACGTGGGCTCACAATGCGCTCTCCCGGACGTCGAACTTGGCGCGCAGGGCATCGCCGAGATAGTTGAGTGCCATCACCGTGATGAAGATGATGATCGAAGGTACGAGCACGATGTGGGGAGCATCGGTGATGTCCTGGCGGCCACTGTTGATCACCGATCCCCAGGTGATGGTGTCCGAGTTCACGCCGGCACCGACGATGGCCAGCCCCGCTTCGGCCACGATGACCACGGCGATTCCCAGCAGCGCGATCGAGAGCATCGCAGGAAGGACGTTCGGCACCAGTTCTTTCAGCATCACCCGCCCGTGTTTCGCGCCCTGAGCGCGTGCCGCGGTGACGAACTCGCGCTCGGCCCAGGACAAGGTCGCGGCGCGCGCGATACGGGCGAGTACGGGCACCGACACGATGGCCAGCGCGACGGTGACCCACACCACCGAGTTCCCGAGGAACGTGACGATCGAGATCGCCAGTACCAGTGGGGGGAAGGCGAGGAGGATGTCCGTGGTGGATCCGAGGACTGCCCCGATGCGCCCCTTGAAATAACCGGCCAGAATTCCGAACAGTCCGCCGACGGCGAACCCGATGAGCACCGAGAAGAAGCCGATCTCCAACGACGCGCTGGCGCCGTTGACGACGAGTGATGCGACGTCCTGGCCATTGCTGTCGGTGCCCAGGATGTGGCCCGAGGAGAACAGACCCTCCTTGAAGTTGCCGACGTCGTTCTTCGGGTCCGGGAAACCTGGGATCTTCTGGCCCGTCGCGGCTCCGGCGATGGCGACGACGAGGAGCAAGACCAGCCAGGCGATGCACAGCCAGCCGCCGAAACCGATGCTTTTTTTCTTGGACCGACCCGGGTCGGCCTCGACGGCCGCCATGGCGAGGGCCGCTGGATTGGGGAAGGCGGGCGACGCTGCCTCATCGCGCGCGAGCGCAGTGGCAACGTCCTGGCCGCCGTCAGGCGATTGCTCGGGCATGGCGAATCCGAGGGTCGAGGACGGTGTAGAGAATGTCGACGAGGAAGTTCACCAAGACGTAGATGACCGCGATGATCGCGATGATCGCCTGGGTCTCGATGACCTGACTGCCGAGAATCGAGCGCACGAGTTCATAGCCGATTCCGGGCAGGTTGAAGATCTGCTCGACGATGATGGCGCCGCCGATGAGCGCACCCACATTGAGCCCGGCCACGGTGAGCAGGGTGAGGCTCGACGGTCGGAAGGCGTGGCGCAGGAGCACCCGGCGCGGCGGGATGCCCTTCGCCTTGGCGGTCGTGATGAAGTCTTCTTGGAGCGTGGCGATCATGTCGGAGCGCAGGAGTCGCATGTACACCGCGATCTGCGCGACCGCGAGGCTGATTGTGGGGAGGAGCATCTGGGTCAGGTTCTCGCGGGTGAAAGGCGTCAACGGAAAGTCGGCCACCCCGATGTACTGGGTCGGTAATCCGGCATTCGGATTCTTCGCCGCCCAGATCTGTAAAGCCAACGCGGCCAGAAACGCCGGCATCGCAAGCATGGCGAACATGACGATGTTCGTCACCCGATCGAAGATCGACCCGTTCTTGTACGCCGTAAAGATCCCGAGGGGGAGGGCGATGATCAACGCCAATAACTGCGCGTAGATCATCAGCTCGATCGAGACCGGGAGTTCCTTGCCGACGATCTTGCTCACTCGTGTTCCGATGCTGGCGTTGTCGCCCGTCCCCGTGTACTTCAGCCCGAAGTCACCTGATGCAGCGTTGCCGAGCCAGCGTCCGTACTGCATAAAGAAAGGGTCGTTGAGATGGAGCTGTTGGCGCAGCTTTGCTTTCGCGGCGGGACTGCCGAAGGGCGCGACCTTGTCGATGATCGTCGAGCCTGTGGCTGCTTCCTGCAGCTTCAGCATCGAGAAGGACAAGAAGGTGACGATGAAGACGACGATCACGAGCCGGACGATCTTGAAGAACGCAGTTCTCACGATTGCACTCCCAAAACCATCCGACTCGTGATCGTTCCGATCCTGTGCTTGGTGTTACTTGGACTTCCAGAGACCGACGGTCTGGTGGATACCGGCGATCATCGGCACCGGCTTGCCGGTCGGGTTGCCCTGAGCGTCAGGCAGTGGTTCGCCGACGACACCGTGGACGTTCGGCTGGCTGGCCACGAACCACTGCGTGTACCAGGTCCAGAAGTTGTACACCTGGTCCGTCATGCGCTTGTTGAAGGTCTCGTACGCCTTCTTGCGAACGGCCGGGTCGCGGTTCGTGCGGCCGTCGTCCAACGCCTTGTTGATGATCGGGTCGTCCACGTGGTTGAAGTTGACGATCGATTTGCCGTAGAACCAGACGTAGAGCGTGTCCGGGTCCTGGCCGGGATAGTTGCGCCAACCGAAACTGTCCACGGCTCCCCCGATGGCCTTGCTGATGATCGTGGCTTGGTCGACCGGCTTCGGCAGATTCACCGTGACGCCGACGGCGGCCAGCTGCCGCTTCACCTCTTGGAACAGGGCCTGGGTCGACTGGTCGAACGTGGACTGGATTTCGAAGGCGAACTGACCGCCGTGGGCCGCCTTGTACTTCTCGACCAGCTTCTTCGCCTCGACGGTGTTCTGCGCTGGGTACTTCAGGTTCGGCAGATAGCCGGTGACCTTCGTGTCGAAGACCTGGTCGGCCAGACGACTCGTTCCCTCGTTCGCCAACTGGTTGAGCCGCTTTCGGTCGACCGCCAGCGCAACGGCCCTCCGAGCGTCCACGTTGTCGAGCGGCGGGCGGGTCACGTTGATCAGCGTGTGCGAGATCTCCATCCGGCCATCCGGCTCGGCGACGATCGTCGCCTTCGGGGCTTCCCGCTTGAGGGTGTTGAGGTCCTTGCCGCCGCTGCTGTGCGTGAGGTCGATGTCGCCGCCGGCGATACCGGTCAGGCGCGATGCGCTCTCCTCGTTCGGCTTGAAGTTCAGGCCGTCGAGGTAGGGGAGGCCCTTGCGCCAGTAGTCGGGGTTCTTGACCGTGCTCACGTCGCCGCTGGTCGGGTCGAAGCTCTTCAACTTGAACGGACCGGTTCCGATCAGGTTGGTTTCGCACCCTGGGCCGGCGTTGAGCTGTGCGGGTGCGGCGATACCGACC
>JANYJV010000034.1 GCA_025361725.1 Acidimicrobiia bacterium | reverse complement strand
GGCCCGAAAGTCCGATGACTCTACACCCGACCCCCCAACCATCCGAACGACTTGAGCGCCCACCGCCTCCTTTGTGCGCGCCCAGCGCGTCGAAAACAGCGCGTTCTGCGCGTGGGAACAGTTACGCGAGCAGGTTGCGGGCGATCTGACTGATCTGGATCTCGTCGGTACCGGCGTAGATCTGGAGGACCTTGGCGTCTCGGGCCAGCTGCTCGACCTCGAACTCGGCCATGTAGCCGTTGCCCCCGTGGAGCTGCACCGCCTCGAGCGCAACTTCCATCGCGGCGCGGGCCGAGTACAGCTTCATCACCGACGCCTCGGACAGGGTCATCGCCGCACCAGCCGAGGACTTCTCGATCGAGCGGAATACCATGTTCTCGACGTTGAGTCGGTGCATCTCCATCTTCGCGAGCTTCTCTTGAATGAGCTGGTGCTCCCCGATCGGCTTGCCGAAGCGGACACACGTCTTTGCGTATTCGAGCGACAGCTCGAGGCACCGCTCGATGATGCCGAGACTCATCGCTGCGACACCAACGCGCTCGATCGAGAACGCTTCCTTGGCGCCTTCACGGTACGGGACGTCCTCGGTCTCGCCGAGCAGACGGTCCTTGCCCACCCGCACGTCGGTGAGGAACAACATCCCCGTCGGCGAGGAATGCATCCCCATCTTGCGCATCGGCTTGGTCTGCTCGAAGCCGGGCATCCCTTTTTCCAGCACGAAGCTCAGGATCTTGCGCTCAGCGGGCGGGTTGCCTTCGTCCAGCTTGCAGATGAAGACGGTGGTGTCGGCGTAGGGACCGTTCGTGATGAACGTCTTCGAACCGTTGAGGAGGTACTCGTCACCATCGCGCTTGGCCGTGGCGGCCATTCGGCCGAATGCGTCGGAGCCGCTATCGGCTTCGGTGATGGCCCAGGCTCCGACCTTGTCGAAGGTGAGGAGATCGAGCGCCCACCGCTCCTTCTGCGCGACGGTGCCGCGGCTCATGATCGTACTGGCTGCGAGGCCCGTGCTCACTCCCATGGCCGTCACGAGACCCGGCGAACAGCGACACAACTCGATGATCGGCAGCAGCATGAATCCAGCCCCGCCGCCTCCTTGGTCGCGTCCACTCGCTTTCGCGGCCTCGGCCGCGACCGGCTTCTCGTCGCTCCGGTCGCGCTCGCTCGCATTGGAATGGGCCGTGGCTGCTTCGCTCGCTCGCTGCTCGGATGCGATGCGCTTGGCAAACGAGGCGCGCGCCATCTCGTCCATGCCGAAGGTCTTGTAGAGCTTGCGGATCACGTCGTACGGCGGGGTGTCGCCGAACTCCAGCTCCTCGCGCTGCGGACGGACTTCCTTCTCCACGAAATCCCGCACCGCTTCACGGATCATCGTGTGTTCCTCGGACCATTCGTACACGGCGTCACTCCTCGAGACTGGGCGCTGAACGCTAACGCTCGCGATTCCGGTCAGGTCGAACGCGGTCGAATGGGGTCGAACCAGGTGGGACCGGGTGCGGCTTACAAATCGTCGTTCAGGATGGTCACGGTCCCGACGGACCGTCCGATCGTCAGACCGCCAGTTGGCGCCGAGAGCGTCACCATCACGGTCTCATCCGATTCGGCAGCGACATCGGGCGTCACCACCACCGGGGTCAAGATGGTGGTGACACCAGCGGGAAACTTGACGATGGTCGAGCGCGCACGGAAATCGGACCCGGCGGTGGCGGATCCCGAAGCGACGGTGACTCGGACCGAAACACCAGTCGCCGACGGTGACCGCAGCGTGAGCGCGACCTTGCTCGTGTTCGTCACCCCGGCGTCGCCTTCCCAGATGCCGGCGTCTCCGACATTGACCTGGGTCCCGGTACCGGGGTCGTCGTTCAGGATGGTGATCGGCACCTGGCTCGTGGCCAGAGTCGCAGGCCCCGTCACGTTGCTCAACACGATCGCGAAGTGCTCGTCCGGTTCGACCTCGGTATCACCGAAGATCGTGGCGGTGATCGTCGCTGATGTCAGGGTGAGACCATTCGGCGTCACGGCGAACTTCACCGTTCCGGCGGCAGCCGACGCCCTGAAGTCGAGTGAGTCCAATGCGGCGGTGCCCGGAGCACCAAAGCCTGTCGGCACGATGCGGTACTTCGTCGACACGGCCGCAGTGGCCGGCGACGACAGCGTGATTGTGGTCGACACTCTGCGAACGCCACCGTCGCCTTCGACCACGGACGCGCCCGCGACCGCGATTGAGCGGGTGACGGTCGGTGACCACACCATCGCATGCTGGGTGCCACCGAACCAGGGCTCGGGGCCGTCGGCCCAGAAGCCGACTGCCTGCCCGGCGTTGTTCAGGTCGTGAGGCGTGAGGTAGTTACTCGGGCCCGTAAGGAACTCGATCCCACCATTCGGCGCGGCGAGAAACGCTCGCCAAATGCCGCCGAGAATCGTGCCCGAGCTGTTGATGTCGACCGCGCTGTTGGTCGGAGCATTGAGATTGTCGAGCCCAACCGCGGAAAGGCCCGTGGTCGGGTCGACCCGCACCGAGTCGCCCGACGAGTTGGACACGGTGTAATTCCAGCCGGCCATTACGCCGGCGTCGTTCACTGCGGCCGCCGCACTGAACGGTCCAACCGCAACCATTCCGCCCCCGGCCGTCCAGCGATACCCCTGGAAGTTCACTCCGAGCGTTGGGTCCGCATCAGAGATTCCGACCACGACGCTGCTCTCGTTGACGTCGACGGCACTGCTGAACTGCCCACCCAGGGTTCCGATGTCCACGAGCCCGTGGGTGAGATCCCAGTGGAACGCGTGGCTCTCCGAGCTGAGGGTGCTGGCGGTCCCGACCACCTCACCGAGCTCGTTGACCGCGCTCGGCACCACATTGGTCAGACCGACGGCGCTGATGTCGACCATTCCGTTCGTCGCGTCCCAGTAGAAGCCGTGGGTCGCACCCGAGGCCACCGTCGACGTTCCGATCACCGCACCTGCTTCGTTGATCTCGAGTGCGCGCGACGTGGTGCCGCCCAAGGTCCCGAGGTCGACCATGCCGGATTCCGACGTCCACCGGAACGCGTGTGAGTCGCCGGTCGCGGTGCTGGCGATGCCCGCGATGGCGCCGGCGTCATTGACGTCGGCGGCGTTCGAACCGGAACCACCGAGCGTCCCGAGGTCCACCATGCCTGTCTCCGACGTCCACCGGAACGCATGCGTGGTCGTAGCAGTCTGGGCCCACCCCACCACCACTCCGGACTCATTGATCGCGGTCGCGTCGGAGGAGTTCCCACCCAACGTCCCTAGGTCGGTCCCTGGATGCGGCGGACCGGCCTGGGCCGAACCTGGCAGTACCACCAGCGTGGCGAAGGCCACGACCAGCGCGGCTAGGAGAGCACGGGTGACGGACTTCATGACGGCAACATAACGCCGTCGCACCCTGCTGACCAGGGACAACCTCGCGCGGATTTCCGTCCGACCGCGACCGGCGTTCCGAGCAACACCGACCGCGCCGCCGTAGATTCCCGCCGATGACTCCGAACGATGGCCGATTGACCGGCAAAGTTGCCCTGATCACCGGGGCGGCACGAGGCCTCGGCGCGCAGATGGCGCGTCGGTTCCGCGACGAAGGTGCCACGCCGATCATCACGGACCTGTCCGAGGCGGACTGCCGGACGCTCGCCGACGAACTCGGTGGCGACGCGTATGCCCTCGACGTGACCGACAGCGCCGCCGTCACCGAGGTGTTCGCGAAGGTCGCGGCGAACCACGGACGTTTGGACATCCTCGTGAACAACGCCGGCATCAGCGGTATGGAGGACCGCCCCGAGGAAGTACAGCGGGGCTACGACATCACGATGACGCAGATGGCCGACTCCATGGCCGGCAACCCGCCGTCGGTCTTCAACGACGTCACGCTGCGCACCACCGACGACGAGTGGCACCGAGTCCTCGCCGTTCACCTCGACGGCACATTCTTCTGCACTCGCGAGGCGATGCGCATCATGGGACCACAGCAGGCCGGCACGATCATCAACCTCGGTTCGATCATGGGGACCTCCGGTGGCGCGGGCGCGGCGGCGTACTGCGCGGCGAAGGCCGGCATCTTGGGCCTCACCAGATCCCACGCGCTCGAGTTCGTCGCCCAGGGCATCCGCGTCAACGCCATCGCCCCCGGTTGGATCGAGACCGCGATGACCGATGCCCTCGGTCCGATGAAGCCACTCATCTCCATGCAGACGCCGATGGGCCGCATGGGTGACGCCGACGACATCGCCTGGGCCGCCGTCTATCTCGCGTCGGACGAAGCCAAGTTCGTGACCGGTCAGGTCCTCTCCCCCAACGGCGGCTGGACCATGAGCCAGTAATCACTCCGTCGACCGTGTTCAATGTCCCCGCAGCCACCCATACGGTGGCGGGGAGGACATTGAACGTGGTTTCCTAGCGGCCCGAGTCCAGTGGTTCAGTGCCGATCACGTGGGCCGCGCGCAACCGAACCAACTCGTCGTCGGACACACCGATCTCGCGCAGCACGTCGTCCGTGTGTTGGCCGAGCGTTGGACACGGACCGCGCCACGCGTGCTGCGGTCCACCCGACATGCGCATCGGCCACCCCGGGTACTCCTGGGTTCCGACATCCGGATGATCCAACACTTGGAAGAAGTCCCGAGCGCGCAGCTGGCGGTCGTCGAGGGTGGCGTACGCCGGGACGACCGCGGCGGCCGGAATGGACTCACCCAACAACTCGACGACGGCGACCGCAGATGAACGCGTCGCGCACCACGCGGCCCGCTCGAGGCCAGTCATCGGGTCCGACGCTTCGTCGACCGCCACCCACGCGTCCTGCCCGTCGCACGCGTAGACGCCATGAGCGCCGCGTCGGTCGCGAAGCACACCATGCGCGGAGAAGTCGATCACCTGCTCGGCCGTGACTGCGGACGCCACTTCGATCATGGCCATCTCGACGAGTTGACCCTCACCGGTGCGCTCCCGATGTTCCAACGCCACCACCAGCGCGAGCGCAGTATGCGTTCCCACCATCGGGTCCACGACACCACCCGGGATGATCGGCGGCCCACCCTCGTACCCAGTCAGCCACGCCATGCCCGTGATCTGCTCCATCGTCTGCGCAAAGCCGCCGCGGTCACGCCACGGTCCGTCGAGTCCGAATGCCGGCAGCCGCAACATCACCACCGACGGGTTCAGCGCGCGCACGTCGTCGTACGCCAGACCGAAGCCCTCGATCACCGTCGGCGTGAAGTTCTCGGTGACAACATCGGCGGTCTCGATCAACCGCTTCGCCAGCGCGAGTCCGTCCGGGCTCCCGAGGTCGAGGGTGATCCCCCGCTTGCCGAGGTTCGTCGAGTGCCACAGTGCCGACATCTCGTAGAATCGCGGGTCGTCCTTCGGCCGGACCGTCGCGTTGAAGCGGAGCCCGTCGGGCCGCTGCACCGACTCCACCTTGATCACATCGGCGCCCATCGAACACAACCACGCCGTCGAGAACGGCCCCGACCAGAACGCCGTGAAGTCCACCACCCGCAACCCCTCGAACGGTCGTTCGCCCAGCCCATCCCCCGACTTCTGTGCACTTTGGGGGCGTGGAGACCCCCAAATCGCGCGAAAGTCGGGGCGGGCGGGGCGAAAGTCGGGGTCGACACCGGGGTCGGCGAGGACAGACGTCGGCGGAGTGAGGGCGCGGTCGGTGACGGCGGAGAAGCGGAACGGGGCTCGAGGGCGGATCCAGGACTCGCCCGGCTGGGTCACGAACGTTCCGCGCACTCGCGGTTGTTCGAACTCGGGCAGGAGCGCGCCGTTGCCGACGATCGCAGCCGGCACCCGCACCGCCGCACACACGTCGACGACTTCCGCGGCCGTATGGCGCATCGTGAACTCCTGCAAAATCCCGTGCACCTCATCCGCGCGCATGAACCGGCCGAGGAACGAAATGAGTTCGTCGTCCGCGCAGAGATCCTCACGTCCGATCGCCTTCAACAGCGCGAGCCACTGCGGAATCGTCACCGTCGTGATGCCCACGTAGTTGCCGTCTGCGCACGGTTCGTTCCCAGGGATCATCACGAACCGGAAGTTGGCCTTGCGTCCACCCGGGAACCGAGCCATGAGGGTCGGCACCGTGGAGAGCGTGAGCAGCATCGCTTCCAACATCGAGACGTCGACGGTCTCCGCCACAGCGGTGCGCGACGCTCGGTACCAGGCGGTGGCCGCGCCCAATGCGGCGAACGCGCCGGTCACGTACTCCCCTAAGTCACCGGCGACGGTCAGCGGCGCGTCCGTCAGGTGGCCGTGCGTGGACAAGGCACCCGAGCGTGCTTGCAGGACCTGCTCCGGGAGTTCGAGGCCGGAGTCCGGCCCTCCCGCACCGAACGTCGAGATCGAAACCCGAACCAACGGGCCCAGCCGGGAGTCGTCCAACACCGCCAACCCACCGAGCACAATGTCGGCACCCTGCCACCAGTCCTCGACCGATCCACCGCCGACCACCTGCGACGTGCGGAGGTACGTGAACAACTCCCGCCGCACGTCGGGTAGCGCATCCACCGCCACCACCGACGCGCCCAAGTCCGTCAACAACTTAGAGCAGTAGGCGCCCGCGATCCCGTGCGTCGCGTCCAGCACCCGCAGCCCGTCGTAGATCACTGGCCGGCCTTGCGCGTCCCGGCCACCGGAACCCACCCGCTCGCGGAGGGCTGCCCGATCACACACTCGGCGAGCCGCCCACCGGCCGCCCACGTCTCGGGCGGTACGCCGAGCGAACCGGACTCCAACGTCGCCGGAAGCGAGCGGCCGAGAAACGCGGTTGACACCTGACTGCACGGTTGTGCTGCGGCACTGCGGATCACATCGATCGTCGGCGACACCAACCCTTGCCCGCCCAGATCCACCGTGCCGGTGACCTCGAACAGATGCGGGAGCGCACAGTCCAACTCGACACCATCCGCGACGGTCGGCCCTCCGATGCACGTCCCCGGTGCCAGGACCCGCTCCTGGTCCTGCGCCCGAACTCGACCGAGCATCGGAGGGAGCGCGGCGGCGGTCCCCGCAATCTCACCGGTCGCGGAGATGCCGCACCAGATGTCGCGGTCGCCCTGGTCCCATCCATCTTTGATCGGCGAGATCGACCCGGCGTAGTACTTGCCGTACGGATCGATCGGGCCGCCGAGGTACCGCTCGACGACAGGACCGCATTGGCTCGCGTCGATGAGCCGCCACGCCTCCGCGCAGGGATACGCACCGTGCATACCGGTGAGCGCAACCGCGGCGACGACCTCCATGAGGTGTGGGGTCGCGCAATCCACGACCGTGGAGTCGACAAGCGGCTGACCGCGCTGGGGCCAGGTCACGCAATCACCCCGTCCGTACGAACGTGATCTGATGTGAGCGACCTTCGGCGATGTCTTCGATCCTCGACGATCGACGGTAGGGAATCGCAGTCGATGAACCGAGGACGACGTTGGTTCGGACCGGAACCAACCCGACGCCGCGGCAACGGAGATCCCGGCGACGACCGCAACGGTCAACACGACCGAGAGCCACCGGCGAGGTCGACGCCGACGGGAGCCGCGAGGATCAGTGGTCGGCGTGTCGTTGCGCTGCCATCCGTCGCCGTCGTAGTACCGCTGTTCCCCGTCGCCGCCCCACGGATCCGGATACCAGCCGGCTGGACGCGACTCGTCGCTCACGACACCGCTTCGATCGGTCGGAACATCGGGACGATCACTTCGCGGTCGGGGACGGTTGGGAATCGCAGGGGACGGAACACTGCCTCGACCGGCATGTCGGCCACGAGGGACTCGGACGAGACGTCGATGATCATGGTCACCAATCGAATACTCGGCTCCTCCTCCAACGCCACGAGCGCGGTCACAAACGGGACGATATCGGCGAAGGCGGGGAGGAACGCGCGCCAGACCACCGCCCACGAAAACAACGTTGCGCGACCAGTCGTCGCAGTCCAGACCAACTCGCCGCCGCACCCTGGGCACGCCGCCTCGGGATACCAACACCATCGGTCACACGCCGAACACCGCGGAATGCGCACCTCACCCGCCGCGGCGCCGAAGAAGTACCCGGCGACCAGATCGTCGGACACATCGGGAAGCGGGAAGTCCGCCCGCGTGATCGCCACGGCTACCGGTCCACCGTCAGGACCAACGTGCTCGCGTGCATCCCGGTGTAGCCGCCGTACACCCCGACCTCGCAGTCGTACACCTGCGCGGACGCGGTCTCGCGGAGCTGCTTCACCAGTTCGACGACATGGGCGATTCCTAGAACGTACGCGTGAGACAGCAGCCCCCCGTGGGTGTTGCACGGCAGCCCCTCACCGTTCCACCACAGACTGACCTCCTCCACGAACGGGCCGCCCTCGCCCTTGCGGCAGAACCCCATGTCCTCGATCTGCATGATCGTGACGACGGTGAACGGGTCGTAGACCGCGAGCACGTCGACATCCCTCGGCGTCAGGCCCGCCATCGTGAACGCCAACGGCGCACTGAACACCTGGGGCGTACTCGTGAACGGGCGCTGCTGGCTCCAGTGCTGTCCGCTGCCCGAGATGCCCTCGCCCACACCCTGCACGACGACTGGCGGGTGCGGAAGGTCACGCGCTCGGTCCAAGGAGGCCGTGACGTAGGCCGCGCCACCGTCGGAGATGAGACACGAGTCGAACAGGCGCAACGGTTCGGCGAGCATCGGTGCGGCTGCGTAGTCGTCGAGGTCCATCTTCTTGCCGTGCATGACCGCGTCCGGGTTCCTATTTGCGTTCCAACGCGCCGCGACCGCGACCGCACCGAAGTGCTCGGGCTTCGTGCCGAACTCGATCATGTGTCGTCGCATGATCGTGGCGAAATAGACCGGCTGTGGGAACCAGCCGAACGGAACCTCGAGGTTCTGCTTCAACGACTGACTGGCGTGGACCTCACCCGGTCCGCCGGTCATTCCGCCCCGCTGGCTCGCCCACGCGACCGGGAAGACGTTGAGCACGTGACGCGCGTCGCCTCGTTCGATGGCCTTCGCGGCGAGATACGGCGCGGTCCCGGCCCAACTCATCCCGCCGCCCCACGGCGACGACCACATTTCGTGACTGGTGCCGAAGTGGTCGTGGAACGCGGCGACGTCGAAGTCCGCGAACGCCGCGCTGTACGTGAGGCCGTCGATGTCTCCGGGCGCGAGTCCGCAATCCGTGATCGCTCGTTCGGCGGCCTCGGCACCGATCTCACGGGCGCTGCGACCGGAAGCCCTGGTGTACGCCGTCTCACCGATTCCGACGATGGCGACCTGACCTGCGATGTCGCCGAACTCGGTTGCGTGCCCCCACTCCGGCCCGTCGTCCACAATCGCGGAGGCTACCGTCGCCGCACCCGTCGAAGGCAGGGACCCCCATGAAGAACCTTTCCCGGCGAACCATCGGGATCGTGGCCGCGGTGATCGCCGCCGCGGCGATCGGAGGCGGCGTACTCGCGGTGACGCTCCTCGGCTCCGGAGACTCGGTCGTCAGTCCCCGCGCAACCGTCGACCAGTTTCTCCAGGCTTGGGGTCGTGGGAACACCGGCGCGATGAACCGCCTTGCGATCTCGCCCACACCAACGATCGCCGACGCGTACCTCCAGCAACACGACGCGTTCGGTTCATGGCCGAGTTCGATTCGCCTTCTCCGACTCTCGAAGGGCGCCACCATCGCTACCGCGCGATTCGAAGCCGCATTCAAGTTCAAGAGCGGTCAGACCTGGAAGTACCGCGGCGCGCTCCCGCTCCGGCACTCGAGCACCGGGTGGCGAGTCGTCTGGAGTCGTACCGCGGTCCACCCACTTCTCACGTCGACGACGAAGTTCGCGACGTCCCGCACCCTCGCCACCCGCGCGCCGATCCTCGGATCCGAGGGCACGCCGTTGACCGTCGACGGCCCGTTCGTCACCATCGGCATCGAGCCGCGCCGTTTGTCCGATCGCGTCGGCACCCTCCAGACCTTGGCCGCGAACCTGCCGCCGCTCACGGCCGAGGCCATCGCCCAGAAGATCGATGCTCCGGGCGTACAGCCGGACTACTTCGTCGAGATCGCCACGATCGCCGACGCGCAGTACCAGCCGATCAAGCCAGTCATCTACCCCTTGGTCGGCGTGAGCTTCCGCACCGCCGCGCGGCGCGCGGCCGCGACGCCCCAGCTCGGCGCGCACGTGGTCGGTCACGTCGGCGCCGCCACTGCTGACCTGCTCAAGGAACTCGGGAAGAGTTACGTCACTGGTGACGTCGTGGGTCTCGACGGCCTCGAGCGTCGATACGAAACGCGCCTTGCAGGGACCGCGTCGCACTCGATCGATCTCGTCGACGCGAAAGGCGCGCCCGCGCGTCACCTCGCATCGGTCGATGGCGTTGCTCCCCAAGCCGTACAAACCACGCTCGATCTTCCAACGCAACGAGCGGCCGAAGCTGCGGTCGGTCTTGCGAGTCCGGCCGCGCTCGTCGCGATCCGCCCCTCCGACGGTGCCGTGCGCGCCGTCGTGAGCACGCCGGTGACGGAGGCATTCGATCGCGCCCTCGACGGTGCGTATCCGCCGGGCTCGACGTTCAAGGTCGTGACCTCGGCCGCACTCCTCGAACATGGCACCACGCCAGACACCAGCGCGACGTGCCCTCCCACTATCACCGTCAACGGCCGAAAGTTTCAGAACTTCGAGGGTGAGGCCGAACCGACACTCCCGTTCTCGCGTGCGTTCGCCATCTCGTGCAATACCGCGTTCATCGGCCTGGCCCAGAACCTCCCGCCCGAGGCGCTCGGCGCCGCCGCTCGTGAGTTCGGGTTCGACGCCGTCCCGCAGATCGGCATCTCGGCGAAGGGTGGGTCGTTCCCAACGCCGAAGGACGCCACCGAGCGCGTCGCCGCCGCGATCGGTCAGGGGCGGGTCACCGCCAGCCCGCTCACCATGGCCGGGGTCGCCGGGACGGTCACAGCCGGGACGTGGCATCCACCTTCACTTGTCACCGACCCGGCGCCCGCGCCTGGCTCAGCTGCCACCCCGATCCCCGCGCTCGCACCGATCGTCGCCGATCCCTTGCGCGCACTCATGGCCGGAGTCGTGCAGAACGGAACGGGAACGGCGGCGGCGATTCCGGGCCAGCCCATCGCCGGCAAGACCGGCACCGCGGAGTTCGGTACCGACGTCCCGCCCAAAACTCACGCCTGGTTCATCGGCTTCCGCAACGACCTCGCGTTCGCGGTGGTCGTCGAAGGCGGCGGTGTCGGCGGCCGAGTAGCCGCCCCGATCGCCCACGCCTTCCTCCTGGCGGCGTCGTGACCCAGGGCGGTTGAGCGGCGGGCTCAGCCGGGGGCCTTGCCCTTTCGCCAGCCCGGCACGCTCGGTGCATTCGGCTCGAGTCCGCGCAGGAAGGTGACGATCTGTCGCACTTGCTCGTCGGTCATCGTGCCGCCGTAGTCGAGGTTCCACGCCGGCATGTCGCTGCCCGAAACTCCGCCCGAGATGAGCAGCTGCATTTGCGCGTCGGTCGTGGCCTTCAGGAACTCCTTCGCGTTCAACGTCGGCCCGCTCCCACCCTCGGCCCGCTTCCCATGACACTCCGCGCAGCTCGCGCGGTACAGCGTGCGTCCGACCGCGGTGTACGACGCGGTCTGCGATCGCAACGCCTCTTTGCGCAAACCCGGTTCGCGGACGCGGTACGCGACGAAACCCGCGACCAACGCCAGCATGAAGACCAGGCCCCACACCATGTATCGCTCGAGACTCCGCTGGAGCGCCACGGGTTCGAACGGCGGTGGCGTCGGTGCGTCACGAGGCATCGCTCACCCCTTCCCCAGACAGCTGGGTCCCTTGGCCGGGGTGAAGTTGGTCTTCGTCCCCCGATCGGGGCCTGCCACCAACACGCCCGTGTCCACGACGAGATTTCCGCCGTCGACCTTCATGAAGTACCGGTCCATTCCACGCGGCGACGGACCCTGGACGTATTCACCGGCGAGGTCGAACACCGAACCGTGACACGCGCACTCGAAGCGTCCGGAACTCTCGCAGAACGGGACCTTGCACCCGAGGTGCGGGCACTTCTGCGACAGCGCGAAGTAGTGATCGCCGGCGTTCACCACGTAGAAACGCCCTTCGGCGAAATAGGTCGACGAGCCACTGGCGAAGTTCTCCGGTGTCCCGACTTCGATTCGCCCACCTACGGCCCCGGTGCTCAACGGACTCAACGCTTCGTACGCGGTGTAGCCAGCGGCACCGGCCAACAATCCGCCACCGAGCTTCCATCCGGCTCGGAGAACTTGTCGTCTCGACGGTTCGTTCTTCATGTGCCTCCTCAGAGCTCGACGTACCAGTGGTCCCACGGCGGAATCCATTGCCATCCCGGCCCCCGGAAGAACGTGCCGACCACCGTCAGCACCACCGCCAGGCTCAGCAGGATGGAAAACAACGTGACCGCGACCTTGCGGTTACGCGCCTCGGTTGCCGGATTGCGATCGAGGTACGGCAGGAACACGAACGCCATGACGGCGGCGGCGGGGATCAGGATCCCGGCCACCAGTGGGTCGAAGCGCGACAGCAACTCTTGGAGCCCGGCGAAGTACCACGGCGCTTTCGCCGGCTCGGGCGTGACGTTGGGATTCGCGAGCCCCCGCAGCGGCGCCGAGAATGCGACCCCGAGCGCGAGGACCACCGCCGCGGTGCCGAGCGCAACCACCACGTGGCGCACCACGAGATGGGGCCACGTAAACACGGTGTCGTCGACGGGACGCGCCTCGGCCGTGATCGATTCGCGGTCCACCACACCGAGGAGGCGCACTCGTCCGCCGTACAACTCGGGCGCGGCGTGGGCCGGCGCCGCCGCGGCCGGCTGAGCGACCGCATCCTCCTCGAAGGCACCTACGTTGCTGCGCCGCACCGCGAAGCCGTCCTTCCGAACGCGCCAGATGTGGATCCCGAGGATCATGACGAGCGCGGCGGGGAGCACGGCGACGTGCAAGGCGTAGAACCGCAGCAATGTGCTCTGCCCGATCTGATCGCCGCCGATCAGCAGGTTCTGCGTCGGATTACCGATCAAGGGGACGTACTTCACGAGGTTGGTCCCGACGGTCACCGCCCAGTACGCGAGCTGATCCCACGGCAGGAGATAGCCGGTGAAGGAGAACGCGAGCGTCAACAACAACAGCATGATTCCGAACACCCAGTTGAACTCGCGTGGGTGCTTGTACGCGCCGGCGTAGAAGACGCGCACCATGTGCAGGAAGACGACGAGCACCATGAGGTGCGCCGACCACCGGTGCACGTTCCGGATCAGCTGCCCGAACCCAACTCCGGTCTTGAGCCGCTGCATGTCGCCGTACGCCGCACCCACCGACGGGGTGTAGACGAACATCAGATAGAGGCCGGTGATGAGCAAGATCAGGAAGAGCACGCCGGAGATGAAACCGAGTCGCCACGAATAGCGGTTGCGCAGCACGCGCCGCGGAATCTTCACCGGGTACACGTGGAGGAAGAAGTTGCTGAAACCCTGGAGTGCCCGCCCTCGTGGCGTGTCTTGCTGCGGGTGGCGGAACATCGAGCGCCACACCTGGCTCCGGTGCAGGCGGCCCGACAAGCCCGGCTCGTCGACACCGACCCCCTCGTTGGACTCAAGCACGTCCTGGTCAGACATTGCCGACCTCCTTCGCGAAGACCATCGAGAGCGCGCCCGGCGGACATCGGTTGACACAGAGCCCGCAGCGGATGCAGAGGTCTTCGTCGAGCAACAGCGCGGACTGCGACGCGAGACCGAGCCCGGCGCTGTCGGCCCGGGCGATCACAATGCAATCGGTGGGACACACGTCGACGCACAGGCCGCACAGAATGCAGAGTTCGGGCGAGAGCATCACGTTGTCGAAGCAACGAAGACACCGCAACGCCTCAAGCCGCGCGTCGGCTTCGTCGTAGCCCACCTCGACCTCGGCGAAGCCGATCCGGCGCTCACTTGCCACCGTCGGAACCGGTCGGCGCGCAATGGCGTCGTACCCCGAATCGATGCGTTGGTATCCGGGCCGGAGTTCGAGATGCATCTCGGGCGCCGGAGCGGGTCGCTGACCCGACGTTGCGATGATCGACGCCGCGGCACGACGACCGTCGGCGATCGCGTCGATCAGGTTGCGCGGCCCACGCGCGACATCACCCCCCGCCCAGATCCGCGGATCGGACGTTTGGAGCGTGGCGTCATCGATGCGCAGACCGCCGTTCGGTGTCCGCTCCAGTGTCGGGCCGCCGTCCAAGAGGTCGAGATCGGCCGCCTGACCGACGGCGAGGATGATGGAGTCAGCTGGAATGGTGGACTCGGTGTCGGGAACGAAGGTCGGTGCGAACCGACCCGTGGCGTCGAACACGGACTCGACGTCGATCGTTTCCAAACCGGTGACCCGGCCCTCCCCGACGAACCGGTGGGGACCGCGCCGGTAGAGGATCCGAATTCCTTCTGCCTCGGCCTCGGCGATCTCCTCGGGGTCGGCAGGAATCTCGTCAGGCGACTCCAGCGCCACCACCGTGACGACACTCGCTCCGGCGCGGACAGCACTTCGGGCGACATCGAGGGTGGTCGTCATGCCTCGACGCGCGTCGGCGTCGGAACCGCGCGTCGGCGCCGGCTCGGCGTCGACGTTCTCACCGGCGGCCGCGCGGAGCGCCGTGCGAGCTGCGTCGAAGGCAACGTTGCCGCCGCCGACCACGACCACGCGATCGCCGACCTCCACGTGGAAGCCCTGATTCACATTCAGCAGGTACTCCACGGCGCGGAACACGCCGTCGAGTTCGTGGCCGGGCAACGCGAGGTCGCGCGCGCAGCCGGTACCAACGGCGAGGAAAATCGAATCGTGGCGATCGACGAGGGTGGAGAACGACTCGTCGATCCCGACCCGGAAGTCGGTCCGCACCTCGATCCCGAGCTCGAGAATCGCCTCGATCTCGCGAGCAATCAGCCCGCGCGGCAACCGATACTCGGGGATCCCGAGGACCATCATCCCGCCGAGCTGGCGCGCCGCTTCGTAGATCGTCACGCGGTGGCCGGCCAGGCGCAGATCGCATGCCGCCGCCAGGCCCGCGGGCCCCCCGCCGACGATCCCGACCCACGGACCATCGGCCGGTGGAACGGGGCCGTGCGCTTCGTGCCAGATCGCGCTCGTCGAAAAGCTCTCGACGCCGAACTTCTCGGTGACGAAGCGCTTGAGCGCGCGGATCGCGACCGGGGCGTCGACGGTTCCGCGCCGGCACGCCGCTTCGCACGGTGCCGCGCACACTCGAGCACAGATCGAAGGAAACGGGTTGGGTCGGCGAGCGATGAGGTAGGCGTCGCGGTAACGGCCCTCCGCGATCGCGGTGACGTAGCCACCTGCGTCGGTGTGGACCGGACACGCCGCCCGACACGGTTCGTTTTCCCAGAGCCAGCGTGCGTCGGGTTCACCGATTGGCATCAGATGGACCCGCGCCGTTGCAGCCGCCGAAGTCCGTACGCGATCGCGGCGAAGACGACAACGAAGTATGCGGTACTCACACCGACGCGTTGGCTGCGGTCAAGGCTCGTGAGCTTCGTCAGCAGCGCGTTGGTGCCGTACGCGAGCAGGGCGACACCGATCAACACGACCAGTACGGCCGTGATGATCGCTCTCGGCCATCCGATCTCGGCCGGTGCCGAGTCGTCGGCGTCGATGAGTTCCTTCACCGTGCCCCTTCCACGCTCGGCCGAGAATGTCCGCACGGCGACTTCCGAACGGACATTCCGGGCAGGCCTCGAATCAGGTGACCGTCAACGTGGCGTGCATCCCGAGGCCGTAGTGGTCCTTGATGTTGCAGACGACCTCGTACGTCCCGGCTTTGAGCGTGAGCGAACCGGCCTTGGATTTTCCGATCTCGACCTCACCGACCTCGCCGGCGGTCGCGTCTTCGCTGACCTTGCCGTCCGCGCCGACGACCAGCTCGGTGGTCGTGGCCTTGAGCACGACCATCTCGTGCTTGATCGTTCCGGTGTTCTTCACCGTGAACGTGATCTTGCCCGCCGGCACCGACGCCTGGCTCAGAGTCAGGGTCATGGGCCCGTTCGTGCCGGTGGTGTCACCGAGTTCGACCGCGACCGGCGTTCCGGTTGCGGTACCGGTACTCACACCGCCGCTCGTGTCCTTCGGCGTTGTCGTCGAGCCGCTGCTCGACGAACTCGACCCACACCCCACGAGCGCCACTCCGAACACCAGTGCCACCGCAAGCATCAAATTCCGTCGCACACCGACCACCCTCAATCCATTGGAAACAACAGTGGGGAACCTAAGAAGGTCGTGGCCGATCTCGTAGGGCCAAAGGTCCTCGATGTCGCTGATTCGTCGATGCCGTCGGAGCAAACGGGGCGAAACATCCGATCTGACGACCCGTCAGGTGTGGCGGTAGGTTCGGGTCGGTGAACACTTCCAGCAACGACATCGCCATCAACGAGATCGGTGCCATCGACCTCATGCTCGGCATCCCGACGGGCGATCCGCGCCGTTGGTACGACTTCCTCCAGAAGAACCTGCTGGACCGTGAGAGCCGCGAAGAGTTCGAGTTTCCCGCCCAGTACATGTTCAAGCACGTGCCCCACTTCGAGGAGCACATGGACGACCCGGTCGCCTACGTGCTGTCCGAGATGGATCGCCACGGCATTGCGATGGCCATGCTCGGCAACTCGTTCCACAACGAGGAGACCCAGAAGACCATCAAAGAGCATCCGGACCGGTTCTTCGGCAGCTTCGAAGTGGACCCGAACCGGGGCATGGAGAGCGTGCGGGAGCTCGAAGCTGCGGTCAAGGAGCTCGGAGTCAAGGCCGCGACGGCGTTCCCGGCGGGCATGTCGCCGCAGGTTCCGATCAACGACAAGAAGTTCTACCCGCTCTATTCGAAGTGCGTGGAGCTCGACATCCCGATCTGTGTCTGCGCCGGCATTCCCGGGCCACGCGTGCCGTTCGCGTGTCAGGACGTCGCGCTGATCGACGAAGTGTGCTGGTTCTTCCCGGACCTCAAGTTCGTCACCCGCCACGGCTGCGAGCCCTGGGCCGACCTCGCGGTCAAGCTCATGCTCAAGTGGCCGAACCTGTACTACTCGACGTCTGCGTTCGCGCCGAAGTACTACCCCAAGGACGTCATCAACTACGCCAACACGCGCGGCGCCGACAAGGTGATGTACGCCGGCTACTTCCCGATGGGTCTGAGCCTCGACCGCATCTGGACCGACATGCCCGACGTGCCGTTCCGCGACCACGTCTGGCCGAAGTTCCTGCGCGAGAACGCCATGCGGGTGTTCAAGCTCGATGCCTGAAGCCACGGCCGTCGACCCCGGCGCCAGCGGCGACGGCGAACACGCCGCGTACTTCGATGCGTGGCGCGCAGGCGTGCTCGACACGATGATCGGCATGCCTGCATCGGCAGAGGAACGCAAGACGAAGCACTACGCGCAGATCAATGCGGGCATCCTCGACAAAGAAGCTCGTGAGCAGTTCGCGTTTCCCGCGCAGTACATGTTCAAAGACGTCCCGGACTACGGCGACATCAGCGATCCGGTCGCGCTGCTCCTCGCCGAGATGGACCGGTTCAACATCGGACGCGGGATGATCAACGTCGGCACGAACCCCGTCGCGCAGCAGGCGTTGCGTGACCACCCGGATCGCTTCGTCGGCAGTTGCAACGTGGATCCGAACCGTGGGATGGAGGCGGTTCGAGACCTCGAGGTCGCAGTCAAGGAACTCGGAGTGCGCTCGGCGCAGAGCTTTCCGGCCGGGTTCGTCCCGCAGGTGCCGATCAACGACAAGAAGTACTACCCGCTGTACGCGAAGTGCGTGGAGCTCGACATCCCGATCTTCGTCAACGCCGGGGTGCCGGGCCCGCGTGTGCCGATGGACTGCCAGCACGTCAAGTACATCGACGAAGTGTGCTGGTTCTTCCCTGACCTGAAGTTCGTGATGCGCCACGGCGCGGAACCGTGGACCGAGCTCGCAGTGAAACTCATGCTGAAGTGGCCGAACCTCTACTACTCCACGTCGGGCTTCGCACCGAAGCACTACCCCGCCGACGTCGTCTACTACGCCAACACGCGCGGCGCGGACAAGCTCATCTACGGCGGCTACTTCCCGATGGGCCTGAGCCTCGAGCGCATCTTCACCGAGATGCCGAACGTGGGTTTCCGTGACGACGTCTGGCCGAAGTTCCTCCGCACCAACGCCGAACGCATCCTCAAACTGGAGCCGCCCACATGAACGCTGCCTACGAAGCCGCGCACGCCGGTGGCGTGATCGACACCGCCACCGGCATCCCGAAGTCACGCGAGGAGATGTTCAAGTTCTACGAGTTCATCCGGAAGCAGACTCGGGACACCGAGAGCAAGGCCGGTGAGGGCGGTCTGGAATTCCCCGCTGGGTACATGTTCAAGGATCCAGTCCACATCGAAGCGGACGAACTCGGCGACCCCGTCGAGTTCCTGCTCGGCGAGATGGACCGCCACGGCATCACCAAGGTGATCACCAACGTCGACGACGGTGGAAACGGTGCTCGGGCAGTCAAGGACTACCCGGAGCGCTTCGCAGCCGGGATCGGCGTGGACCCGAACCAGGGCATGGAGGCAGTGCGGCGCATCCAACGCACGGCCGACGAATACGACCTCAAGTCCGTCAGCGCATTTCCCGCCGGCCTGTATCCGCAGGTGGCGGTAAACGACAAGAAGTTCTATCCGATCTACGCGAAATGCGTGGAGCTCGACGTCACCTTCGCCACCACCATCGGTGTGCCCGGACCTCGCATCCCGTTCGCACCTCAAGATGTGGCCCACGTCGACGAAGTGTGTTGGTTCTTTCCGGACCTGCGCTTCGTGATGCGTCATGGCGCGGAACCGTGGGCGGACCTCGCCGTGAAGCTGATGTTGAAGTGGCCGAACCTCTACTACTCGACCACCGCGTTCGCGCCGAAGTACTACCCGGAGGACATCGTCAACTACGCGAACACGCGCGGCGCCGACAAGATCATCTGGTCCGGCTACTTCCCCGCCGGCCTGACCTACGACCGCATCTTCGCCGAACTGCCGGACGTCCCGTTCAAGGACCACGTCTGGCCCAAGTTCCTCCGCGAGAACGCGATCAAGGCGTTCAAACTCGACTCCTGACCTCCCCCTTTCACGGCGCTTCGGATCTGAGTAGCCCTATGTCAACTCGAGGGCCCGGAGTTTCTGTAGGCCGGCGTGTCGGGCCGGGTCGTAGGGCTGGTCGTCTTGCCAGCAACGCCAGATGATCTGGGTCCAGGTGCGGGCGAGGATGCGTTCTGCATGAGGGTGACGTTTCCCGTCGGCTCGGAGTTGTTGGTAGCGGTGAGCGGCCCACTCGTTGCTCTTGCGGGAGTCGCCTGCGAATGAGCAGAGCACGTTGCGGAGTCGCGTGTTGCTCGCCCAGCGGAACGAGACCGAGCGTTGACGGCCAGACGCCCGCGTCGATGGCGCCACGCCCGCGAGACACGCGAGGGAGTCGGCGTTGGGGAACTTCGCTCGACAGTCGCCGATCTCGGCCAGGAGCGTCGCGGCGCGGATGGTTCCGCATCGGGGGAGTGACTGGAAGATGGGCGCGTCTGGGTGTTGGTCGAGGAGGCTGGCGATGTGGACTTCGAGTTGGTGGATCTGTTCGACGATCGCTTCGACGACGTCGAGGTACGCGAGCGTCACGCTGGTCCGGGCCGTCGCATCGATGCCGGTCGTGCCCTGGGGCGCGGACTGGAGATGGCCGAGGAGCGCGGCTCGTGATCGCTTCATGTTGTAACCGTTGGACCGCAGCCAGTTCTCAAGGCGTTTCTCGGTGAGCCACGCGGCGTCGTTCTCGGTCGTGAAGCGGTGGAGGAACCGACGTGAGGTCTTCCCGTCGAGGTCGGAGAACAACCCGACCGCTCCAGGAAAGTTGATGAGGAGATGAGCACGAAGCTGATTCGTGACCGCGACGCGAGTCACGACCAGATCGGCTCGAGCGCGGACATGGGATCGCAATGTTGTTGTTGCTGGCGTGTCGGGCTGGAGGCTCGGCCACCGGTGTCCGTCGGTGCGCAGACAATCAGCCAGGACGTACGCGTCGCCGCGGTCCGACTTGGATCCCGAGGTCGCGTAACGCTCTCTGAACGCCTTCACGGAACGGGAGACGACGACCACGACGTCGAAGTCGGCGTCCATCAACACGTCGACGACCGGACCGTCTGGTCGCTCGATCGCGATCCGACGAGCACCGAGACTGGCGAGTCGGGCGCAGAGCTGTCCGAGTCCGACCGCGGAGTGATCAACGGTGAACTCGTCGACGACGACACCGGCATCGTCAACGACACAGACCGCGTGGTCGTCGGTCGCCCAATCGATCCCTCCGAACCGTCGCGGTTGAACGTTCGTCATATGCATGGCTCCTTGGCTGGTCGGACGCGGAGCTCGTCGGGGTTCAGGATGTGGCTGCCGGTCGCTCACTGTTCGGCGCTCGAGGCGCTCAGCCCTATCGCCAGTCGGCACGCCCTGAGTC
>JANYJV010000030.1 GCA_025361725.1 Acidimicrobiia bacterium | reverse complement strand
GTGTGATTGCACGATCAGTCAGGCTCAATGACGACGTACGCAGACCCGAGGCGTAGCGCAGCGGAGCCGAGCCGCGAGGGAGCGAGACCCACTCGCGGTCGACAGTCGGAGCACGAGCGGACGAGCCGACAAGGCGCCGGGATGTGAGATCCCGCCAGGATGGTGTGAAACCCACCACGTGGAGTATTGGGAACATGGTGGGGAGACCAGCATCGCGAATGGCGTGTTGTTGTGTAGTCGACATCACCATTTCTTGCATCGACATCCCGACTGGCCGGTCGTCTGGGACCAGATCACGTTCCGAGTCTTCCGGCCCGACGGCACCGAAGTGTGTCCCACCCTCGAACACCACCACCCCGACCTCGAACACCGACATGTCGAACCCCCCGACATGGACCTCGCCGGCCCATAAACCGCGGCGCGCGACCCGGGCCATTGAGCCGATCCAGTGTTCGTGCCGCCCCGGGAAAACCCGTTACAGGATGCAGTCGGGGCCGAGGAGGACGCGCAGCTCGGCGAAGAGGCCGGTGCGATCCGAGACGCAGAACTCGTCGCCGAGTTGGAGCACCGTGGTCTTGGCCTGACTCTCGAGGTGCACGAACACCTGCGACTCACCCGGGTGTTCGCTCAGGATCTCCTTGAGCCGGGTGGTCTTGGCGTCAGTGAGGGCGCCGGGCCTCACTCGGAGCCGCACCGGCGGCGCGCCGTCGAGGACCAGTTCCGGCTGGGTGATCTCCATGGCGATGATCTTCGGCGAGTCCTCCCGCACGTCGAGGCGGCCCTTGACGCAGACGATGGCGTCCTCGCTCAGCATCTCGCCGAACGCGGCCATGGTCTTCGGGAACACCATGACCTCCACGGCCGCGCTCAGATCTTCGAGCACGAACGTGGCCATGAGGTCACCGCGCTTGGTGTACTTCTTCGTCAGTGCGGTGACGACACCGCCGACGGTCCGCAGTTCACCCTCGCGCATCTCCTTGAGGTCCGAGAGTGTGGCGTCGGTGTGGCGCCGCAGCGCACGCTCGGCACCCATCAACGGGTGGTCGGACACGTAGAGGCCGAGCATCTCCTTCTCGAACGCGAGTCGCTGGGTCTTCGCGAACTCTTGTTCCGGGATCGCGGTACGACTGTGCTCGCGCTCGGACTCCGAGACGACGGCGCTCGTGGAGAAGAGGTCGAACTGCCCTTCGGCCTCTTTGCTGCGCCGCCGCAACACCTCTTCGATGATGGACTCGAACACGAGACCGAGACCTTGGCGCGGATGGCCGAGCGAATCGAACGCGCCGGACTTCACCAGCGACTCGATGGTCCGCTTGTTCAGTGCCGTCGTCTCGACCCGCTCGCAGAAGTCGTAGAAGTCCGTGAACGGACCGGTCTCGCGGCGCGCCTCGATGATCTTGGCGACCACACCCTCGCCCACGTTGCGGACGGCGGAGAGTCCGAAGCGCACCGATCCGGGAGTCGGTTCGCCATCGTCACCGAGGGGATGCACGACCGCGAAGTCCATCTCGGATTCGTTGACGTCCGGGACCAGCACCGGAATCTCGAGCTGTCGACACTCGTTCAGGTAGATCGCGGACTTGTCCTTGTCGCCCTTGACGCTCGTGAGCAACGCGGCCAGATATTCGCGCGGGTAGTTCGCCTTGAGGTACGCCGTTTGGTAGGCGACGAAGCCGTAGCCGACGGAGTGACTCTTGTTGAACGAGTAGTCCGCAAAGGGCTCGATGATGTCGAACATCTTCTCGCCGAACTCGCGTCCGTACCCTTGCGTCTCACACCCGTCGACGAACTTCGCGCGTTCCTTCGCGATCAGGACGCGGTCCTTCTTCCCGGTGGCCTTCCGCAGGTTGTCTGCTTCTTCGAGCGAGTAACCGGCGAGCTTCTGGCTCACGCGCATCAGCTGCTCTTGGTAGATCATCAGGCCGAAGGTAGGTCCGAGAATCTCCTCGAGGTCGGCGTGGTCATAGACCACCGGCTTCCGGCCGTTCTTGCGGTCGGCGTAGTCCGTGTGCATGTTCGCGGCCATCGGGCCAGGCCGGTACAGGGCGACCAACGCGGCCACGTCTTCGAACGAGCTCGGTTCTAAGGATCGGATGAGCGCACGCATCGGGCCGCCCTCCAGCTGGAAGACCCCGATCGTGTCGCCCTTGCGTAAGAGCTCGAACGTGGGGCCGTCGTCGATGTCCACCGCGTCGATATCGGGCCGGACGCCGGTGCCGTGCTCGACGAGATCGAGGGTGATCTCCATGACATCCAAGTTGCGCAGGCCGAGGAAGTCCATCTTGAGGAGCCCGAGGTCTTCGACCCCGTGCATCTCGTACTGAGTGACGACCGGCGCGTCCTCGATCGGCGTCCCGGGCTCGGGCTTGCGCTGAATCGGCAGATACTCGGTGAGCGGCTCGCGCGTGATCACCACTGCGGCGGCGTGGATACCGTCGCCGCGCCGCAACCCTTCGAGGCCGCGCGCGACGTCGATGACGTCCTTGGCCTCTTTGTCCGTGGAGTACAGCTCCCGGAGTTCGGAGGCCATCTTGTAGCCGTCGCCGAACTTCGGATGCGGTTCCAGGCACGCATACAACGGCGTGTCCCGACCCATGATGAGCGGAGGCATCAGCTTGGCGATCTTGTCGCCGACGATGTACGGGTAGTCCAACACCCGCGCCGCGTCTCGCACCGCGGCACGCGCCTTGATCGTGGAGAACGTGATGATCTGCGCGACGTGGTCCGAGCCGTACGTGGCCGCGGCGTACTTGATCATGTCGCCGCGATACCGAGAGTCGAAGTCCATGTCGATGTCGGGCATCTGCTTGCGGCCCGGGTTGAGGAACCGCTCGAAGAGCAGGTCGTATTTGATCGGGTCGATGTCCACGATGCGCAGGCAGTACGCCACACACGATCCCGCCGCGCTGCCGCGCCCCGGACCGACGCGAATCTTCTGCGACCGGGCGTAGCGCACCAGGTCCCACACCACGAGGAAGTACGCCGAGAAGCCCATCGACTCGATGACATCCAGCTCGTGCTCGATGCGTTCGCGCACGTGCGGGGCCAGCTGCTCGCCGTAGAGCTTCGCCGCGCCTTCGTAGGTGAGCTGACGGAGGTAGCGCTCTTCGTTCATTCCCTCGGGGACCGGGAAGCTCGGCAACACCGGCTGGCCGAAGTCGATCTCGACGTTGGCGCGCTCAGCGACCCAGAGCGTGTTGTCACACGCCTCGGGGATCTCGGAGAAGAGGTCCCGCATCTCGGCCGCGGTCTTCAGATAGTGCTGGTCACCGTGGAACTTGAAGCGGTTCGTCTCGTGGATCTTGGCGTTGGTCTGCACGCAGAGCAGGGCGTCGTGCGCGACGGCATCGCCCTGCTCGGTGTAGTGGCTGTCGTTCGTCGCGAGGAGTGGAGCACCGATGGCGCGGGCGATCTCCACCAACTTCGGGTTCGTGGCGAGCTGCTCGGGGATCCCGTGGTCCTGGACCTCGACGAAGAGGTTGTCCTTCCCGAAGATGTCCTGGAGGCGAGCCGCGGCGGCCAACGCGCCCGGCTCGTCGCCGTTGAGCAGCCGTTGGAGCACGTGGCCACCGAGGCAGCCGGTGGTGGCGATGATGCCTTCGTGGTGGGTCTCAAGGAGCTCCCAGTCCACCTTGGGCTTTTGGTAATAGCCCTCGAGAAAGGCTCGGCTCGACAGCTGGATCAGGTTGCGGTACCCGGTCTGATTCTCGGCCAGCGCGGTGAGGTGGTAGTAGGCCTTGCGACCGCCTTCCACTTCACCACCGGAGTCGTCGACCTTGCTCCCGCGCCGAACGGGACGCTCGGTGCGCGCCTCGAACGCTTGGTAGAACTCGGTACCGATGATCGGCACGATGCCGGCGTCCCGGGCCGCCTGGTACATCGGAAGGACGCCGTACATGTTCCCGTGGTCCGTGATGCCGATGGCGGGTTGGCCGTCCGCGGCCGCGGCCCCGACGACCTCGCCGATCCGCGACGCACCGTCGAGCATCGAGTACTCGGTGTGCACATGCAGATGGGTGAACGATTTCGCCACGAACTACTCCGCCAAGAGATCCGTTCGCCTCACGCCGGCGCGAATCGCACGCGTGAAACTCGAGACGTCGACCCTACCCGCGCCGCGCTCACGCACCGCGGCCCGGCGCCGCGATCAGCGGCACGAGCATCTCCGCGCGCGTCAGAGAGCCGTGCGCACCCACGAGTTGGCCTTCTCGAGGCAGGGCCGGATCGAGGAAACCGACATCGGTGCGAGCGGCGAGCAGCACATCTCCCAACCGGCGGAGGTTCGCAACCGGGGGTGGGTTCGGACCCAACCATCCCCCATCGATCACTTCGTCCCGAGTCATCACCCATGCGTCACTGCCGTAGGAACCGCGCGCGGCCGCGGCAAGGTCATCGACCCCACCCTTGCGGGCGTTGAGCCAGCGGAAGCGGCCCTCTCCGCTGTATCCCACCACCATGTTCTCCACGGCGGTCAGTGACATCCATCGATCCGCGATCTCCATCTCGCCGTGATCGGCGGTGACGAGCAACGCGGCATCGGCGGGCAGCGCGTCCCGCAGCCGGCCGACCAGGTCGTCGACGAACCGCAGCTCCGCCGGGAGATGAGGCGGGGCCACACCGAACTCGTGCGCGACGGTGTCGACGCCCGGGTAGTAGGAGTAGACCAGCGGGTGCCCTTCACGCGCCAAGGACCGCACCCGTTCGACGAGCATCGCCGGAGTACTCCACCCGAAGAACGGGGCATCGCGGAGGTGCGCAGCGGAGAACCCGGAGGTACGAAACTCGTTCCGAGTCACGACCGGGACCGTGCGCCCGAGAAACGGTTGGTGGCGCTGCACCCGGAAGGCGTCCGGAGGCCGAGCGCCACCGTCGAGGGTCCAGCGCAGCACGTTCAGCACCGAGCCGTCGAGCCGCATCCGATAGCCGAGAACGCCGTGCTGGATCGGAGCGAGTCCGGTGGTGATCGAGGTGAGGGCACAGGCCGTCGTCGACGGCGCCACGGTGGTGATCGGACCCCCTTCCATGGCGCACAGTTCCGGCAGCGCGTCGGCGTGGGCTTGGAGGAGTTCCCAGCCAAGACCGTCGAGGACGAGCAGCACCACCGTCTCTGCCGCACGCGCCGCCTCCGGCAACCACGCGTTGTCCACCCGGCCGACCAGCGCCGGCACGACCTGTTCGAGGGAAGCACCGCCGTAGTCAGGCCGTACTGGTTCGTTCGCGTCCACGGCGGCACCGTAGGCGAACGCCCCTCCGCGTCGCGGGGTGTGGGAGCATGGGCCGGTGAAGGTCTCGACTCGCGGTGACTACGCCGCCCGCGCGTTGCTGTCGCTCGCGCTCCACGAGTCGAACTGTCCAACGTCGGTGAAAGAAATCGCGGAGCGCACCACACTCCCCCAGCCCTACCTCGAACAGATCTTGCTCGCAGTCAAGGGCGCGGGCCTCGTACGGTCGAAGCGCGGCGTGGGTGGCGGGTACGTGCTCGCCCGTCCGGCCGCGGAGATCTCGTTGGCCGAGATCCTTGCCGCCGTCGACGGTCCGCTGACCACGCTGCCCGACGAACACGACCATTGCGAAGGTCACTGCGTGCTGCAGGAGGTCTGGGTCGGCGTGTCCGACGAGATGGGTCGGTACCTCGAGGGTCACTCGCTCGCCGATCTGGCCGCTCGAACTCGCGTGGGGCACGCCGAGGTCGGCGGCCAGGCCGATTCGGCCCAAGGGACGCGCCACTAACTCACGAGCGAGCAGCCAGCCGGGACGTTCAATCCGAGGGTGGGGCCAGTGGTCCGACGGCGAGTTGTTCGAGCGCGCGTTGGAGATCACCGGGCAGCGGCGACGAGAAGGCCATCGCCGCGCCGGTCACCGGGTGCGTGAACTCGAGCGCGGCCGCGTGGAGGAACGGTCGGCCGACACGATCGTCGGCGCGGCCGTAGACGTAGTCGCCGAGTACCGGATGATCGATCGCCGCGAGGTGGACGCGGATCTGGTGGGTACGTCCAGTCTCGAGGTCCACCGCGAGCCGCGCCGCATCGCCGAACGTCTCCACCACTTCGTAGTGGGTACGGGACTCTCGCCCACCGGTCCGAACCGCCATCCGTGTCGGTGATCGTGGCGACCGACCGATCGGCGCGTCGATCGTGCCCCGCGAAGCCGAGGGCACACCCCGCACGACCGCGATGTAGTGCCGTTCCACCGCGTGCGTGGAGAGAGCCTCGACCAAGCTCTCGTACGCGCGTTGGGTTCGCGCAACGATGAGCAACCCACTCGTCTCGCGATCCAATCGGTGCACAATTCCGGGCCGCATCGGATCGCCGACCGACGCGAGGTCATACCGCGCGAGGAGCCCGCTCACGAGGGTGCCGTGCTGGTTACCGGCGCCGGGATGCACCACGAGTCCCGCCGGCTTGTCGACGACCGCGATGTCCTCGTCTTCGTAGACGACACCGAACTCGATCGACGCGTCCGGACCCGGAGGGGGCGCGACCAACGGTTCGCCCCTCCATTCGAGCGTGGTGCCGGCGACGAGACGGGCGCTGCGGGCGACTGGGTGTCCGTCGATGAGGACATCGCCGCGTTCGACCATCTCGCGCACTTCGGCACGGGACCAGCCGGTGAGGAGCGCGACCGCGCGATCCACCCGCTCCCCCGCCAACGTCTCCGGAATGGTGGAGACAGTCACGCGGGCTCCGCGACATCGCCGGACGAGCGGAAACTCATGAGCACCAGGAGGAGGGCACCGACGGTGATCGCGGAGTCAGCCACGTTGAACGACGGGAAGGATCCCACCTTGATGAAGTCCACCACGTGGCCGCGCAGGACACCCGGAGATCGAAACACCCGATCGGCAAGGTTGCCGAGTGCACCGCCGAGCACGAGCGACAGGGTAATGATGGTGGCGCGATCGGTTGATCGGCGCAGGGTACGGACCAGCCAGATGCTCAAGCCGATGGCCAGGACGGCAAGCACGAACGTTGCGTTCGTAAACGTGCTGAACGCGCCGCCCGAGTTGCGTGCGACCCGAAACTCGATGTCGTGCCCGATGATTTCGAGTGGCACCAACGAGTGGGTGGCCACAATCCAGGATTTCGTGACCTGGTCGAGCACGACGACCGTGGCGACGATGGCTGGTGACGTCCAGCGCGCCAGCCGCACCAACGCGCGAGATTGCTTAACGGCGTCGCTCGACACGCTGCTTGCAGTCAACGCACGTGTCCGCCCACGGAATGGCTTCCAATCGGGCGACCGGAATCCGGCGACCGGCCGGCGTGCAGAGTCCGTAGGTGCCGTCCACGATCCGGGCCAGCGCGAGGTCGATCTCGTCGACCGAAAGCCGGGCCGTGGCCGAGAGCATGAGGTCGCGCTCACGTTCGACGCTGATCGTGTCACCCTCGCCGGACTCTTCATCGAACTGCGTGTCGCCCTGCTCGCGTTGGTCCACGAGCGCATCCGCGTCCGCCTGGAGGTCATCGGCCTGCCGGACGTGCCGCAGGCGCTCTTCGATCAGCTGCTCGCGCAGTTTCTCGAGCGTCTTCGGGGTGATGTTCGGCGACTGCTTCGGGACGAAGATCCCCGACAGCGGGCACGTGGCGCCCGGTGGCTGCTTCTTCACCGGCACCTTCGGCTCAGGGGCCTTCTTCGCCGGCACTTTCACTGCGGGCGCTGGTGCTACCGCCGTCTTCGATGCGCCCGTCTTCGAGGCTGCAACTTTCGCCGGAGCCGACTTCTTCGCCACCGCTCTGGCGGGCGCCGACCTCTTCGCCGCGGCCTTCGTCGGCACTGACTTTGCGCCCGCTTTCTTGACTGGTGGCTTCGCTGCTGCGCGCTTCTTCGCTACCGCCTTCGAGGCCGGGGGTTTCGGCGCAGCCGTGGCCGGCGACTTCTTGCTCGCTTTCGCGGGTACGGCTTTCTTGACCGCCGACTTCGCCGGCGCAGCCTTCTTCGCCGGAGTGGCTTTCTTGGTCGCAGCTGCCTTGGCAGCGTTGGGGGCCTTGCGGCCGGTGGCCTGAGCCATCGGGAATCCTCTGGTTCGTGACGGGAAGCGGGGGATGATAGTGCAGATGACACAAACAACGGGGGTACCGAAGGCCGCCGAATAGGGTACGACGGTGCCGTTCTCCCCCGTCGACACCCGCTTGGATCTCATCGCGCTCGAGAACCGAGTGCTCGAGCAGTGGCGGCAGAACGACGTTTTCGCCCAGTCGCTGCGCCAACGGGCTGATTCTCCCGAGTGGGTGTTCTACGAAGGACCCCCGACGGCAAACGGTCGTCCCGGCATTCATCATGTCTGGGCCCGATTGTTCAAAGACATTTACCCCCGCTTCCACACGATGCGCGGCAAGTACGTCGCCCGGAAGGCCGGCTGGGACTGCCACGGCCTTCCCGTTGAGGTCGAGGTGGAGAAGGAACTCGGGTTCTCGGGCAAGCCCCAGATCGAGGATTACGGGATCGAAGCGTTCAACCGTCGATGTCGGGATTCGGTCCAGCGTTACGTCGAGGACTGGTCGGCGATGACGAGCCGCATCGGGATGTGGCTCGATCTCTCCGATGCGTACACCACGATGAGCAATCCGTTCATCGAGAGTGTCTGGTGGCAGTTCCACGAGATGTGGACCAAGGAGCTGATTTACGAAGGTTCCAAGGTCGTCCCCTACTGCGGTCGGTGTGGAACGGCGCTCTCCAGCCATGAGTTGGGCCAGCCCGGCGCGTATCAAGACGTCACCGAAGACTCGGTCTACGTGCGGTTCCCGGTCGTCGACGCGGATTTCGATCTGCTCGTCTGGACCACCACTCCGTGGACCCTGGTGAGCAACGTGGCCGCCGCAGTCGGTCCGGACGTGCCCTACGTGCGCGTCGCCGTCGACGGTGGACGCGATCTCGTGCTCGCGGCCACACGCGTCGAGGCGGTCTTGGGCGATCGGGCCACGGTCGTCGCCGAACTGCGTGCCGCCGACCTCGACGGCCTCCGCTACGAGCGACCGTTCGACTGGTTGCCCGCCGACGGCGACGGCTGGCGCGTCGTGACCGCTGATTTCGTGACCGTCGACGACGGCTCCGGCATCGTGCACCTCGCCCCGGCATTCGGTGAGGTCGACCGCGAAGTCGCCGAAGCCGAGGGGCTGCCGATGCTCAACCCGGTGAACGCCCAGGCCCGTTTCGACGACACGGTGCCCGTCGTCGCCGGTTCGTTCGTCAAAGACGCCGACCCGACACTCATCGAAGAGTTGCGAGCACGGGGTCGGCTCGTCTCGGTCACGCCGTACGAACACTCGTATCCACACTGCTGGCGGTGCAGCACTCCTCTCATCTATTGGGCCAAGCCCACGTGGTTCGCCCGCACCTCGCAGTTGAAGGACACGTTGCTCGCCGAGAACGAGAAGATCGGCTGGCATCCCGAACACATCCGTCACGGGCGGTTCGGCGACTGGTTGGCCAACAACGTGGACTGGGCGTTGTCGCGAGACCGGTTCTGGGGCACACCCATCCCGGTGTGGCGATGCACGAGCTGTGACCACGACACGTGCGTCGGGTCCGTCGCCGAACTCTCCGAACGCGCGTCGGTGAACCTGAGCGATCTCGATCTCCACCGCCCGTTCGTCGACGACGTCGAGATCGCGTGTGAAGCGTGCGGTGCGCGGGCACTGCGAGTGGAATCGGTCCTCGATGCGTGGTTCGACTCCGGATCGATGCCGGCTGCGCAGTGGCACTACCCGTTCGAGAACAAAGAGATCTTCGAGCGACGATTCCCCGCCGACTTCATCTGCGAGGCGATCGACCAGACGCGCGGCTGGTTCTACTCGCTCCTCGCGGTCAACACCCTCGTCTTCGGACACGCGCCCTATCGGGATGTGGTGTGCCTCGCCTTGTTGCTGGACCAGGACGGGCAGAAGATGTCCAAGAGCAAAGGGAACGTGGTCGACCCGTGGTCCGTGCTCACGACCCGTGGCGCTGATGCGCTTCGCTGGAACTTTGCGTACGCGAGTTCACCGTGGACTCCGAAGCGGGTGTACCTCGAGAACATCGACGAGACCACGAACCGGTTCCTCGTCACGCTCTGGAACACCTACTCCTTCTTCGTGACGTACGCGAATCTCGACGGCTGGCATCCGGCTGCGGCGGCGCAAGCGCGGACCAGTGCGCGCGACCAACCTCACGTCATGGACCGCTGGGTACGGTCTCGGTTGCATTCGACGCTGCGTGACGCCACCGATGCGCTCGAGAACTTCGATGCGTTCCGGGCCACGCAGGCCATCGATGCCCTCGTCGACGACGTCTCGAACTGGTACGTACGCAGGAGCCGCCCCCGGTTCTGGAAAGCATCGGACGGATCCGCGCACGCCGTGTTGCACGAGTGTCTCGTCCTGCTCAGCCAGATGTTGGCGCCGGTGTGTCCGTTCACCGCCGACGAACTTTTCCAGAACCTGACCGGGTCGGCGCGTTCGGTTCATCTGTCGGACTGGCCCGATCCCGATGCGAGCGCCATCGATCCCGAACTCGAAGCCGAGATGAGCCTGGCGCGGGAGCTGGTCTCACTCGGGCTCGCGGCTCGGGCCGAGTCGAAGCTCAAGGTGCGCCAACCCCTCCCTCGCGCCATCGTCATGGTGCCCGCAGCCACTGCGCTACGTCCGGAGATCGTCGCCGAGATCGCCGACGCACTGAACGTGAAGACGCTCGAACCGGTAGCCAGTCTCGAAGGCCTGCTCGACTACACCGTGGTGCCCAACTTCGCCGCCCTCGGTCCCAAGGTCGGCAAGCTCTTGCCGAGGGTCAAGCAGTTGCTGGCCGACGTCGACGGTGCGTCGGTCCGGACAGCACTCGCCACGGCCGGCGCCTATTCGCTCGACGTCGACGGCACCGTGGTTGCGCTCACTGCCGACGATCTCGAAATCCGGGCGGCATCACACGAATCACTTGCCCTCGCCCAAGCCGGCCCGTTCGCGGTGGCGATCGATACCACCCTGACGCCGGCACTGCGCCGGGAGGGACTGGCACGCGAGATCGTCCGCGCGCTCAACGACCATCGAAAGGCGATCGGACTCGAGATCGCGGACCGCATCGAACTGCGGATGAACGCGTCCGACGATCTCCTCGACGCGCTCACCGAGTACCAGGATTGGATCGCCGGCGAAGTCCTCGCCACCTTGGTGACGCTGGGAGCGATGGAACACGATGCCGACACCCTGACCGTCGACGGTCAGCCCCTGCGAGTCACCCTCCGAAAGGTCGAGGGCGACTGACCCCCCTCAGAGTTTGGAAGTCAGCGGCCGCGACGCCGGAAGAGGCCGCCGCCGCGATCGTCCTGATCGAAGACGTTCGCGCCGCTCGGTGTGTCACGCGGGCCGAGCGGAGTTTCGTCGGTCACTGCTTCCCGCAAGCTCGCGAAGAACGCGTCGTCGTCGAGGTGCTCCGGTTCGGGATCGGCATCGAACAGCGGCGGACGGGTGACCGGCGGCGTCGACGCCTCTTCCCAAGGCGGTGCCGCCGCGGCCGGCGCCGCATATACGGATGGCGCCGACGCGGCCGTGTCCGCCGCGAATGCCGGCGGTGGTGTGACCGGAGCGGACTCAGCAGCCGGAGGTGGGGTCGGAGGCGTCGGAGGCGCGGCCGGGCTCTCGGCCTGCACCGGAGCCGGAGCGGGAGTGGCGGCTGGTGGCGTCACCGAGGACGCAGGCGGTGACGAGGCGATCGGCGGCAGGGACGGCGCGGCGGCCGGCGGAGCAACGGTGTGCTCGGTCGTGGCGTTGGGCGTCGCCGGCATCTCGACGTCGTGGGTCGTGGGACGCGGCGACGGCGCCACCGAGCCCTTGCTCGACAGCATCTCCAGATCTGCCTCGACCGCCCGACGCAAGCGCGCGCGGTAGTCACTCTCGAAGCGTTCGAGCGCGTCGACATCCGCGACGAGCGCGTCCCGTTTCGCACCGAAGTCCAGGACTTCGCCTTCGAGGCGCCGCCGTTCGGTGTCGGCCTGGCGCCGGGCGTTGCTCTCGGCTTCGTTGAGCATCGAGCGCGACTTGCTCTCGGCGTCGTCGAGAATCTGCCGGGCCTTGGTCTGCGCTTCGGCGACGGCTTCGTCGGCCGCCCGTTGGGCGAGCAGCAACGTCCGGTGCAGCATCTCCTCGGTCTCGCGCGTCTTGCCGGTGTCCGCGCTCGAGGCCTCGACCTGGCTCTGCGCCGTGCGCAGCTGACCTTCCAAGCCTTCGATACGCGCCGCAGCGCGCTCGAGCAGATCGTCGACGTCGTCCTTGTTGTACCCGCCGAGGCGTTCACGAATATCGATGTCGCGGAGTTCCCGAGGCGTTACATCCATGCTGGACATCGTAGTGACCGAACCACTTCTGAATCGAGACTCATTGACAAATCGGACAACTCTTCGCGCTCAGCACACCAGGCCGCGCGCGATGTACAGCAGGATCATGAGGACGAAGAACGAGAGATCGAACACGCCTGTGGGGGGTATCACCCGGCGAATCGGAGCGAGCACCGGCTCCGTGAGATCGAGGAGCACCCGATTCACGGTGGCGAGTGTGCCACCCGAGGGCGGCAGCCACGAAAGGATCGCGCGAGCGAAAAGGATCAGCAGATACGTGGTGACGAGTGCGCAGAGAACTTGCAAGGCGGTGGGGTCTCAGACGCCGAACAAGCCGCGGGCCTGGAGGCGGTCCTTTTCTTCCTGGGAGACTTCGACGTTGCTCGGAGTCAGCAAGAAGACCTGATCGGCCACTCGTGACATCGAGCCACCGATCGCGTAGGTGAGACCGCTCGAGAAATCGATGAGGCGACGTTGGAGATCACGGGTCAGGCCCTGCAGGTTGATGATGACGGGCTGGTCGCTCTTGAGCCGGTCGCCGACCTCCTGGGCGTCGTTGAACCCAGCGGGTTCCACCACGTGGACCCGGGCTCCGGACGCCGGCATCGGGCGAATCGTCGGGATCATGGCCGGCTCTTCCTCGACCGGCACGGCCCGGACCCGCGGCTGTTGCACCCTGACCGCCGGCGACGCTGGTTCGCGGCGCACGGGTCGGGTTGGTCGGGTCGGACGCTCGGTGGCCATGATCGGTTGCGCCTCGACGAGCTCCTCCTCAGGCAGGTCCAACTCGTCGTAGTCGTACTCGTAGCCCTCGTCATCGTCTTTGAGACCGAGGTACACCATTGTTTTTTGCCACATACCCGGCATCGCCTCTCCCTCCGGACGGAAAATCAGGTTACCGCCCCTGGTCCCGAGATTGGGGGAATGTCGGGCGAAGTCCGAACAGTCCGGTCCCGACCCGCACGATGGTGGCCCCTTCCTCGACGGCCGCTTCGAAATCTCCGCTCATCCCCATCGAGAGTTCTTCGAGCCCGAGCCCCTCACCGAGTTCACGCACGAGCGCGAAGGTGGGCCGTGGGTCCACGCCCGCAGGTGCCACCGTCATCAGCCCCGCCACCTGCGCACCCCGGCTCCGAAGCCGGTGCACCAGATGGCGGACCTCGTCCGGTGCACACCCGCCTTTCTGGGGCGCGTCGTCGACGTTCACCTCGACGAGGACCCTGGCCGACGGCACGCGAGCGGTCAGCGCATCGGCCAGGTCCACGCTGTCGATCGACTCCCACCACGTGACCCAGTCCTTGAGCTGATTGATCTTGTTTCGCTGCAATCGCCCGATGAAGTGCCAGACGGGATCGAACCGGGCGAGGTCGGCTGCCTTCGCCACCAACTCCTGCGCCCGGTTCTCACCGAGGTCGCGTACGCCGGCCTCGATCACGGCCTGGACGCTCGTCACCGGCTGCACCTTCGTCGCCGCGACCAGCCGCACCGAATCGGGGGCGCGTCCGGCTCGCCGCTGCGCCCCGGCAATGCGCTCCTGCACCTCCGCAACCCGCTCGCGGATGGTCTCGGCCGTCGCCTCGATGTCGTCGTCATGTGCTGGCTCGGTCATAACCCCATCAGACCTTGATCACTACGACACCGTGGCGTCCGGTCACCCCGTCTCTCCGGTACGAATAGTGATCGGTCGATTCTACCGTGCAGACGTCCAGCACCTCGACGTCCGCGTCGTCCACCTCGGCGTGCGCGAACGCCAGCCGGATCGCGCCGCGCAGGTCAAACGCCGGATCACCGGTCTGTGTGCGGCCCGCAACGCTCGGTCCGGCTCGCGCCACGATGTCGGTGAGTGCGGCTGCGCCGAACTCGTAGTGGCGGACACAGATGCACGGACCGACCACCGCTCCGACTCGGCCGGTTCCGAGGGCGCGCACCGCGGCGACCCCCGCCTCGACCACTCCCCCAACGGCTCCTCGCCAGCCCGCGTGCACCGCGGCGCACGCGGTGTCGTTTGCGATGACGATCGGGGCACAGTCGGCTCCGAGCGCGCTCAGCAGGACCCCGAATCGATTGGTCGCGGCGCCGTCACCTTCGGGGTGGTGAGAGGCGCCGACGCCGAGTTCGATCGTTTCGTCGATCCTGAGCACGGTGGAACCGTGGACATGGCGGGGGATGACCCACGCGGCGTCAGGTGCCTCGATCATGGTCGCCACGCGCGCACGGTTCGTGCTGACGGCGTCCGGATCATCACCCACGTGGCGGGCCAGGTTCAGCGAGTCGAACGGAGCGGCGGAAACACCACCAAAGCGGTCCGTGAAGAGTGCCCGGGCACCGCCGAGCCGGCGCTCGATGGGCACCGCCGATCAGACCGAGTCCTTGCGACTCAGCGCAAGAAGTCTGGGACGTCGAAGTCGTCGTCGCCGAGATCGTCGGCTGCTTCGTCGCCGCCGAGTGCGCGCTCTTCCTCACGGAGGCCGAGCGACGCAGGTTGGCGTTCACCTTCGAATCGATCGAATCCGGCGGCGATAACGGTAATTCGCACTTCATCCCCGAGCGCGTCGTCGATCACCGCACCGAAGATGATGTTTGCGTCCGGGTGCGCGGCCTCGCTGATGATCTCCGCCGCTTCATTGACCTCGAACAGACCGAGGTCCGACGGACCGGAGATGTTGAGCAGGATCCCGCGTGCGCCTTCGATGCTCGCTTCGAGCAGCGGACTCGAGATCGCGGACCGCGCCGCGGCGACCGCACGACCGTCACCGGATGAGTACCCAATGCCCATCAGCGCGGAACCGGCATTGGTCATGATCATCTTCACGTCCGCGAAGTCCGTGTTGATGAGGCCGGGTGTGGTGATGAGGTCCGTGATTCCCTGCACCCCTTGGAGCAGCACTTCGTCGGCCATCTTGAACGCGTTGAGCATCGAGGTCTTGTCGTCCGAGACCTGGAGCAGTCGGTCGTTCGGGATGATGATCAGGGTGTCGACTTTTTCCTTCAGGGTCTGGATGCCCTGTTCGGCCTGTACCGACCGACGACGTCCCTCGAAGCTGAACGGCCGGGTGACGACGCCGATCGTGAGCGCGCCGATGGACTTGGCGACCTCCGCGATGATCGGTGCACCGCCAGTTCCGGTGCCACCGCCCTTGCCCGCAGTGATGAAGACCATGTCCGCGCCGCGGAGGACTTCTTCGATCTCGGTCCGGTGCTCTTCCGCGGCCTGCCGACCGACATCCGGATCGGACCCAGCACCGAGCCCGCGCGTCAGTTCTCGACCGAGGTCCAGCTTCACGTCCGCGTCGCTCATCAACAGCGCCTGCGCGTCCGTGTTCACTGCGATGAACTCGACGCCCTTGAGCCCGGCATCGATCATGCGGTTCACGGCGTTGCCGCCACCGCCTCCGACGCCGACCACTTTGATCACGGCGAGATAGTTCTGCGGTGCACCCAACATCTTCGGCGAATCTCCCTACGGTCGGCCCGCGGCCGGGGCCCCAACTCTGGACCTCGACTGAAGGTCAAGAGTTATGTAAACCTCTGGTGATGGTTGAGACCCTACTCGACCGCCTCCCCCACCAGCAATCACTGGGCATGGCCACCTGCGCGCGGCGGCGCCACCGGCTGAAAGAACGACTTCGATTGAACGGGCCGAATCCATCGCGTGGCCGAACTCATCAGGTGGCGGGGTTCATCGGGTGGCGGGCGCCGACGGAACCGAGACGTCGAGCAGTCGTACGCGCTGGGCCCGGCGGGCCAGGTCGTCCATCACTGCCAGCGCAACTTCGCTCTTGGCGCGCATGTCCTCGACCCGCCCGAAACGGATCACCGTGACCGGCTGCGAACCCGTGGCGAGACGGGCGGTGGCGACGCCTTTGATCACTATGAACCGGGTGACGGCAACTCGCAGTTGCGGGCTCATCGCGGAAATTCCACGGGGTGCGACGGCGAGGGCCAGCCGCTGACCGAGCCCGGGGGCCGGGCCTGCGCCAACAATCACCGGGAGCCCCGGAGGCGCCGTCGCCACGCGCGTGATGACCCGGCCGTCGTGGTCCACCACGGCAACGGGTGCAACGCCGGTCCCCCGCACCACTCCGACGGGGCGTCGCTCCCGGACCGTGATGATGACCGTGTTCGGCAACTCCGTCGTCACCATCGCGTGGTCCACCGCCGGGAGGGCCTCGACACGCCGCGCAACGGCGACGGTATCGAGGAACAGCAACGGTTCTCCGTCTCCGATCCGCGCTGCGGACCGCACCGCGCCGGCCGAGATGCTGCCGGCACCTCGGATCGTCACCGTGCCCGCACCGAACAGGGGCGAGCGCGCCACCACGAAGCCGATCCCCAGCAGCGCAACGACCGCCATCGCACAACCCAGGATCCACAACCGGCGACGGCCCTCGGCGCGTCGGACTTCGATCCAGCGCTCGCGCATCCGCGGATCGACACCGCCCGGCCCGACACCCGGTGGCTCGGCATCGCTGCTCACTGACTTCGGGGGGAGGTCCGTGGTCGTCATCGGAGGTTCGTCCATGGTCGAGGGCGGGCGGCAGTCAGCCGGGTCCGAAGCCGAGGAGATGGACCTCGACCTCGAGCTCGACGCCGGTGTCGTGCGCAACACGGTCGCGCACCGCAGCGATCAAGTGGTGGACATCGGCCGCGGTCGCGCCCGGATCGGCTTGGATGAAGTTGGCGTGCTTTTCGGAAACGGCGGCGCCGCCGTATCGGGAGCCCCGGAGCCCACAGACTTGATCGATGAGACGTGCCGCGGAATCTCCCGGCGGATTGCGAAAGACCGAGCCGGCGTTCGCGCCGCCCGGCTGGTGCTCCGTTCGCCAGCGAACGACGTCGGCGAGTTCCTCTCGCAGGGCATCCGACGAACCCGGCGTCACCGCGAACTCGGCACCCATCACGATCTCCAGCGGGCCGAGGGCGGAGTGCCGGTAGCCCAACTCGAGGCTGGCGGGCTCGCGTCGTTCGACGCGACCATCCGCAGTCAGATCGACCACCGTCGCGGCCCGAAGGACTTCGCGGGTCTCCCGTCCGTGACCGCCGGCGTTCATTCGCACGGCCCCGCCGACCGAACCCGGAATTCCGACGAAGAACCCGAGACCGGACCGTCCCGCGGCCGCGCTCCGGCGCGCGAGGACGGGGAGCGCCGTGGCGGCACCGGCCACGACGTGATCCGATGCGATCTCGACGTGGTCGAACCCTGGGCCGAGGGTGAGGACGACGCCGGCGAATCCGGCGTCGGCAACGAGCAGATTCGATCCGCGCCCCAACACGGCCACCGGGACATCGGGAGGAAGCGAACGCGCGATGCCCACACCGTCGCCGACGGTCTCCATGCGGACGCGAATCGCGGCCGGGCCGCCCACGCGCCAGGTCGTGAGCGCTCCCAGTGCCACGTTGCGCTCCACCTGGCCGGGGAGTGCTGCGCCGAGCGTGTCCGCCAACCGATCGAGGTCCACCGTCACGGCCCACTCACCGACGACGCTCGGCGCGTCCGAGTAACTCGTCGCCGAGGGTGGTGATGTCCCCACCGCCGAGGGTGAGGATCACATCGCCCGGACGGGCGTACCCCGGAACCAGGTCGGCGAGCTCGGCGCGATGCGGGAAGTACGCCACCCGCTGATCAGGGTGGGCATCGAGCACCGCCCGCACGAGCAGTTCGCCGGTGATCCCGGGGATCGGCGACTCGTGGAATCCACACACGTCCGTGAGCACCACTTGGTCCGCACCAACGAAGGCGTCGGCGAACTCGGCCCACATCACCGCAGTACGCGCGTATCGAAACGGTTGGAAAACTGCGATGACGCGCCGGTACCCGGCCTCGCGTGCCGCACCGATCGTCCCGTGCACCTCTGGGGGTAGCAGCGCATAGTCGTCGATGATGTCGATGCCGTCGAAGGTCCCCCGGTGTTGAAACCGACGCGCGACCCCGCCGAAGCCGGCCAATGCCTGGCGGACCGATTCGAAGTCGCACCCCAGTTCCATCGTGATGGCCGCGGCACCGGCCGCGTTCTGCGCGTGGTGGCGGCCGATGATCGGAAGCTGGATCTCCCCGCGCGCTTCGCCGTCGACCTCCAACACGAAGTGCGAACCGTGCGGCCCACCGCGGTAATCCAGGGCGCGATAGCGCGCCCCTTCCGCGAGGCCGTAGGTGACGACATCGGTTCGCTGCGCTGCGAGTGCCGCGAGGAACTCGTCATCGGCGCACACGACCGGGAGGCGTTCGATCGACGCAATGAACGTGGCGAACCCGTCGCGCAGAGCGTCCATCGATCCCCAGAACCACAGGTGATCGTTGTCGACATTGGTGACGAGAGCAGCTTCGAGTGGGAGTTCGAGAAAGGTGCCGTCACTCTCGTCGGCCTCCACGACCAGCCAGTCGCCGCGGTCGAGCCCGGCATTGGCACCGACCTCGTTCAGTTCGCTGCCGATGAGGAAACTGGGATGCATTCCCGCGGCTCGCAGGATCAGCGTGATCATCGACGAGGTCGTCGTCTTGCCGTGGGTGCCTGCGACTCCGATTCCCCGACGCGTGGCCACGATCGACGCGAGCGCGTCCGCGCGGCTCAGCACCGGGATGCCTCGTTCGACCGCCGCCTGCACCTCGACGTTGGTGAGCGGCACGGCCGAGCTGATGATGACCGCATCGAGATCCGTTGCGAGATTTTCGGCGCGTTGGGGCACGGCACAGTCGACGCCCAACAGTCGTAACCGGTCGAGTCGGGAGTTCTCGCGCACGTCGGACCCGCTGACGATGTGGCCCATCTCGGCGAGGATGGCGGTGTACGCGCTCATGCCGGCACCTCCGGCGCCGACGATGTGCAGCCGCCTCGGTGCCGTGAGATCGAGCCGCTGGGCGTGCGCCGGTTCAGGCCGCGACACGAGCCGCACCTTCGATGATCCGGCCGAGCGCCGATGCTGCGTCGGGGTGGCCGCCAGTCCGGGCCGCGGCACCCATGACGGCGAGCCGATCCGGGTCCGCGAGCAGCTCCGACAGGATCGGCTCGACGTGCGCAACATCACAGTCCGCGTCAGAGACGGCGAGCGCACCCCCGAGTTCGACGACGGTGCGCACATTGGCGGTTTGTTGATCCTGCGCCGCGCCCGACCAGGGCACGAAGACGGCGGCGATGCCGACGGCACCCGCCTCGGCAATGGTCGTGGCGCCGGCCCGAGCGAGCAGCAACGAACTCGACGCGTACAGCGCGGCCATGTCGGGTTCGAAGTCGACGAGTTCATAGACGAGGCGATCCTCGGCGCGGCGCAACGTCGTGAGCCGATCCCGGCACGCGTCCACGTGCTTGGGTCCGGCGACGTGGCGCACAGACACATCTTCACGCGCTCGCCAACGGTCGTAAAGCCCCAACGCGACGTCGTTCAGGCGGCCGGCGCCTTGACTCCCGCCCACCACTGAGACGCGCGGCGGTGACACCGGTCGGCGCACCACCTCCGCAATCTCTCGCCGAACGGGATTTCCCGTCACCGTGGCGTGCGGCCAACGCGGGACGGGGAACGCCACCAACGGTTGCGCGCCGAACCGTACGGCGATGCGGTTCACCAGTCCGGGCACTGCATTCTGCTCGTGGATCAGGGTCGGAATTCGCCGCACGCGCGCCGCGAGCACTGCGGGTGCCGAGGCGTACCCGCCGACGCCCACAACCACGGCCGGCCGCAACTGCCCCAACGTACGCAGACACGCGATGAACGCGCCGGTAAATTTCAGGACGGCGCGCACCGAGCGCACGATGTCACGCGGCGCGAGCGATCGTTGAATGCCGTCGAGGGCGAGCAACTCGATCTCGTACCCTGCGGCCGGAACTGCGGTCGCCTCCAGGCCGCGGGCGGCACCGACGAACCGGATCGAGGACCGCGCGTGGCCGAGCGCAACGAGTTCGTCGGCGATCGCCAGGGCGGGAGTCACGTGCCCACCGGTGCCGCCGCCGGTGATGATGGCGTAGACGTCGCCGGTCGTCACGACCGTCCTTGGCGCGCAACATTCACGAGAATTCCCGCGCCCACCATCGTCGAGATCAGCGCGGTGCCGCCGAACGACACGAACGGCAACGGAACCCCCGTCACCGGCAACAGACCAACGACCGCGCCGAGGTTGAGCACCGCCTGGCCGACAATCCAAGCGGTTGCGCCGGCGGCCAGGAGGGTGCCGAATCGATCGGGGGCGCGCGCCGCGGTGCGGATGCCGATCACCGCGATCAGTGCGAACAAGCCGACGACGAGCGCGCACCCGAGGAGTCCCAGTTCTTCGCCGATCACCGCGAAGATGAAGTCGGTGTGCGCGGCGGGTAAGAACTGCCACTTGGCCCGCCCGGCACCGAGCCCCACCCCGGTCCAGCCGCCACTGCCCGTCGCGATCAGCGATTGCACGACCTGATAGCCGGTGTTCGCACGGTCGGCAAAGGGGTCGAGGAAGGAGAGCATGCGGGCCCGGCGCCACGAGACCGCAGTGGCCGCCACCGTCACCAGTGCGGCCCCGGTCGCGCCGAGCACACCCAGATGACGCCCGCGTATGCCCCCGACGACCAGCGTGGCCACGACCATCACCGCGATCACCATGAGCGAAGCCAGGTCCGGTTCGGCCATCATCAGTATCGCGACACACGCCAGTACCAGCACGATGGGTCGCAACGACTGTCTCCAGTCCGCGACCACGTTTTCCCGGCGAGTCAACACGTCGGCGGTGAACATCAACAATGCGAGTTTGGCGATTTCGGACGGCTGGAGTCGGAACTGCCCGAACCCGAGCCACCGGCGCGCACCGTCGACCTTGATGCCCACACCGGGTATCAGGACGACGAACAACAAGCCGAACGAGCCGATCAACAGGGGCAGCACCCAGCGTCGCCACATCCGGTAGTCGATGCGTGACGCGACAAGGAACCCCACCGATGCCACGGCTGTCCACATCAGCTGCCGCTCGAAGAACCACCAGGGGCTCCCCTTGTCGTCGATGGACCGGACCGACGAGGCGGAGAGGACCATCACGAGGCCGACGATGTTCAGGATCACGATGCCGAGGACCAGCAACACCGAGTTCGGGGTGCGCGTGCTCTCCGATTGCGCCCACCAGGATCGCAGTCGCGAGACCCATCGGGGCGCGGACGGCACCGCGGTCGTCGAGGTCATCCGGTGGCCTCGTTGGTTCCGATGAGCGCCTCGACTTCGGTGCGAAAGTCGTCGCCCCGCTCGGCGTAACTCGAGTACCAGTCGAACGACGCGCACGCCGGCGAGAGCAAGACGACATCCCCCGGCTTGGCAGCCTCTGCCGCCGAACGGACTGCGTCACACATCGACGCCGCCCGCGTCACGCCGACTTTCCCGGCGAAGACTTCCTCGATCTCCTCCGGCGTGTCGCCGATCGCAATCACCCGGCGGAGTCGGTCCGTCACCGCGCCGAGCGCGCCGAGATCCGCGCCTTTGCTGTCGCCGCCGGCGAGCAGCACCACACTGGGATACCCGCGGACCGCAGCGACGGTGGCGTGGGGGTTCGTGGCTTTCGAATCGTCGACGTACTCCACCTCTCCAGCCTTACCGACCAGCTCGGTGCGATGGTGGAGCCTCTGAAAGCCGGTGACCGCGCTCACGATTCCGCGCTCCGTCGCGCCCATGATCGCAGCCGCGGCTGTCGCGGCCGCGATGTTCGCGCGCTCGTGCGGTGCGAACCCGCGCCCCTCCCAGGTGCCGAGGACGCGTCCGGCCGCGTCGATGAGCGCGTCGTCCCGCCACCCCACGGCGCCGACACCCGGATCAGCAACGGTGAAGCCGATCTTGGAACCGGTTGCGGTGAGGATGAGCTCGGCAACAGCGGGATCATCTTGGTTCCAGACCACGGCACCGTGCGGGCCCTGAAAGCGGAAGGCGTTCGCCTTCGCGGCGGCGTACGCGGTGAACGACCCATGCCAGTCGAGATGGTCTTCGGCCACGTTCAAGACGACCGCAACCGCAGGCGAGAACGTCTCGGTCACCGTGTGAAGTTGGAACGACGAGGCTTCGATCACCAGCGCGTCGACATCGTCGGCCACCACCTCGAGCGCGACCCGGCCGATGTTGCCGACGGCCGGCGCGCGCCGGCCCGACGCTTCGAGCATGGCGCTGATCAGCGTGGTGACCGTCGACTTCCCGTTGGTGCCGGTGACGACGACAACCGGTACCCGCGCCGCCTCGACTGCGAGATCGAGGTCACCCCGAATCGGCACCCCCGCCGCAACTGCCGCGACCATTACCGGATGGTCAGGTCGGACACCGGGACTCGGCACCACCAGGTCCGCATCGGCGACGAGCGCGAACCAATCCGGCTGCCCTTCGACGACGCGAATACCGCGCGCTTCACACGCGGCCTTGCGGGTCACGTACTCGGGCTGACCGGGCCGCTCTTCGACGACGGTCACGTCGTCGCCGCGCGCGCGACACCAGGACGCGACGACCGCACCCGTCGCGCGCAGACCGATGACCAGCGCCCGCACTATCCGCCGACCCCGGGGATGCTCAGGAAGTCCGCGTAGAAGAGACCGAGCCCGAGGGCCATCGCCAACCCGGCGAGGATCCAGAACCGCACGATGATGGTGGACTCGGGCCAGCCCAGCAGCTCGAAGTGATGGTGGATCGGTGACATGCGCAAGATCCGGCGTCCGAACCCTCGGAACGAGATGACCTGCGCGATCACGCTGGCCGTCTCGAGCACGTACAGCCCGCCGATGATCGGCAGGAGCAACGCAGTGTTGGTGAGCAGTCCCATGCCGGCCATCGCTCCACCGAGCGCGAGCGCACCGGTGTCGCCCATGAACACTCGCGCCGGCGGCGCGCTCCACCAGAGGAAGCCCACACACGCGCCCATGAGCGCCGCGGCGACGACGGTCACGTCGATCGAACCGGCCCTGAGCGCGGGTGTGATCGCGTCACGCAAGTGATAGGCCGAGGGATGGCGGAACTGGGTGAACGAGATGACGACGAACGCCGCGAACACGAGCGCGCTGGAGCCGGCCACGAGGCCGTCGAGCCCATCGGTGATGTTCACCGCATTGGTCATCGCGTAGACGACCGCAACGGACCAGAGCACCCACCCGATGGTGCCGAGGTCCGAGCCTCCGATCGCGCGCGTGAAGGACAAGTTGGTGGACACTTGGACGACCTGAAGACTGATCCCGGCAAACACCCCCGCGACAAGCACGAGCCCGACGGTCTTCCCTCGTTTGCGCAACCCCAGATTGCGAGCCTTCCGAACCCCGAGGTAGTCGTCGACGAACCCGACGGCGAACAGCCCAAGAATCAGGACCCATAAGGCAATTGCGGTATCGGCGAACTTGATCGCTTCCGAGTTGATGTGCGCGACGAGATATCCGACGAAGGCCGCACCCACGATCGCCACCCCACCCATGGTGGGCGTGCCCGCCTTGGCGACGTGCGGGTGGGTCACCGGGCCGTCGTCGCGAATCTGGGCCCCAATGCCGTGACGTTCGAGGTAGCGGATCAGGAATGGAGTGCCGAGCACCGCAACCACGAAGGCCATGGCCACGGCGATGAGGACGGCGATCATGCGACGGGCTCCGCGCGCAACAGGCCTTCGGCCACGATCTCCAGACCGACCGCCCGACTGGCCTTGACCAAGACCGCGTCGCCCGGCCGCACCATCTCGCGTGCCGCGTCGCGCGCAGCGTCCGCGTCGACGACGGACTGGATCTCCATCGTGGGCGCGAGTTCGCGAGCCGCATCGACCAGAGCGTTGGTCGCCGCACCGACGGCGATCAGCGCGTCGATCCCGGCGCGACTCAGCGCACGGCCGACGCGCGCGTGTTCGGATTCGCTCCAGTCGCCGAGTTCGCGCATTTCACCGAGTACGGCGACGCGCCGACCCGCCGCCCGCAGCTGCACCAACGATTCGATCGCCGCGATCATCGCCGCCGGGGAGGCGTTGTAGGAGTCATTCAGCACGACGATCCCCGCCGGGCTCTCGCGCAGTTGCATGCGCCAACCGGTCGACGTCGCCGATGCCAACGCCGCGAACACCGCTTCTCTCTCGGCCCCGAGATGCATGGCGACCGATGCCGCCTGAGCCGCGTTGACGACCTGATGCGCGCCGCGGATCGCGAGCGTCACGGTGCCCGCCCCCCACGGGGAGTCCAGGCGAAAGCTCGCCCGCAGGTCCGGGCCGACCTGCACGTCGCTCACTCGCACCAACGCGTGACGATCGATCCCGACCGTGACGATCGCGGCGCGACTCCGCGCGAGCTCTCCGGCCGTCGCCGCACACGAGGAGGAAACCACGGCCAGGCCGTCAGTGGGGAGCGCTTCGAGCAGCTCGCCTTTCACTCTCGCGACGCCGTCCGGCCCGCCGAGATGCTCAGCGTGGGCCAACCCGATATTCGTGATGACCCCGATCGTCGGTTCGGCGATCCGGCACAACGCGGCGATGTTGCCCGCGAACCGGGCTCCCATCTCGATGACCACGGTCTCGGCGGCTTCGGGCGCACCGAGCAGCGTGAACGGCACACCGATCTCGTTGTTGAACGAAGCGGGTGCCGCATGCGTGCGCCAACGGGACGCCAGCGCGGCGGCCGCGAGATCCTTGGTCGACGTCTTGCCCACCGACCCCGTGATGCCCACCACCTGGGCACGCAGGCGGGCACGGGCGGCGCGGCCCAGCGTGCTCAGGGCGACGTGGGTATCGGCGACCTCCACGCACGGCAGATCCGTACCGTTCGCCGCGCGAACCGGACGCTCCACGATGGCGAACGCGGCACCACGCTCGAGCGCGTCGGCGACGAACTCGTGGCCATCCCGCGCGTCTCGCAACGCCACGAAGACCTGGCCGGGTTCGACCGTGCGCGAATCGAACGCAACGCCGTCGCCGCGCACCACTCCAACCACACCCGGACCAACTCGGCCGCCGGTCTGCGCGGCCACCCACGCGGGAGTCAGTTCCATCTCGCCGCCAGTTCCTCGGTTGCGACCAGGCGGTCGTCGAACGGTTTCAGGGTCTCGCCGACGTGTTGCGTCGTCTCGGCGCCCTTCCCCAGGATGACGACCGTGTCGCCTGGTCGCGCGCTCGCGACTGCCGCGCGGATCGCTCGGCGGCGATCCAACTCAATCGTGTAGTCCGCACCCACTGACTGCAGTCCCACTTCAGCCTCGGCCGCGATCGTCGCCGGATCTTCGGACCGGGGATTGTCGTTGGTCAGCACCACGGCGTCGGCCCCCTGACCCGCAGCCGCACCCATCCCCGCACGCTTTCCCGTGTCGCGATCGCCACCGCAACCAAACACCGCGATGATGCGGCCGTTGCTCAACGACCGCGCCGCGGCGAGCACGGTGGTGATACCGGCGGGCGTATGGGCGTAGTCGACCACGACCCTCACGGGAGCGCCCGAACCCACGGATTCAAACCGTCCGGGCACACCAGGTGCGTTGGAGAGTCCGGCGGCGATGACGTCGAGGCCGACGCCGATCGCATGGGCGAGCCCGGAAGCGGCCAGCGCGTTGGCAACGTTGAAGCGTCCGGCGATCGGGAGTCGGAGTTCGGCCGTCGCACCGTCAACTTCCAATCGAAAGCGCGTACCCGTCGTATCCGGTTGCAGGTCCGCACCCGTCACTCGCGCGCCCGCGCCTCGGACGCCCGCATCGATTCCGTACGACACCACGTCGAGTCCGTCGGACTCGGCCCGAGCGACCAGCGTGCTGCCTCGTTCGTCGTCGATGTTGATCACCGCGGTCGAAGCAAACTGTGCGGTGAACAAGCGAGCCTTGGCCTCGAAGTACTCCTCGATGGTGCCGTGATAGTCGAGGTGCTCGTGCGCGAGGTTCGTGTACCCGACCGCCGCGAACCGCGTGCCGTCAACCCGTCGTTCGGCGAGCGCGTGCGAACTCACTTCCATTGCAACGACGTCCGCGCCACGGGCGAGAAGTTCGGCGAGCGTCCGTTGCAGGTCCGGAGCCTCCGGGGTCGTGAACCGTGCGGCGCCGATGGACGCACCGTCGCAACGCACTCCCGCAGTGCCGACGAGCGCGGGGTGGCGACCGGCCTCGGTGAAGATCGCTTCGAGCAAGAACGTCGTGGTGGTCTTGCCGTTCGTCCCCGTGACGCCGAGCACCGGTCGTTGGTGCGACGGATCCCCGTGGACGCGCGCGGCAATCGGCCCCGCCGCCGCCCGCACCGACTGCACGCGGGCCTGCGGCGTTGCGACCGCGAGTTTGCGTTCGACGAGCAGCGCCACGGCACCGTCGTCGACGGCCTGCGCGGCAAAGTCATGCCCGTCGCGGTACACGCCCGGGATGCAGCAAAAAAGCGCGCCGGGACGAACGGTACGGCTGTCGTGGGTCACATCGGACACGTCGACGGGCGAGTCATGAAACACTTCGAGCACATCGATCGCGCCCAGGAGATCGTGCAAACGCACGGTTCCACTCTCCCTTATCGGACGGGATTCGCCACGCTACCGGCTTGCGGGAGCGTGACCTGGTTCGATCGGCCGGCGTCATCGCCGACCGGGTTCGTCGGGGCGACGTGAAGCAACCGCAACGCGGCCTGCATGATCGTCGAGAACACGGGGGCGGCGACCGCACCACCGTAGATTTGGCCGGTCGGCTCGTCGAGCACCACGACCGCAGCGAGGCGAGGCGCCTCGGCCGGCGCGAACCCGCCGAAGCTCGCGACATAGCGGTACGGGAACAAGTACGGCGGCTTCCGAGCGGTGCCCGTCTTCCCTGCCACCGTGTAGCCCGGGATCGCGGCCTTGACCCCGGTGCCGGTGGCAACCACGCCGCGCAACAGCTCGTTGAGTTCGGCGGCCGTCTTGGCCGAGATCACCCGGCGCGGCGGCGAGGTGCGCGACGGCGGAGCCGCGTGGCGCACGCCGTTCGAGTCGATGGTCGCCGCGACCAGGCGCGCGGGTCGTCTCATTCCGCCGTTGGCAACGGTCGTGAATACGCCGAGCGTCTGCATCGCCGTGGTCGAGATGCCGTAGCCGATCGGCATGCTGCCCATGATCGACGGGTCGGCGGTGGTCGGCGGCTGCATCGCACCGAACTGTTCGTTGGGGAACGACAGCGCGGTCCGGGCACCGAACCCGAACTGGCGCATCATTCGATCCAGCCCAATCCGACCGACAAGTGCGGCGATCTTGATCGTTCCGACGTTGGACGACTTGGCCAAGATCTCGCGCACGGTCCAGTCGCCCGTGCTGTGCGCTTCGTCGTCGGGAAACTCTTTCCCGGCGATCGTGATCGACGCCGGTACCGAGAACCGGGTGTCGAGGGTGATCTTTCCCGCTTCGAGGGCGCTCGCAATGGTGGCGACCTTGGCGGTCGAGCCGGGTTCGTAGGCGTCGGTGACCAACCGGTTCGGTGCGCCCGGTCGCGCCGGGCGGGCGGGCACAGTGCCCACGGGGCCGTCGACGTTGGCCATGGCCAGGACGTTGCCGGTCTTCACCTCGACGATGGCGGCCATCCCGCCGCGCGCATTGACTTCTTGTACCTTCGCGGTCAGTTGTTGCTCCACGAGATACTGCAGCGACTGGTCCACCGTGAGGACGAGATCGCTCCCGCGCTTGGCCGCAACCTCGCGGCGGTTGGTCGCAGGGATTTCGCGACCGCTCGGATCACGTTCGTACGCCAGCGAACCCGCCGACCCCTTCAGAATATCGTCGTACTGGATCTCGACCCCGGACACGCCGTTGTCGTATTTCCCCGCTGTCCCGATGACCGGTGCTGCAAGCGACCCGGCCGGCATGATGCGCTTCGAGTCGGCGACCTGGCCGACACCCGGCAGCCCCAAGCGGGCAACCTGGCGCGCCAACCGAGCCGACACCTGCTGGGCGAGGTAGACGAACTGCGTCTTCTTCGGCTTCGTCAACGTTGCGATGAGTTCGGGCACCGGAAGGTTCAGGACCGGCGCGAGCTTCTCGGCGACCCGTTGCCGAACTTTCGGCGACTGCAACCGCGATGGGTCGGCGTAGATGGTCGGTCGGGGAACCGAGATCGCCAGATCGCGACCGGACCGGTCGAAGATGGATCCTCGGGTCGCCGGCAGTACCACGCGCCGGATGGTCTGCTGACGCGCCAGCGCCTCGAAGCGGTCCCGGCTGACGACCTGGATGTCCACCAACTTTGCGGTGATGGCGGTGAGGGCAACCACCATCACGACGAGCATCACGGTCAGCCGGCGCGCCGGATTCGTCGGCGCAGAAACGACACCGAGTTTCCGAGCGGGCGCTCGGCGCGGCGCCGGTGGTTTCGAGATGGTCCGAGCGGCAGGCGGTTTCCGCACGGGCGTCCCGAGGTGGCCCGGGGGCTGACGGACGGCAGTGTGACCGGCCACGCGCTGACCGGAACGGATTCGACGCGGGGGCGGTGCCGTCACGCGCGTCGTCGATCCGGACGCTCTCGGTCGAACCCGATCAGATCTGCTCGATCCCGAGCGGTCGTCGGCGCTCATTGCGTCCGGCGAGCAGGGACTTCGGGGAAGGCGTCGGCCTCGGGCGGCGGCGGATGCGGCAACCGACCGTGTGGTCGGGTGCCCGCACCCAAACGACGGCGGCGCGGCCGACCGGGACGAGCGCTGGAACTCATCGAGTCCCCAGAGCCGGCTTCGTGATCTGCCAATCGTGCGTCGGATCCACCGGGCGCGTCCCATTGCCGCCCCCGGGAACCGGTATCAACCGAGTGGTGAGGGCCGGGATCAGGCCAAGCTCGCGCGCACGCGCAACGAGCGCGTCCGGTGACTCCAACCGAGCCAGACGCAACCGAGATTCCTGGTACCGGGTCTGCTCGACGGCCGTAGCCTGCTCGACCTGATCGACGCGCATCTGCGCTTGCGCCATGAACGCGTGCACCATGACACCGCTCAGCGCGGCGAGGACGATGCCGACCGCCCAGAGTCGCACCACCCAGCGGCGGCGCCGGACGCGACGACGAGCATCGGGGTCGACCAGCTCAAGGTGCGGGCGCGTTGGGCGCGGCGTCAGCCCGTCAGGCGCGCGTGGCTCCAGCCGGTCCGATGCGGGCAGGCCGGCGGTGGGAGCGGTTCGACGCGGGATGCGTTGCGGCGCGCGCGCCACGACTTCTGGACTCACGCGAGACGTTCCGCCGCGCGGAGGCGAACGCTCGCGGACCGGGGATTCGCGTCGAGTTCGGCCTCGGTCGGACGGACCGGCTTGCGACTCAGCAGGCGGACGAGCGGTGCCGGGGTCGGCGCGGGCGGAAGTCGCCGTGCGGTGCCCGGGACCGGTGCGGTTCCTGACCAGTCCGCGAAGCGTCGCTTCACAATCCGATCCTCGAGCGAGTGATACGCGAGCACGAGGACCCGACCACCCGGGGACAGGAGGTGCACCGAATCGTCGAGCCCCTCGCGCAAGTTCGGAAGTTCTCGGTTGACCTCCATGCGAATCGCCTGGAACGTCCGCTTGGCGGGGTGACCGCCCTTGCGGCGCGCCGGCGCCGGAATCGCCAGCTTGATCGCGTCGACGAGGTGTCCCGTGGTGGTAAGCGGTCGCGCTTTCACGATTTCGGCCGCGATGCGGCGAGCGAATCGCTCCTCACCAAACTCGTCGATCACGTGCGCAAGTTCTGCCTCGGTGTAGGTGTTGACCACCTCGGCCGCCGTGAGTTCCTGACGCGCATCCATCCTCATGTCGAGCGGCGCATCCGACCAATACGAGAACCCGCGCTCGGCGCGGTCGAGCTGTGGGCTACTGACCCCGAGATCGAACAGCACTCCCACGATGTCCCCCTGTGATTCGGCAATGTCGGCAATGTCAGAAAATCCGGCTCGGACCAACTGGACCCGGTCGCCGAAGCGAGCGAGCGCGACGCGCGAAGCCGCGATGGCAGCGTCGTCCCGATCGATCCCGATGAGCCGGAGGTCGGATCGAGCTTCGAGGAGCAGCCCGGCGTGGCCACCGCCACCGACGGTGGCGTCGATGACCGTGCCCTCCGGGACGGAACTGAGGAACTTGACCACCTCCCGGCCCAAGACCGGGCGATGGACGAACGCCTCACTCACCAACCACTCCTCACGAGAACTCGGTTCGAGTCCGCTCGCAGTCCCCCGATCGGGCAAGTGCCGTCCGGATTTCTCCCCGGGATCGGCTCGGTCAAAAGCGGGCGGAGTAGGGGCCTTCGACCGTGCCAACCGGGGGACTGCGAGCGGACCCGAGAACCGGGTCCTGTACCTGTCAACTAGATGAACATGTCTTCCAGTCCGGGGCCGCCGCCTTCGATGTCGGCCTGAGCCGCGGCTTCCACGACGCGCCATTGCGGCGGGTTCCACAACTCGACGCGCTGGTCCTGACCGAGGATCATCACGTCACGCTCGAGGTGCGCGAACTCGCGCAACGCTTGCGGGATAGCGAATCTCCCCTGCTTGTCCGGGACGAACGGACGGGCCGAAGCGAACCACGCACGAGCCGCCTGACGCTGTCGCGCCCCCGCCCGTGCTCGCTCTCGCACTTTTTCCGCCAGCATCTCGAACTCTTCCTCGCTATAGACGGCCAAACAGCCGTCCAAGACCTTGGTGAGAACTGCCCCCGTTGCAAATGGCTCTCGGAACTCGACCGGGAGAATCACCCGACCCTTGGCGTCCAGCGAGTGTTGAAACTCGCCCAAGAACCCCAAGGACATCGAACCCTCACTCCTGTCGACCCGATCGCGCCCCAATCGCCTCGGATGCACTCCCCGGTGTGTCAGACGCCACCATATGACACCACTACCCCCCATGTCAACCCACTCTGCGCCACTTTCCCCCACTTATCTGCTCGTGCTTTTTGCTCGTCCGGCTTCGGAACAGGGAAAACACGTGACTTCACGGCGTTTCTCAGCGGGTCGCCTCCCGAGCTGCTCGCCTCCACTCGTCCCTCGCTACGGCTCGGGAATGGGCCAGCGCCCCACCGGTGGCTCAGGCCTGGACGTCACTTCTGCTCGTCCGGCTCCCGCACGAGGAGGACGTGTGACTTCACGCCGCTTCCCAGAGGGACGCCTCCCGAGCTGCTCGCCTCCGCTGCGCTGCGGCTCAGGATTGCGCCAGCGAATACCGGTAGCTCAGGCCCGACCGTCACATCTGCTCGTCCGGCTCCCGCACCAGGTGGACGTGCGACTTCAGGGCGCAGCTCGGTAGGACGCCTCCCGAGCTGCTCGCCTCCGCTGCGCTACGGCTCGGGACTGGTCAGGGGCCCGAAGGCACTCTCAGGGTTGGGGATCACCGAGCGGAGCGAGCAGCTCCGAAGAGAGCCCACGAAATCACACGGTCCCTTGAATGGCGACCAAAGGAGCAGTAATTAGGTAGGGCTCCCAGGCGGGGTCGATGGGCGCTCCGCTTGTGACCACCCAGCCGGGCGCGGGTGCGACCGGGCGGCGGTGGAGGCGGAGATCCGTCTCGTGGAGGTAGCGGTTCTCCTTACGCGCGTTGCACGGCCGACACGCGGCAACGACGTTCTCCCACGAGTGCTCTCCCCCGCGAGAGCGAGGAATCACGTGATCGAGGTTCTCGGCGGGTCGGTTGCAGTACTGACAACGATGGTCGTCGCGCGCGAACACGCCTCGACGCGAGAGCGGCGCCCGGCTCCGATAGGGAACGCGCACGAAGTGCATGAGACGGATGACCGACGGGCAGGGAACACTCACCCGCTCGGCGTGGAACTCGGCGTGGTCACGCGCCACGATCTCGGCCTTCTCCTTCAAGACCAGCACCACGGCGCGTCGGAACGACACGATGCAGAGTGGCTCGAATGTGGCGTTGAGCAGCAACGTGCGACTCATCCGCACCTCCTGGGATCCTGACCGCCACGTCGGGACCCGGAGATGTTACCGACCGGCGCCCTGACACCACCGCAGATACACAACGACGTCATCGGGCGCCATCACGTCGCTCGACTCGGGCTGGAACCCGTACTGGGTCTCCAATCGGAATCGGAGGTAGTCGGCGTCTGGCACCGGCAGAAACGGTCGGCGGGTCCACCAGCGCGGCGGGGTCATCCGCGCCAGTTGTCGAATCGCGGTCGGCCAGAGCGACGGGTGCGAAGCCACCGCGCGCACCACTCCCCTGGCGAACACCGGCGTGATGTGCGCCGTCGACCGAGTCGAAGCCATGGCCGAGACACTACGGCCCCGAACCCGTGACGGGTCAGCCGGCGCGCGAGTGGGCATGGCTACGGCTCCCTACACTGCGGCGGTCGTCCGAGGAGGTCGCGTGGAACAAGCGTTTGCCAAGTTGGTGGATCACATCGAGCAGGTGATCCAAGGAAAGCGCGACGCCATCCAACTCGCCCTCGTCTGCCTCTTCGCCCAGGGCCATCTCCTCATCGAGGACGTCCCGGGCGTCGGCAAGACGTCACTCGCCAAGGCGATTGCCCGCTCCGTCGGTGGCACGTGGCAGCGCATCCAGTTCACCCCGGACCTCCTCCCCTCGGACGTCACGGGTGTGTCGATCTGGAATCGAGGAACCAACGAGTTCGAGTTCCGCCCCGGCGGTGTTTTCGCCACGGTCCTGTTGGCCGACGAGATCAATCGTGCATCGCCCAAGACCCAGTCGGCACTCCTGGAGGCGATGGAGGAGGGCCAGGTCACGGTCGACGGCCGAACTCACGCACTCGGCCCACCGTTCATGGTGATCGCCACTCAAAACCCCATCGAGCTCGAGGGCACCTATCCCCTCCCCGAGGCCCAACTCGACCGATTCCTGATGCGGATCGAGATGGGCTATCCGGACCGTGAGGCCGAGATCGACATCCTGGAAGCGGACCGGAATCACGCAGCCGCTGCAAACCTGGGTGCGGTCATCACGAGCGACGAACTCATGACGCTGGCCGGCGACATCGCCCACATCCACATCGCACCGGCGTTGCGCGAGTACATCGTCACCCTCGTCGACGCGACTCGTCGACATCCCGGGCTCGCACTCGGGGCGAGTACCCGAGGTGCGCTCGGACTCCAACGCGCCGCGCGCGCTTGGGCCGGCGCGTGCGGTCGGGAGTTCGTGCTGCCCGACGACGTCAAACGGTTGGCCGCGCCCGTGTTGGCCCACCGCCTCATCCCCACCGCCGACGCGGAACTGCGCGGCGTCGACGGCGCGACGGTGATCGCCGAGCTGCTCGGCGCGGTCCCGGTCCCCGGCGCCACCGGAGCACCACCGCAACCGTGAACGGCACGATGCTGACCCGGCGCGGGTGGTCGCTCCTCGGCGCGGCTGCGGGTCTGCTCGTCGCCAGCCGCCTCCTCGGCACCGCGGAGCTCACCACCCTCGGGCTCACGGCCGTTGCGCTGCTCCTGGGCGCGCTCGCGTGGACTGCCAGCCGGTCCGCGCCCGTGACCCTCGTACGGACGGTTCGTCCCTCGCCGGTACCGGTCGGCGGTGATGCACGCGTCGATCTGGAGATCGAGGCGTACGACTCGGCACCGCAACTGACCGTCACCGACACCTTCGACGACGGCCGTCGTGCCGCTCGGTTCCTCACTCCGGCACTCGAGCGCGGCCAGCGGGGTCGAGCGGCGTACCGAATCCCAACCGACCGTCGCGGTCGATTCGCGATCGGGCCGGCCATCCTCGGGATCGCGGATCCGTTCGGACTCACCACTCGTGCGCTGCAGATCGGTGAGCCGAACGAAGTCATCGTTCGTCCCCGGCTGCACGAACTCCGTCCGATCACGGGGGCCCCGGGACATCGGCGAGCGCGCGCCAACCGTCGCACCGTTGTTCCCGTCGCCGCTCCTGCTCACGACGAGTTCCTGGCTCTGCGCGAGTACACCGTCGGCGACGACCTACGACGGGTGCATTGGCGGTCGAGCGCGCGCATCGGCGACCTCATGGTGCGCGAAGACGAATCGGCGTGGGAACCACGTACCGTGCTCGTGTTCGACAATCGGCGCGCGTCACATGCCGGCCCGAGCTACGAAGCAGCCGTCGAGGCGGTGGCGTCGATCGGCGTTCGGCTGTTGCGATCCGGCCGGGCTTGCGAGATCCTGACGATCCGCGGCCGAGTACTCGGGGCCGGTCAGGCCGGCGGCCCGAGCACCGAAGCCCGACTCCTCGACGAACTCGCGACGATCACCCCCGACGCGGCGACGTCCATCGCGCCCGAGATCCGAGCGCTCCGGGCGCCCGGCCGTCGTGGGCTTCTGGTTGTCGTCACCGGGGAACCGTCGGACTTGGCGACCTTCACGGCAATGGCGGGGCCGGGTGCACCCGTCATCCTCGTTGCGTGCGCGTCACCGCCGTCGGGCATCGGGGACGTCACGGTCGTCGACGGGCGGCCCGCCAGTTTCGTCACCGACTGGAACCGTGCCGCGCTGCAGGTGGTGCGCCGCCCCCGACGCGGCGCGCCATCCTCATGACGTCGGCGCGTCACGACCAGGTCGAAGTGGTCAGGAGCCGCCCCGAGCCGCCCAGCCCGCCGGATGACATCACTGCCACCCGAGAGCCCCGCACCAGTGCTCAGGACGCCTTCACACTCGCGGGTGCGCTCGGACTGGTGAGTGTGGCGACGGCGCTCGGATTTGGGCGAATCTTCTCGGGTGCCGGGTTCGTCGGCACCCTGGTCGTCGCCGCCGTGATTCCCCACCTCGTCGGCGGCTTCGCCCGCATGCGCCGATGGTCCAGCGCGCTGACCGTGGCGATCACGGCAGCGGTGGTCGCGCTTGCACTCGTCGAGATCGTCGCCGGGGAAACTACGGCGTACGGCCTTCCGACGGCCACGACTGCCCGCCGGTTCGGGCACCTCCTGGACGGGGGTTGGTCTGTGTTCCGGACCGGGGTCGCGCCGGTGGCCGCTCATCGCGGCGTCGTACTCCTGTGTGCGATCGCGGTTGCGGTGTGCGCCGCAGTCGCCGACGCGATCGGACGCCGGGACGACACGACCGTCGGCGCACTCGGCCCCACGCTGGTGCTCTTCGTTCTGACCGGCACCCTCGGATCCGGAGACCTCCGCGTCCCGACGACGATCGGATACGTCGCGTCGGCGTTGACCGCCATGGTGATCGCGAACGCATCCCGTCTCACTCACCGCCGGACCTGGTTCACCGGCCGGCGGCTCGCATCGGACGCCGCCGTGTTGCGGAGCGCGGCCGGACTCGGTGCCGTCGCGTTGCTCGCGGGACTTGTGGTCACCCCACTCGTCCCC
>JANYJV010000014.1 GCA_025361725.1 Acidimicrobiia bacterium | reverse complement strand
CGAGCTCTTTGAGGAACGGGTCGACCATGGGCGCGATCTCGACCGTGCGGAGGTCGCACCCTGTGCGGCGCGCGAGGTCCGCGGCGTCGTCGCGCGAGTGCTGCGAGGAGTAGGCGCTGGGGAGGCTGACGCCGAAGACGTTCTCGGGTCCGAGGGCGTCGCAGGCGATCGCGGCCACCAGCGCCGAGTCGATACCACCGGAGAGGCCGAGCAGCACGTGCGTGAATCCGTTCTTGAACATGTAATCGCGCGTCCCGACGACCAGCGCCCGGTAGACCTCCTCCACCGGGTCGAGGAGTTCCTCGAGACGCGGCCGCTTAGCGGGCATCCCCAGATGACCCTCACTGATCATCACTTCGGGAAGTGGTGCGACCTTCGCGCGTCCGGCCGGCGCACGCCGGTGCACGCTCTTGCGCACGTCGAGATCGACGATGAGCAGATCTTCCTCGAACTGCTTCGCGCGCGCCACGAGCACCCCGTGTTGGTCGATCACCATCGACGCGCCGTCGAAGACCAACTCGTCCTGGCCGCCGACGAGATTGACGTAGACGATCGGTGCCTGCGCGTCGATCGCGCGGGTGGACAACATCGTCTCGCGCTCGCGAACGCGGCCGGCGAAGTAGGGCGACGCGTTGATGTTGACGATGACTTCTGCACCGCCATCGGACTGGGTGATGATCGGACCGTTCGGACTCCACGCGTCCTCGCAGACGGTGAGGCCGATCCGCAGCCCGGCGATGACAAACAGTGGACCGTCGGCAGTTGACGGTTCGAAGTAGCGCTCCTCGTCGAACACCGCGTAGTTGGGAAGCAGGTGCTTTCGGTATACCCCTTGGATACGACCCTGCGCGCACAGCGCCGCGGAGTTCGCGAGCTGTCCGTCGGCCATGAGCTCGGGGAAGCCGATGACCGCGGCGGTGTTCGTAGTCCGCGCCGCGAGCTTCTCCAGGGTCTCGGCCGTCTCCGCGATGAAAGCGGGACGGAGCAGGAGGTCCTCGGGCGGGTACCCCGTGATGGCGAGCTCCGGGAAGGCGACGAGATCCGCGTCGACTTTGGCGGCACGCTCGTACGCCTCGAGCATGCGGGCTTCGTTGCCGGCGAGATCGCCGACCGTCAGATTCAGCTGCGCGGCGACCACCCGGATACGAGGCATCCGCAGAGGATACGAGGCGCCTCGGCCGGAGGGCTGAGCGTCACGATTCGGTGACGACCTTCAGCTGGGCAAGGCCCTTCTCGAAGTCGGGTCCCACCATCTTGTCCATGCTCATGAAGATGCCCATGACTCGGGTCATGAAGGACTTTGGACCGGTCATGGACCACGTCACCACCGTCGCGTCACCGCTGGGTTCCAGCGTGAACGTCGTCGTGCTCTTCGAACTGAACGGCTTGCGGAACTCGAGGTTGATGACGAGCTTCGAAGGGGCCTGCGAATCGACGATCTCCATCCGACCCTCGCCTGCCTTGCGGGTTCCCTTCCACTCGTAGACAGCGCCGACGCCCGTGGGCGCGCCTTCGTAGCCGCGCCACATCGTCGGGTCGATCGCTTCCCACGGCGACCAACCCGTCCAGTGGTGGAAGTCGTCGAGGTGACCGAAGATGGCGTCGGGAGACGCGGCGATCGTCGTCTGGCGTTCGACGACGAAGGTCCCCCCGGAATCGGATGCGGTCATGGCGTTTGCTCCATCTGCTCTCGGTGGCGGGCGCACCATACCGACCTGGGTGGTGCAACTGCTCGGGCCGCCGCTCCGATTGGCTCGGCACCGCGGCGTCGCACGTGTCGCCATACCCTTCTCGTTCGCCACCGACGGCAGTCGCCGGGAGCGCATTGCAGAGAGAGCGGGAGTCCCATGGGTAGCAAGGTGTTCGTGATCGGCGTCGGCATGACCAAGTTCGAGAAGCCCGGCAGCAAGGACTGGGACTACCCGGACATGGCCAAGGAAGCGGGCACCAACGCGCTCACCGACGCCGGCATCGCCTACGACGAGATCGACCAGGTCGCCGTGGGCTATTGCTACGGCGACTCCACGGCCGGGCAACGCGCGTTGTACGAGATCGGCGTGAGCGGCGTGCCCGTGGTGAACGTGAACAACAACTGCGCGACGGGTTCATCCGCGCTGTACCTGGCCAAGCGGTTCATCGAGGGCGGCCTGGCGGACTGCACGCTTGCGCTCGGGTTCGAGAAGATGGAGAAGGGTTCGCTCGGCATCAAGTACATGGACCGCGCCATGCCGATGCAGCGGACGTTCGAAGCGATGAACGACAAGCGTGGGTTCACCCAGGCGCCGCCCGCTCCGCAGATGTTCGGCAACGCCGGCCGTGAATACATGGAGCGCTACGGCGTGACGGCCGAATCCTTCGCACGGATCGCGGAGAAGAACCACCGTCACTCCGCGAACAACCCGTACTCGCAGTTCCGTGACATCTACACGCTGGACGAAATCCTGGCGTCGCCGATGGTCCACGAGCCGCTCACGAAGCTGCAGTGCTGCCCCACCTCGGACGGTTCGGCGGCCGCGATCCTCGCGTCGGAGGACTTCGTTCGGTCGCACGGCCTCGAGGACCAGGCGGTCGAGATCATCGGCATGTCCATGAAGACCGACTTCCCTTCGAGCTTTGACTCGGGCTCGGACATGAAGTTCGTCGGCTTCGACATGACCCGTGCCGCGTCGCAGGAGGTGTACGAGCAGTCCGGATACGGGCCGAGCGACGTCGACGTCATCGAGCTGCACGACTGCTTCTCCGCCAACGAGATGATCACGTACGAAGGACTCGGTCTCTGCGACGAAGGCGGCGCCGGTGAGCTGATCGACTCGGGCGCGGTCACCTACGGCGGCGACTGGGTCGTGAACCCATCGGGCGGACTCATCTCGAAGGGCCACCCGCTCGGTGCGACCGGACTCGCGCAGTGCTCGGAACTCACGTGGCAGCTGCGGGGCACCGCGGACAAGCGGCAGGTGGACGGCGCCGAGCTGGCGTTGCAGCACAACCTCGGCTTGGGCGGCGCCTGCGTCGTCGCGATGTACCGCAAAGGGGAGTTCGTCTGACCCGTGACGTCGTTCTCACGCGCGAAACGCGCCGTTTCCGGCGCGTATTGCGCGCGCAAAGCGGGGGTGGGGACGCGGGGAGGCTGTAGAACCAGCGCCAGGTCGCGCTACTTGGTGGTGGCGATGCCGCCGTCGACGGGGATGATGGCGCCGGTGATATAGGTGGACGCAGGACCGGCGAGGTAGACCGCGATGCCCGCCATGTCCACCGGCTTGCCGATGCGCTTCATCGGTGCGCTGGCCGCGATGGAGTCGCCGAACGCCTCGAGGGTCGCGGCCATCATCTTGGACTCGAACGGGCCCGGCGCGATCGCGTTCACGGTGATCTTCGGCGCGAGCTGCTTCGCGAGGTGACGCGTCAGTTGATGCACACCGGCCTTGGCCGTCGAGTACGAGTAGGTCTCCATGATCGGCACCTGAATACCGTCGATCGAGCCGACGTTGATCACGCGCGCCGGGTCATCCTCGGTCGCGGCGGCGTCGAGCAGCGGGCGCAGGAACCGGGTCAGATGGAATGGCCCCTTGACGTTGATGTTGAGCACGCGGTCCCATGCGGCGTCGTCGTGGTCGGCGAGCGGCGCACCCCACGTGGCTCCTGCGTTGTTGATCAGGATGTGGAGCTTGTCCTCCCGACTCGCGATCTCGTCGGCGAGCCGCCGGCACTCGGCCTCCGTCGAGAGGTCCGCCGGGATCCCGATGCACTCACCATGCTCGGAGAGAGCGGCCGCAACCTCCGCGCACACATCGGCCTTCCGGGAAGAGACGTAGACCTTGACCCCAGCGCGCACGTAGGCCTCGGCGATCATCAGACCGATGCCACGCGTTCCCCCCGTGATGACCGCGGTCTTGCCCCGGATGGAGAACAGCTCGTCCAAAACGCCGTCGGCCACAGGAATCTCCCACTCGTCTGCCCCGCAATGATCGGTGGACGGTAGCCGGGGCCACGCCAGGTACGGTCAGGAGATGCGCGCTCGGCTCGAAGATCTGCTCGCCACCAAAGGCGTGCTCCTCGCCGACGGGGCCACCGGCACCAACTACTTCCAGATGGGCCTCACGTCCGGAGATTCCCCCGAGTTTTGGAACGTCGACGCCCCGGAGAAGATACAGACGCTGCACCGTCAGTTCGTCGACGCCGGTGCGGACATCATCCTCACGAACACCTTCGGGTGCAACCGACATCGGCTCGCCCTCCACCAGGCGCAGGACCGGGTTCGTGAGTTGGCGCAGCGGGCCGCCGAACTCGCGGGTGAAGTCGCCGAAGCCGCAGACCGACCCGTCGTCGTCGCTGGTTCGGTCGGTCCGACGGGATCGTTGTTCCAACCCCTCGGCGAGCTCACCGAGGCCGATGCAATCGAGACCTTCACCGAGCAGATCGAAGCGCTGGTCGCCGGTGGTGTCGACGTGGCGTGGATCGAGACGATGTCCGCGATCGAAGAGGTGCGCGCCGCTGCGAGCGCGGCCATCAACGTGGGGGTTCCCTACGTTGTGACCTGTTCGTTCGACACTGCGGGCCGCACGATGATGGGACTCATGCCCGGCGACCTCACGGGAGTGTTCGAAGGGCTGGCCACGCCGCCACTGGCGACCGGTGCCAACTGCGGGGTGGGCGCGTCGGACATTCTCGTGTCGTTGCTGGCCATGACCGAGCTCGATCACGACACCGCGTTCGTGTCCAAAGGCAACTGTGGGATCCCCGAGTTCCGCGGCGCGGAGATCCACTACTCCGGCACGCCACAGCTCATGGCCCAGTACGTGCGACTCGCGGTGGACGCCGGCGCGCGGATCGTCGGTGGATGTTGTGGGACCTCGCCCGATCACCTCGCGGCGATGCGCGAAGCCTTGGACTCCGCGCTGGAGGATCGAGCGCTCGACGGCCCGGGACCTCGGCCGTCGATCGAGACGGTCGTCGAGACCATCGGACCGCTGGCCAACTCCGCGCCGCGTCCCGACGCCGAGCCTCGGGCCCGCCGCCGCACGCGCCAGAACTGAACCTCCGATGACCACGTCGGGGATCATCACGCTCTCCTGCCCCGATCGACCAGGGCTGGTGCGCGCGGTCAGCGGCTACCTCGTCGAGGCGAACGCGAACATCGTGGAGAGTCACCAGTTCGAGGACCGCCCTCATCCTCGTCTCGAAACTCGGTCATTGCCTCAATGACTTGTTGTTCCGGGCGCGCACCGGGTCACTCAACATTGAAGTCCCGGCCGTCATCTCGAACCACGGTGATCTTCGACCGCTCGTCGAGGCGGGTATCGCGTTTCATCACGTGCCGGTCACGGCGGCCACCAAGCCCGAGGCGGAAAGCACGATGCTGGATTTCGTGCGCGACCTCGACGTCGACCTCGTGGTGCTCGCGCGGTACATGCAGGTGTTGTCCGACGAAGCGTGCGGCGCGCTCGCTGGGCGCGCGATCAACATCCACCATTCGTTTCTGCCGTCGTTCGTCGGTGCGAAGCCCTACCACCAGGCGCACGAGCGTGGGACGAAGCGTGCGGCGCGACCGCGCACTACGTGACGGCCGAGCTGGACGAGGGTCCCATCATCGAGCAGGACGTCGCTCGGGTCGACCACTCGATGGACGCTGCCGCCCTCGCTGCGACGGGCCGCTATGTCGAGGCCCAGGTGGTCGCCCGCGCGGTCAAGTGGCACTCCGAACACCGTGTACTCCTCAACGGCAACCGCACCGTGGTTGTGCGCTAGCCGCCACACCGACAGTTCAGCCGAGACGGTCCGGCCGCACTCGCTGACCGGTCATCGGGATCGGCGCCTCGCGTGCAACCTCGACCGAACGGTGCAAGACCTTGTCGAGGAGGTCCACCAGTTGCGCGCGTTCTTTGACCGTCAGCGTGGACATCATTGTTTTTTCCACGGCGCGGATGCCCGGCAACACCTGGTCCGCAACCGCTCGTCCCTCCGACGTGATCTCCACGAACACGCTGCGTCGATCAGCTGGGTTCGCCACCCGCCGCACCCAGCCACGCCGTTCCAGCGCGTCGAGGGTCGCCGTCATCGTCGCCGAGGCCACGAGCACTCGTTCGGCGATCTCGGAGGGCGTGAGCGATTCTCCCGCGCCGTCGAGCACTGCAAGCGCAGTGAAGATCGGCTGTTTGACGTCGATCGAGGCAGCGATGCAGCGATCAAGTTCTGCGAGCACCGCTTGACCCGCACGCACCAGGCTTGCGTACGCCTCGGTGCTTCGCGCGTCTCCTTCGGGGTACTCGTCCGCGAAGTCGGCGTCAACGCGAACCGCAGCGCGCGTGCGGACGGCGGGACGGATGACTCCATCCCGCCGAACTCGCCCGCGAGAGTCCTCAGGCGCTGGCAAAGATCTCGATCCGCGGTGCACCGGCCACACCGGAACGCTCCATGGCGGCCTTGAGCGCCGGGTCGGCCGCGAACGCCTCGGCCTGCTCGACCGTCGGAAAGTCGTGAATCGCGACCACGTCATTGCCGTCGGAGGGGAGTCGGAGCACCCGCTCGTACGTGCAGCCGTGCTGGTCGCGGAGTGTGCCGACCTCGTCGTACACGACCTTCCAGGCGTCGAAGTCCTTCACTGGGTGGCGGACGATCAAGGTTGCAGACATGGGAATCCCCTTGGAAACACGGCCTCCGAGACCATCTCGGTGCAGTGAGTTCAGGATAGATAGATCTCGTCTCCGAGTCAAGTATTTTATCTCGGCGATAAATCAGTACGGCGCGTCGACCCCGCTGGTCTCGACGTAGACGGTCTTGCGCTGGGTGTAGTGCTCGATGGCGGCGAGTGAGTTTTCTCGGCCCATCCCCGACTGCTTCACACCACCGAACGGCACCTCGATCGGGGTGATGTTGTAGGTGTTGATCCACACGATCCCGGCTTCGAGCGCGGCGGCGACCCGGTGGCCGCGAGACAGATCATTCGTGAACACACCGGCCGCGAGCCCGAACTCGGTGGCGTTGGCGCGGGCCACCACCTCGTCCTCGTCGTCAAAAGTGAGCACGCTCATCACCGGGCCGAAGATCTCGTCCTGCACGATCGACATGTCGTCGGTGCACGCGGTGAAGATCGTGGGCTCCACGAAGTTGCCGCGATCGAGCAGTTCCGATCCTCCGGCCCGCCGACCACCGCAGACGACGTGCGCGCCGGCAGCGATTCCAGCGTCGATGAATCCCAGAACCTTCGCGAGATGAGATTCGGAGATCAGTGCGCCGACGTCGGTGCGTGGATCGAGCGGATCTCCGATCACCATCTTCTCGGTCCGAGCTCGGAGCGCGTCGACGAACGCTTCGTGAATCGAGCGATGGACGTACACGCGCGTGCCGTTCGAACAGATCTCGCCTTGCGTGTAGAAGTTGGCGAGCAGCGCGGCCGAGACGGCGTGGTCGAGGTCTGCATCCTCGAAGATCACGAGCGGGGACTTGCCGCCGAGTTCGAGCGTGACCGCCTTCAGCGTGTCGGCCGCCGCGGCCATGATCGCCTTGCCCGTGGGCACCGAACCGGTGAGCGACACCTTGGCGACGTCGGGATGGCGCACCAGCGCGTCACCGGTACGGCCGTCGCCCTGCACCACGTTGAACACGCCCGCCGGAATGCCGGCTTCGGCGTAGACCTCGGCGAGCTTCATCGCGGTCAACGGCGTGAGGTCCGATGGCTTGAACACCATCGCGTTCCCACACGCAAGTGCGGGCGCGGACTTCCAGCACGCGATCTGGATCGGGTAGTTCCAGGCGCCGATGCCCACGCAGACGCCGAGAGGTTCGCGGCGGGTGTAGGCGAACGGGCCGCCGAGGTCGTAGTACTCACCGTGAATCGTCGCCGCCGCGCCGGCGAAGAACTCGATGCATTCGGCACCGGAGATCACGTCGACGGTCGAAGCCTCCGCGATGGGCTTGCCGGTGTCGAGCACCTCAAGGTGGGCGAGCTCATCGTTGCGCTCCCGCAGGACCGCAGCGGCGCGCAGCATCATGCGTCCCCGTTCGGCCCCGGTCATCGCCGACCACTCGGCGAACCCTTCGCGCGCCGATGCGACTGCACGATCGACATCGGCCGCGCCCGCACGGGCGACGGTGGCCAAGACCTCCTGCGTCGCGGGGTTGACCGTGGTGAACGTCTCGCCAGATTCCGCCGCCACCTCGACGCCACCGATGAACAATCCGACCGTGGTCACAGGACATCTCCTCGATCATGTCGATAGAAGTCGACGGTCTCGGGCGCGAGCATCTCGTTGCCGAGGATCGCATCGGCCGCCTTCTCCGCGAGCATCATCACCGGCGCGTAGATGTTGCCGTTGGTGACGTACCGCATGGAGCCCGCATCGACCACCCGCAAGCCGTCGACACCATGCACCCGAAACGTGTCCGGATCCAGCACCGACATCGCGTCCGTGCCGAGCCGAGTGGTGCAGGAAGGATGGAGTGCAGTCTCCGCGTCACGCGCGACCCAGTCGAGGATCTCGTCGTCGGTCTCGACCGCCGAACCCGGCGACAACTCGCCGCCATCGAACGGTGCGAACGCCGGCTGCGCGAGGATCGTGCGCGCGACGCGGATCGTCTCGACCCACTCCTGCCGGTCCGTCTCGGTGGACAGATAGTTGAACCGCAGTGCCGGCTTCACGCGCGGGTCACGGGACGTGATCGTCACCGACCCGCGCGAGTCCGAATACATCGGGCCGACGTGCACCTGATATCCGTGACCGCTCCCGCCTTCCGGCACGCTTCCGTCGTAGCGAATCGCGATCGGTAGGAAGTGAAACATCACGTTCGGGTACGCGACGTCGTCATTGCTGCGCACGAAGCCACCCGCCTCGAAGTGGTTGGTGGCACCCGGACCGCGACGCGCCAGCCATTCGAGACCTATCAACGGCCGCCGCCACATCTTGAGCATCGGCGCCATCGACACGGGCTGCGTGCACGCGTGTTGGATGTAGACCTCGAGGTGGTCCTGCAGGTTCTCGCCGACACCCGGGAGATCGTGCACCACCGGCACGCCCAACGAGCTGAGCGCAGATGCGTTGCCGACCCCTGACAACTGCAGCAGCTGCGGTGAGTTGATCGCTCCGCCGCACAGGATCACCTCGCTCCCCAATACGCGCTCTGTGCCACCGCCACGTTTCGCGATGTCGACACCCACGGCGCGCGTGCCTTCGAACACCACCCCCGCAATCAGCGCACGGGTCCGGACCTCGAGGTTGGGCCGTGACATCACCGGGTGCAGGTAGGCGCGGGCCGCACTCAGGCGCCGACCCCGTGAGATGTTGCGGTCAAAGCGCGCAAAGCCTTCTTGGCGGTAGCCGTTGACGTCAGATGTCGGGGGGTAGCCCGCCTGCTCGGTGGCAGCGAAGAACGCTTGAAACAACGGGTTCTGCGCCGGTCCCCGTTCGAGGACGAGCGGACCGTCGTCGCCGCGGTACTCGTCACCGCCGGCGAGACAATTCTCCATGCGCTTGAAGTACGGCAGACAGTGCGCGTAGCTCCAACGCTCCATGCCGGGATCGGCGGCCCACCGATCGAAGTCCAGCGGGTTGCCGCGCTGGAAGATCATGCCGTTGATGGAGCTCGAGCCGCCGAGCACCTTGCCGCGAGCGTGGTAGATGCGCCGCCCGTTCATGTGCGGTTCGGGTTCGGACTCGTACTTCCAGTCGTAGAACTTCGAACCGATCGGGAAGCTGAGCGCGGCGGGCATGTGGATGAAGACGTCGAACTTGTAGTCCGGCCGTCCGGCCTCGAGCACCAGAACACGGGTCGACGGATCCGCGCTCAAACGGTTGGCGAGGACACACCCGGCCGAACCGCCGCCCACGATGATGAAGTCGTACGGCGTGCTCACACCACCCACTTGCGATCCACGCTTACCCTCCCGACGATTTTGGCGTCATGAAGTGCTACTGGAGAGCACCTCATGACGCCAAAACGCGGGACTGGACTGGTTCGAGCTACTTCACCCAGGAGTCGACCGTCGCTTGGTTCGCGTCGACCCACTTCTTGGCCGCGGCTTCGATCGTGAGACCGTCCTGGTTCTTGTAGCTCGTGACCGTGTTCTGGTCTGCAGCGGTCCACTTCATCCGCTGGAGGAAGCCGAAGACAGCTGCGTTCTTCGCCTTCAACTTCGCGCTGATCGCCTTCATCAGATGATCGGTCGGATAGTCACAGGCGTACTTGCCGTCCTTGCCGGTGTCCGCCGCCGAGGCTGTGCACGCCGCGGTGATTGCCGGCAGCTTCACCGTGACCAGCTTGTACTTCGACTGCGCCCACTGCGGCTCGTAGAAGTAGAAGAGCAGTGGCGTCTTGTTTTTGAACGCCTTGTCCAGCGTGGTGATCAGCGTCGCCTCACTGCCACCGACCACGACCTGGAACGGCAGGTTCAGGTTCTTGATGATGTCCTTGTCGTAGGACACGTAGCTCGGGTCACCGAGGAGGAAC
>JANYJV010000001.1 GCA_025361725.1 Acidimicrobiia bacterium | reverse complement strand
TGGAGATCGTGTGCGCCGTCGAACAGCAGCAACGGGACGCGTTGACGCCGAGATCAACAGAAGCCCGCGGACCGAGTGCGGACTCCCCCGCATCGCGCATGAACGAGTTCTGGGACCGCTTGCGGGACCCGGCGATGTGGCCGTACGAGCGCCTGTTCTTCGAGATCTACGTCCAGGCCATGCGGGGAACCGAGCCGGCGGTGCATCTGCTCGACCACGACATCGACTCGTGGTCGGACGCCATGGTCGCAATGCTCACGGACGTGGGAATCGAACCGGCGACCGCACGCACCGACGCCCGGCTGATGGTCGCAGTGTGTCGCGGCCTGCTGCTCGATCTGGTGGCGAACGGTGACCCGGATTTGGTCGACGCCGCGATGCGCCGGTTCGGCAGCTTGTTGTTCAGCGCGCACCCTGAACTCAGACCGGCCGGCCCTGAAAGTCCTGAATAAGCGACACCTGGATATGAATGCCGTCTGACGTCGCCGTCGCGAACTCGGCCAACTTCTGCTCGTAGTACGCGGCACGGAGATCGCCTTCGCGCCGCGCGTTGTACGTGGGGTACAGCGCCCGTCGGTCTCGATCTGACATGTTCGCAGCACTCCGGTGCGGAGTCCGCGAATGGAACCAGAGCGTGGTGCCCGCAGGAACATCGACTGAAATCCATTCCATGGCGGCGACGACGTCGGCGCGGATGCAACCGTCGTCGTCCATGGGCAAGATCTCACCGAACGCGGCGGACACCACTTCCAAGCCGCCGTTGCTCGCATCGGCATCGTCGACCGCCACCATGCACGACACGTGCGACTCGACGAAGCGGTAGGCCGGCGCATCCTGATGAGGCGCGTACCCCGCCCCACCCGCGGCTTTGTAGTTGATCTTCTCCTTGTAGAGCACGGCCGGCTCCCCGAGCAGCGCACTCGCCATGTCCACCATTGCCCCGGCAGTCAGCAGCGCCCGCAGCTCGGCGTGGTACGGCACGAAATTCTCGGTGCGACACAACCGCGGGCCGCCGTCGGTCATCTCCCGGTAGTGCAGCCACCCTCCGTCGTCAGGCCACGCCATGACCTCGTCCACCCAGACACCGACCGTGACTGCGTCCTTCGCGTCAACGGATTCCGTGAGCACCCAACCGTGTTCGACAAAGAACGCGACGGCCGCCGCATCGGGAGAACGGAATATCGAGTTCATGGCTGACACGGTACGCACCTGCGGTCCCACCCATCTGGCTGAAACCATCGGAGCGGTGCGAATCACGTTTCCTAGACTCCCTCCCTTGATCGGGGTCGTGGACTATCGAGCGGGCAATGCGCCCAGTGTCATGTTCGCCCTGGCGCGCCTCGGACTCGACGCCACCTTGGTCTCGACCGCCGAGGACCTGGTTGCGGTGGATCGAGTCATCCTCCCCGGCGTGGGAGCGGCTGCGGCCACGGTTGGATCGCTCGAAGACTCGCGGCTCGTGCCGGCACTCCGCACTCGGGTGCTCGACGACGCAATCCCGTTCCTCGGGATCTGCATCGGACTGCAGGTGATCTTTGAACGCAGCGAAGAAGGTCCGGCGCAGTGTCTCGGCTGGGTCCCGGGGATCGTGCGACGCTTCCCCGCCACGGATCGGGTACCGCAGATCGGCTGGAACCGGGTAGCGGTGACTCGCCCCCACCCTTTGACGAGCGGCTGGCCGGTTGACCCCTATTGCTATTTCGTCAACAGCTACTACGCGGTTCCGTCCGATCCGCACGCGGCGCTCGCTACGACGGACTACAGCACGACGTTCTGCTCGATGGTCGCGGTCGGCAACGTCGCCGCAACCCAGTTCCACGCGGAGAAGAGCGGCGAGGTCGGGTTGAGTCTCCTCGCCAACTTCGCAACATGGGGCGGCGGCGAATGCTGACCAAACGACTTATCGCCTGCTTCGACGTGATCGACGGTCGGGTCACGAAGGCCCAACAGTTCCAGGACAACATCGACGTCGCTCCCGCCGCGGCGCTGGCCCAGCGTCTGTATGCAGACCAGATCGACGAGATCGTCTTCTACGACATCACCGCCAGCTCCGAGCGACGTCAGATCGACCTCGACACGGTGCGAGAAGTGGCCGAGCACGTCTTCGTTCCGTTCACCGTCGGCGGTGGCATCCGCGACCTTGACGACATGTTCCTCGTGTTGAAGGCCGGAGCCGAGAAGATCAGCATCGACTCGATGGCCGTTCGCAATCCGGACATCATCCGCGCCGGAGCGGAAGCGTTCGGCAACCAGTGCATCGTGCTCTCGACCCAGGTCAAGCGGGTTGGAGTGAGTCCCGATCTCCCGAGTGGGTACGAAGTCTTCATCGACGGCGCTCGGACCGCAACCGGGCTCGACGCCATTGAGTGGGTCAAGCGCGGGGCCGACCTCGGCGCCGGCGAGATCGTCGTCAACAGCATCGACTGCGATGGCACGGCTGCGGGATACGACCTCGGCATCACCCGCTCGGTGGTCGACGCCGTGACCGTCCCGGTGATTGCGTCGGGTGGCGCCGGGACCATCGATCACATCGCAGAGGGACTCACCGGTGGCGGTGCGAGCGCAGCGATCATCAGCTCGATCCTTTACTCACCCCGACTCGAACGCAACCTCGGCGTTGCGGAACTCAAGGCCGGCCTGGCCGATCGCGGCGTGCACATGCGCCCGTGGATCCAGCCCGCCTGACCCACCGCTCGGGTCTCGGCACCGCAGAAACCGAGCAACCAGCCGTCAGCTGACCGCTCGCTCCGGGGGCTCCCACTCGATCCGATCGGCATCGGCCCACAGGCGTTCGAGGCCGTAGAACTCTCGCGTCTCGGACAGGAAGATGTGCACGACGAGCAGGCCGTAGTCCATCAGCACCCATGACGCGTCCTTGAGCCCCTCGACACGAAGCGGCGAGATCTCCGCCTCGATCTTCAAGGTCAGCTCGATCTCGTCGCAGATGGTTCGCACCTGGCGGGTGTTCGCGCCCGACACAATCACGAACGTCTCGGTGATCCCGATGATGTCCCCGACGTCGAGGATCAGCACATCGGTCGCGATTTTCTCCGCCGCCGCGCGCGCCGCGGCGATGGACATCTCCGTCGCGTTCATTTGATTCCTTCCGGGGCGCCGTATTGCGGACAGTCGGATCCGACCACGATGGTGACGTCGGAAATACCGAGATCTTTCCGAGCCTTCCGCAACGAGCCGCATCCCATCGCATCGAGCAATCGCTGCGCGCCATCTCGCCACGTGTCCTGGAAGTACACGACCTCGGTGACGTTCTGTCCGAATCCCTGGATGTTCTCGGTCAACGTGATCTTTCCACCGGCCGGAACGACCTTGTCCGCCACCGCTTGCGCCACTCCGAGGAACCCGGTCCCGTTGAGCACTTCCACGCGCGGGCGACCTCGGTCCGAACCGAGTCGTTCCCGAGGGAAGGCGCGCTGCACGTAGGCCACGAGATCAGCCTCGCGCACCGCGAATCGCTCGCCGCCGGTGATTGCGATGGAGTCAACCGGAAGGGTGTCGATGCGATGATCGGGAGCTTGCGCGGTCGCGACCAGCGGCGCGAGTCCACTCTGGAGATCGGTCGTCTGGCGAGCGACGGTGCGCACCGCGAGCCGCCCGAGCCACGCTTCGAGCACGGTCCCTGACGTGACGAGCCGGTCCAACTCGTTCACCGATTGTGGTCCGGCCATGAGCTGCGTCGCCTGGGCGGCGGAGAGGTCATGCTCCCCGCCGGCGAACGTGGCCGGTGGCGTGAGTATCTCGACCTGGGCACCAAGCGTGACCTTCAGCGGCGCGGACGGGCCCATCACGGCGGTGAGGCCCGCATCGTCGAGCACCACGGTGCGGCCGACGCCGACCCCCACCACATTCTCGACGCTGGTCGCGAGCCGCGCGCCTTGGTCGTCCACCGAGATGGCACCGAGGGTCGCCACACCGAGCGCGGGAACATCGAGTTGGGTCGCCGCCGGAATCAGGAGCGCGGAACCCGACGAACGCTCACGACCGAGCAGCACGATGAGGTCGTTCCCGAACAGCGCACTGTGGTGGACCAGCAGGAGAGTTCCCGTCCCCGCCGGCTTGACACTGCGCGCCGCGCTGCGGCGCACATCCGTGCCGTCGTTGGCGGATCGAAGCATCACACCGACCGCCACGAGCAGCGCCAATGCGCCCGCGATCGCGGGCATGGTGCGCGTCCAGAACGGAGCGAGTGATCGCGACCGGGTTCGTGAGGGCTTCGGCGCCGGCCGTCCGGATGGTCGCCGTGCCCGGCGGCCGCGTGGTGCAGGGTCGACCGGCACCTCAACCGACGGCGGCTGACTTCCGTCCGGATCATCCGGATCGTCGTCGAGCGCGAGATCGTCACCTTCGCTCCCCGTCCGGTCGATCTCGGTCTCGGTCTCGGTCTCGGTCTCGATCTCGGTGCTGAGGTCGGGCGGAACCGTGAGGTCGAGATCGACCGGACGGTCATTCGTCTCGATCGCCTCGAGCACGGATCGAGCGTCGATTGCCGATGTTGTGACGCTGTTGGCCCGGCGGGTCCGTCGGCGAGCGTTCTTGCGTGCCCGGCGCCGGCCGAACCACGACTGCTGACGTCGCCGCTGCGCTCGCGTGGGAACGGGCGCCGCGCCGTCGGCGGGCTGCTCCGTCATGGCCGAGGAGTGTAGAGGCCGTGTTGCCCAATGAACTGGACGACGGCCGGGGGAACCAGTCCGTCGACGGGAGCACCGGTGGAGAGGCGCTCACGCAGATCCGATGACGAAATGTCGAGGCGCGGGACCGGTACCCGCACAAACTCCCACTCCGGGCTTGGTGGCTCGACATGCTCACCCTCTCGTTCCACGACCACGACGGTCGCAAGATGACGGGTCTCGTCCAGTCGTCGCCATGTCGGAAGGTTCGCCGCCGCGTCCGTGCCGAGGATGAGGAACAGCTCGATGCCCGGTCCGCCGAGAGCATCGAGCGTGTCCGCCGTGACCGAGGGCCCGATCCGGTCGACCTCGACGCGGGAAACACCGACGCCTTCCACGCCGCCCACCGCAAGTTCGCACATCTGCGCTCGCAGCTCCTTGGACGCCACGACCCGCCCTGCCTTCTGCCAGGGATCACCGGCCGGTACCAGCACCACCTCGTCGAGCGCCAGCGCGTGCCGCACATCGGCCGCGACCACCACATGCGCAACATGCACGGGATCGAACGTTCCTCCGTACACCCCAAGCCGCATCAGATCGAGTTTAGAAAGCGGGACCGCCGTGGTTGCGTTCCGTTCGATCGCCGCCACCTACAGTGCTCGCGGTGTCGAGTTGTCTCACGCTCATCCGAGTGCGCGTTCCTGACCGACCCGGCGCGCTCGGGCTGGTCGCGTCTCGGATCGGGGCCCTGAAGGGCGACATCGTCGGCATCGAGGTCTTGGACCGCAACGACGGGACCGCCCTCGACGAGTTGGCCGTGGTTCTTCCCGATGCGGATCTGATCCCCGCCGTCACTCGCGAGATCAACGAAGTCGACGGTGCCGAGGTGGAGTCCGTCAGCGTCGTCGAGGCGCTTCCCGAACCGCGCCTCGACGCCGTGCGTTCGGCGATCTCCTTGGCCCAGACGGGAAACGCCGAGGCGATGATGCAGGCGCTTCCCGTGGAGGTCGCCAAGTCCGTTCGAGCCGACTGGTGCGCCGTGGTGACCGAGAGCGACGTCCTCTCCTCCACGCCGAACTGTCCGTCCGAGCCTGCGGCGAACGCCACTGCGCTCATCGCCATCGAAGGATCGGGCGCCTCCGTCGCCGTCGGACGCGCCTACGCGCTTCGGAGCAGCGAATCCGAGCTGATCGCGGCGTGGTGCGAGTTCGCTCGGAGCGTCCTGACCCACCCGCAAGGCGCCGTCTGAACTGAGATTGCGGGTCGCAACGCGAGTCCCGCCGAACCGTTGGTCTACGGACCGCGCGAATAGGTCCAGGCGTCGTCGAACTACTGAACTGGCTTTCCGCTCATGTTCACTTCGTTCACGGGCCGCTCGGGCCACGGGCGAGCGGAAACCGTATGAGCGCGCGGCGCCGCTCCGCTCGCCCTCTACGCGTCGATGACCGCCGAGACGAACCGTTCGAGTTGGCGCAGGTTCCGGCACTCGTAGACGCCGTCGCAATACGTTCCGTACTCTGAAACCACCGAATCACCGGTGTCCCAGTAGCCACGCGGTTCGGGGTTCAACCAGTACAGGCGACGAGCCTTCTCCCGCATCTCCTTGAGGACCCAGTTCTGGGTGGCGTGGTAGTTGTTGCGCGCGTCGCCCAACAGGATGATCGACGTCTTCGGTGTGATCTCGGCGAGATGGCGGGTGTGGAACACCTCGAACGCGTGGCCGTAGTCCGAGTGTCCGTCCACCCACACGACATCGGCTTCGGTGTTCACGCGATGCACGGCCTCGGAGATCTCGTTCGACTCTTCGAAGAATCGGGTGACCTCGTCGATCCCGTCGATGAACACCCAGGACCGGACCTTCGAGAACTGCCCCGCCATGGCGTAGACGAACTGCAGCGTGAACCGAGCGAAGCTCGCCACGGATCCGGAGATGTCCGCCACCACCATGATCTCGGGCTTCGACGGGCGGGGGTTCTTGAACTTGGGCTCGGCCGGCACGCCGCCGTAGGAGAGCGAGTGACGCACCGTGGCGCGAAAGTCCAGCTGCCCACGATTGCGCCGCTTCCGGCGCTGCGCAAGCCGGGCGGCCAATGCCCTGGTCAACGGTTCGATAGCCCGCTGGAGCTGCTGCATCTCCTCGCGTGAAGCGTGCATGAAGTCGACGTCTTCGGGGAGCGGCTTGCGCAAGGTGCGCGCCATCGCCTCGACCCCTCGGTCCGCAACCAACCGACGACGGATCTCCGCCTCGACCATCTCGCGAAACTCTTTGAGCCGCTGCTGGAACTCCTCACGTTCGAATCGTGCGTTGAGGTCCTCGGGCGCGTCGTCGGCCGAACCCTGTTGCTCGCCGCGCTCCATCATCCGCTGCGCCAGACCGTCGTAGTCCAGCTGACGGAGGGTGCGGTAGAGGTAGTAGGTACCGCCGACGGGACGACCCGGTTCCATCCCGGCGAACCGAGCGACGGCGGCCGACGCGAGCTGGCGCAACTGTTCGCGGTCCATCGACATGAGCGCCGAGAGCAGCATCTCCGCGAGTTCCTCGTTGCTGAGCCCCTCACCCGATCCGCCACTCCCCTGCTGGCCGGGAATGCCACCGGACTCTTCGCCCTCGCCGGGCTGCTCACCGTCGCCGAACTCACCGTCGGCGCCGATCCCGCCCGAATACAGGGCGAAATAGATGTCGAAGACGGTGTCGAAGGCGCGCCGATGGCGGAAGTGCTTCACGAGCGTTGCCGCGAGCACTTCGCGGAACGCATCCCGGTCCGTGAGCGGAATGTGCTCGACGCCGCGCATCGCGTCGAGATTCTCGGTCATCGACACCGGGAGTCCGGCAGCACGCAGCTCGTGGACAAACCCCTGGAGCACGTCGAGCATGACGCCCGAACCCACTCCCGAGGGCACCTCGATCTGATTCCGGTTCATCGCATCCGCCAGCTTCGCGAAGTGCACGTCATCGCCGAGCGGAGACGCTCACCGGCGTGACCGTCACGGTCTCGCTCACGCCTTCCGACCCGTCGGGCTGGCCGTGTCGACGAGTTCTTTGCGCGCCTTGGCGATGTCGGTCTGGTACTTGAGCAGGACGTTCAGCGTCTCGCCGATCACCTGCGGGTCGATCGACGTGTGTCCGAGAAACAACAGGGTGCGCGCCCAGTCGATCGTCTCCGAGATGGACGGCGCCTTCTTGATGTCCAGTGCCCGGATCGAACGCACCACCTGGGCGATCTGTTCGGCGAGTTCTTCGTCGATCTCCGGCACCCGGACTCGCACGATCTCTTTTTCGCGTTCGAGCTCGGGATAATCAATGTGCAGGTACAGGCAACGCCGCTTCAGCGCCTCGGACAGCTCGCGCGTGTTGTTGGACGTGAGCAGCACGATCGGTCGTTGTTTGCCGACGATGGTCCCCAGTTCGGGGATCGACACCTGGAAATCGGAGAGGACTTCGAGCAGTAGCGCCTCGGTCTCGATCTCGACGCGGTCCACTTCGTCGATGAGCAGGACGATGGGCTCCTCGGAACGGATCGCTTCGAGCAACGGCCGCGTCAGCAGGAACGACTCCGAGAAGATGTCCGACTCGACATCCGCCCAGTCCGATTCGTGTTCGCGGTCAGCCTGAATACGTAGCAGCTGCTTTTTGTAGTTCCACTCGTACAGCGCCTTGGACTCGTCGAGGCCTTCGTAGCACTGCAGTCGGATGAGCCGCGAGCCGGTGACCTCGGCAATGGCCTTCGCGAGTTCGGTCTTGCCGACGCCCGCGGGGCCCTCCACGAGCACCGGCTTCTCCAACCGGTCGGCCAGATACACGACGCCCGCGATTGCGGTGTCAGCCAGGTAGTCGACGGTACGCAACCGCTCAACCGTGTCGCTGACCGACGAGAAACGCTCTGCCACTATGGCCTCACTTGTCCGTGTCCCCAGACCACGTATTTCGCGGTCGTCAGTTGTTGCAGGCCCATCGGTCCACGGGCGTGGAGCTTCTGGGTCGAGATTCCAATTTCGGCGCCGAAGCCGAACTGCTCACCGTCGGTGAAACGAGTGGAAGCGTTCACGATGACGGCGGCCGAGTCCACCTCACGCGTGAACCGGCGGGCGGCGTCGAGGTCGGTCGTGAGGATGGCCTCGGTATGACCGCTCGAGAACCGGTTGACGTGATCGATGGCGTCATCGAGCGAGTCCACGGTGCCGACGCTCATTTTGAGGGCCAGGAACTCGCTCGCGAAGTCCTCCTCCGAGGCCGGCCCCATGTTCGGGACGAGCGCACGAGACCGATCGTCGCCGACGAGTTCCACGCCCTCGGACTCCAGCGCTGCAGCCACCCGCGGAAGAAAGTCTTCGGCGATCGCTTCGTGGACGAGGAGCGTCTCGGCGGCGTTGCACACCCCGGGGCGCTGCGTCTTCGCGTTGACCACGATGTCGATCGCGCGGTCGAGGTCGGCGGAAGCGTCGACGTAGATCTGGCAGTTGCCATCACCGTCGATGATCACGGGAACGGTGGCGTTCTCCCGGATGCTCGCAATGAGTGCCGGTCCACCGCGCGGGATCAAACAGTCGACGAAGCCAGTGAGCTGCATCACCCGGATCGCGACGTCATACGACGGGTCCTCCACGAGGATCAGGGCATCTTCGGGCAATCCCGCCTTCCCGAATCCCGAGCGCAACGTGTCGGCGATCGCGATGTTGGATCGCAACGCGGTGCCGCTGCCACGCAACAGCGCGACGTTGCCGGCCTTGAGGCACAGCGCCGCCGCATCGGAGGTGACGTTCGGGCGGTTCTCGTAGATGATGGCGACCACACCGAGAGGCACCCGGACGTGCTGGATCTCGAGACCGTTCGGTCGGACCCATCCACTCACGATCTCGCCGACGGGATCGGGCAAACCCGCCACATTGCGCAGGCCGTCGGCCATTGCACCGATTCGATCCGGGGTCAACCGCAGCCGGTCGAGGGGTCCCGCTTCCATGCCGTCGGCCGCCGCAGCCTTCAGGTCTTGCGCGTTGGCACCCAAGATCTCGCTCGACTGCTCATGCAGGAGGTCGGCGGCCGCATGGAGTGCGGCATTTTTGGCTTCCGTCCCCGCCTTGGCCACCGCCCGTGAGGCGATCCGGGCGCGTCGGCCCAGCTCAAGCACTTCATCGGACATCGCCGGATCATAACGACACCCCCTATGCAGGCTCCTGAAGAAACGCCACGCCCGAGCAGGTAGCCAACAGCCAACCAACCAACGAACCAAAGGCGAGGACGAGCGGCGCAAGGACCCAACTCGGCGAAGCGCCGATCACCGAAGAAGGCGTCAGGAGCCAGCGGCGCCCGAGCCGGGGCCCGAGCGGCCTGCGACGCAGTCGCAAGAGCGGAAATTTGGAGAGGGCCGCCGGATCGCTCCGACGGCCCTCATCTCCTCGTCTGCCGTGGGCCCCGATCAGTGATCCGGGCCCTCCCCCCGTACCGGCAGGCGAGCGACGCCGTCAGTGTGACTCGCGGCACAGGCCCAATGCAAGCTTCGAAGGTATTTCTCCCCACGCGGTGTGGGGCTCAGCCCGCCAGCACCACGAGATCGTCCCGATGGATGACCTCGGCGGGTACACCATCGGGCAGTTGACCGGTTCGTTTCCCGGCGATGCTGCGCAACGTTGCGGCGTCCGAGCGCACCAGTCCCTTCGCAAAGATGCGCCCCTCCTCATCGACGATCTCGACGGCGCTCTCCGCTTCGAACTGGCCGACGACGTCGCGAACCCCTGCGGCGAGGAGCGATCGACCTTGGGTCATGAGTGCAGTGCGCGCACCGGCGTCGACCACGATCCGTCCGGTGGCGCCGATTGCGAAGGCGATCCAGAGCTTCCGGCGCGCCAGTCGTTCGGTACGCGGTTGAATCGCGGTGCCCACCGCCCGTCCGGCGATCGCGTCGGCGATGACACCGGGTGCGTCGGCCGCGGCGATGACAGCCCGAACTCCGGACCACGACGCGATGCGCGCGGCCGAGAGTTTCGTCGCCATGCCGCCACTCCCCCGAGCCGATCCGGCACCCCCGACCATCGCCTCCAGTGCCGCGTCGACCGCGGTAATCTCTTCGATCAGCGACGCGTCGGCATCGAGACGCGGATCGGCGGTGAACAGGCCTTCGGTGTCGGTGAGCATCACCAGCACGTCTGCGTCGATGAGGTTGGCGACCAGCGCGGCGATGCGGTCGTTGTCTCCGAACCGCACTTCGTCGTCGGCCACCGTGTCGTTCTCGTTCACGACGGGCACCACGCCGAGATCCAGGAGCCGGATGAGCGTCTCTTGCGCGTGGAGATACTGCGTCCGATGCAGGAAGTCATACGGGGTCAGTAGCACCTGACCGGCCACGACTGCGTGGGACGCGAGCTGGGCGTTGATGCGCGCCATCAACCGAGGCTGTCCGACCGCGGCGATGGCTTGGAGCGTGCCGATATCGGTTGGTCGGGCACGGAGTCCGAGCGCGGGCATTCCGGCGGCGATTGCGCCGGAGCAGACGACCGTGACGGTGTGACCGGCAGTGCGGGCCACCACGATTTCCTCACACAGCTTCGCCAGCGCGCCTTCGTCCAGCTCGCCGATCGCGTTGGTGATCGACGACGTGCCGATCTTGACGACCGCGCGCATATCAGAGTCCCTCGACGTACTCGAGTTCGACGTCCCCGATGCGGACCAGATCGCCCTCTTTGGCACCCGCGCGAGCCAACGCCTTCTCGACCCCCATCTTGCGGAACCGTTGATGGATGTACTCGAGGGCTTCGGTGTTCGTGAGATCCGCCATGGCGACGACCCGCTCGGCCGACCGTCCTTCGAGGCGATACGCGCCGTCAGGATCTCGGGTCACCGAGAAACCTTCTTCGTCCGGCCGGTGCACGACGTAGCTGTCCGAGACCGGTTCTTCCTCACGAGCGCTGTCGATCAACGTTCCGAGCTGACCGAGGAACTCGTCGAGCCCTAGGTGGGTCACGGCCGAGATCGCCGGATACTCGGTTTCGAACACGGCAACGTCGAACTTCGTGCCGATTGTGATACGAGGGCGCGTCAGCAGCTCCGGGCGATAGCGACCAAGTTCGTCGAGCAGGATCCGCTCCTGGTCCTCGGGCGTTCGACCGTCCATGGGCGCGAGGTCGAGCAGCACGACGAGCACGCGCGTCCGTTCGACGTGGCGAAGGAACCGGTGGCCGAGACCCCGACCCTCTGCCGCACCCTCGATCAACCCAGGGATGTCCGCGAGCACGAACTCGTGGTCTTGGAAACGAACAACTCCCAGGTTCGGAACCAGCGTCGTGAAGGGATAGTTGGCGATCTTGGGCTTGGCCGCGCTCACGGACGCGATCAACGTGGACTTGCCCGAGTTCGGAAATCCCACCAGGGCTGCGTCGGCCATCAGCCGCAGTTCGAGTTCGACCCACCGTTCTTCGCCGTACTCGCCCTGTTCGGCGAAGGTCGGTGCCCGGCGGGCGTTCGAGAGGAATCGCGTGTTCCCGCGTCCGCCCCGCCCACCGCGCGCGGCCAGCCAACGGTCGCCGTGGTTGATGAGATCCGCGATGACGTCGCCGGCGTTGTGCGTTCGAATCGTGGTCCCCTCGGGCACGTACACCGTCAGGTCCGAGCCTGCCGCTCCGTGGCGTTGGTTGCCGGACCCGTGGGTCCCGGACGGCGCCCGGCGGTGCGGGTGGTCCCGGAAGGAGAGCAGGGACGCGACGTTGCGATCGGCTTGGAGCCAGATGTCGCCGCCGGAACCGCCGTCGCCACCATCGGGGCCACCTTTGGGTGTGTGCGATTCCCGGCGAAACGAGATGCAACCGGCACCGCCATCGCCTCCGCGAATGTTGAGCTGGGCCTCGTCGACAAAGTTCGACACGTCAATACTGCTCGTCCGCTCGGATGACTCGGCCTGGGATCGCTCGGGACGCTCCCGAGCTGCTCGCCTCCGATGGCGCTGCGGCTCGGGTGCCGGTCAAGCAGGATGGCGAACTCACGTCAGCGGTACCGCTCGTCCGCTGAGATACGCGTCGAACTCATATCAGTGGTCGAGTCGGCTTGTGACCACCGCGGTGAGTTCTTCAGAGAACGATGTCGACGAGCTTGCGCCCGCGACGGTGACCAAACTTCACCACGCCGTCGGCAGTGGCAAACAACGTGTCGTCGCCACCACGGCCGACGTTGTCACCGGGGTGGAACTTGGTGCCGCGCTGGCGCACGATGATCGTGCCGGCGGTGACTTCCGTGCCGCTGTAGACCTTGACGCCGAGCCGCTGCGCGGAGGAATCACGACCGTTGCGAGAAGAGGCTGCGCCCTTTTTCTTCGACATGACTCAGCCTTTCGTAATCGCGGTGATCTCGATGGTGGTGTAGTGCTGCCGGTGTCCCCAACGCTTGCGGTTGTTGGACTTCGGCTTGTAGACGAACCCGTCGATCTTCGGGCCCTTGGCCGCACCGACGACCTTCGCCGTCACCGACGCCGAACCGAGCTCGCTCGGAGTTGCCAGAACCGTTCCTCCGTCGACGAGGAGCACGGGCCGCAAATCGACCTCACCCTCATCGACGCCGAGCCGCTCCACATCGAGCTGCTGGCCGGTTTCTACTTTGTACTGCTTGCCGCCGGTGGCGATGACTGCGTACATGGCGCGTGAAGACCTCAGGATCTGCGGGAGAACCCGGTGACTTTACAGCATTGCCTCGTCGACCACGAAACCACGTCCACCGCAGACGGCACAGGTCTCCGAAAACGCCTCGACCAGCCCTTCGGAGATGCGTTTTCTGGTCATCTCCACGAGCCCGAGGTCAGAGATCTCGAACACCTGGGTCCGGGTCTTGTCCCGAGCGAGGGCCTCCCGCAATCCCTTGGTGACCGCATCGCGATTCTTCTTGATCTCCATGTCGATGAAGTCGATGACGATGATCCCGCCAATGTCACGCAATCGGAGCTGGCGAGCGATCTCGTTCGCCGCTTCGAGATTGTTCGCGAACACGGTTTCCTCGAGGTTGGACTTCCCCACGTTTTTGCCCGTGTTGACGTCCACCACGGTCAGGGCCTCGGTCCGCTCGATGATGAGCGAGCCGCCGGACGGGAGCCACACCTTTCGGTCGAGCGCCTTATGGAGCTGCTCGTGAATGTGGAACCGCTCGAAGATCGGTAGGGATTCGTCCTCGTACCGCTCGATGCGCTCGGACAACTCAGGCGCGATGGCATCGACGTAGGCCTTGACCTCGGTAAACAGCTGGTCGTCGTCGATGACGATCGACCGGTACTCCTTGGTGAACTCCTCGCGGATCACCCGCACCACCAGCGGAGGCTCCCGATACAACAATGTTCCGGCCTTCGACTGCGCGGCGAGCGACGAGATCTGTCGCCACTGGTCCTGCAACCGAGCGAGGTCTCGGGTCAGTTCGTCGGCGGTTGCGCCCTCGGCTGCAGTCCGCACGATCAGACCGGCGTCGGTCGGGCGGATGCCCTCGAGCACCTTGCGAAGCCGCTTGCGCTCGTCGTCCGGGAGTCGCTTGGAAATGCCGTAGGTCGTCGGCTGGTTTGGAACCATGACGACGAAGCGCCCGGCGAGACTCACGTCCTGGGTGAGGCGAGCGCCCTTGGCTCCGATCGGATTCTTCGTGACCTGCACGAGAATCGACTGGCCGTTCTTCAGCGCCGTCTCGATCTTGGGTGCGCCGCCGGCGCCGTCCATCTCACCGGCTTCGAACTGAACGTCACGTTGGTAGATCACACCGTTCTTCGGCGTGCCGATGTCGACGAACGCGGCTTCCATTCCCGGCAGGACGTTCTGCACCTTGCCCAGGTAGATGTTGCCGTCGATCGACGTCGCCCCGTCTTCGGGACGACTCACATAGTGCTCGGTGAGCACTCGCCCCTCAAGCACTCCCATCTGGATGGTCCGGTCGTCGCCGACGTGCACGATCATCTGGTACCGCCCGGTCGGGCGGCCCTTGCGGGTCTTGCCGCGCCGCCGCTCCAGCGTCTCTTCGTCGAGGTCGTCCAACACCGAGTTGTCGTCATCGCTGATCTGAGACGTCACGACCCGATTCGGCGTGCGCGGTCCGTTGTTCGGGCGACCCGAGGTCGCGTTGGCACCACCGGTCGACGATGCAGCTCCGCCGCCCGACCCCGAGCGCGAACGATTCCGCCCGCCTCTGCGCCGGCGCTTCTTCGGGCCCGATGGTGACGCATCAGGGTCATCCGGCCCCGCCGAACGGGTCGACGCGCCCCGCTCACTCGTCCCTGCTGACGTCTCGCCCGGTGCCGCCACCGGCGGTGCGGGCCGCGAGTCGCCGATCTTGGGCCGCACGACTTCGTTCGGCGACGGCTCGACGAGCCCGGCTTCTTCACGCGCTTCGGCGCCGACGTCTTCAGCGGTGAATCCACGATCGGCCGCGGCACGCGCGTTCCGCCGTGGCTCGCCCCGAGGAACCTCCGTGCCCGGGCCGGGCCGGGCCGACCGCGCGGGCTGTGGACGAGCGGCGTCGGAGTCAGAGTCGGAACCGGACGATTCGACCGAGTCGTCGTCAACGTTGTCGTCGTTGCCGGACGGTCCCTCGGACGCACCGCCGCTCCCGGGACCCGTTCCGGGCTTCCGTCGATTCTTGCCGCCCCGCGAGCCGCGCCGACGCGGACGGGGCGCCCCGCCGGGACCCGGAGGCCCCGACGTCTCCGGATCGTCGGTGCCACCGACGCTGCCCGCGACGCCGTCGGGCGCAATGCTCGTTGCCCCGGAGTCCGTCACCGGACGCGGCGAGGAGTCCGGTCGATCAGCGGGAAGCGCGGATGATTCGGTGCGAGGCGCGGTGTCGCGCGCCGGTTCGGGAGCTGAACCTGGCCCCGTGGTTTCTTCGGTCATACAAGCCTTCTCTCATGACGCGCGCGCCTCGAGGGCGATGCGCGGATCGGCGGCCAGCGGGTCGAGCCGCTCGCTGCCGCGTTCAATCCATTGCCGAGTCCGGCGGACTCGGCCCTCGCGAAACTCACTGCCGAGCGCGGCGACCAGCTCCGCCGGTCGCACACTCATCGGTCGAGTTGCCAGCTCGACCCCAACCAATATCCCGCCCTCCGTGGGACCGAGAACGGTCATCCGGCGAAACGCCGGTCGGATGTCCTCCGAGGCGGTACGCCCCTTGCGCACGCGTTCGAGGACGAGGGTCGGAGCCGCCATGAGCGCCTCGACCCGATGCTCGACGATCTCGGGCGTGATCATCGGCGTTCCCGTGACCTCGTCGTCCACCGTCAGTTCGATGTTCCATTCAACCGCACTCACGGCCTCTTGCAACGCCGGCGCACGGTCGGCCAACGCCACCACTGCGGGAACGTCGATCCCCTCGGGGAGCGCCGCCGACAACGCCGCCGCCAGCGGCTCCAGTGGGATCTCCTCCGCCAACTCGAAATCCAGATACTCGGCGTCGGACTCGTGTCCCACCGACAACGCCAACCCGAAACTCACCTTGGGGCGTGGGGAAAACCCGAGCGTGAACGCCAACGGAAGTTGCTCGATCCGGAACGCCCGCTCGAACGCACGCGCCGCATCCCGATGGGAAATAAAGCGCACTTTCCCGAACTCGGTGAAGTGCACCCGCACCGGAAACCCCGCCTCCCCCCTCACTGAATTCCCGCTCTTGCGACTGCCCGATGGCTCGTCCGCTCGGCCATGGCAGCCGCGGATCTGGTCGGGACGCTCCCGAGCGTGTCGCAGGCCGCTAGCCCCGCTCGGCGGTCTACCGGCTGCAGGTGCGATTGCCGTCGCCTCGCTTCGGTCTTTACTCACGAGGTTCACGTTGGTACTCGTGTGGGGGAGAGCATGACGGGGACGGCGCCGCCGAGGGTGAGGTCTTGGCCGGTTCCCTGGCTGCCGCCCGCCGGGGGAACCGAGGACGCCACCACATGCTCGAGCGCGTAGTCAGTGCACACCCCGCAGTCGTAACACGGCGTCCACCGACAATCGGGGAGCCCGTGCGCTTGGAGTGATGCTTGCCAGTCCTGCCAGAGGAAATCGCGATGCAGCCCGGCCGCGATGTGGTCCCACGGAAGCACTTCGTCTTCTGTGCGATGGCGCGTGACGAACCAATCAGGATCGAGACCTTCCGCGGCCATGGCATCGAGCCAGCGTCCGAGCTGGAAGTGCTCCGACCACTCTTGGAAGGTGCCGCCGGCTCGCCACACGCGCTCGATGACCGCACCGATCCGGCGGTCTCCCCGTGACGCGATGCCTTCGGCGAACGTGGCCTTCGGATCGTGCCACCGCACGGTGGCTGCGGTCTTGCGCAGATCGTCACGCAGCATGTTGATCTTGCGGTGGAGTTCCTCGGTTCCGTTCTGACCGAACCACTGGAACGGCGTATGGGCCTTCGGCACGAATCCGCCGACCGAAACGGTGCAACTCGCCTGCTTCGTGTACTGCTTGCCAACCTTCACGACATTGCGTGCGAGTTCCGCGATCCCGAGGGTGTCCTCGTCCATCTCGGTCGGCAAGCCGACGAGGAAGTACAACTTCACTCGCCGCCAACCCTGCGAATATGCGCCCTCGACTGCCGAGTACAGATCCTCTTCGGTGATGAGCTTGTTGATGACTTGACGCAGACGCCACGAACCGCCCTCCGGCGCGAACGTCAGACCGGTCCGTCGCACTTTCTGGATCTCACTCGCGATGCCCACCGTAAAGGCGTCGACGCGCAGGGACGGCAGTGATACGCCGACGTTGCCGCAACCGATCTGGTCGTTCACCAGATCCGACACCAAGTTGTCGATCCCGCTGAAGTCGGCGCTGGAGAGTGACGTGAGCGCGACTTCGTCGTAGCCCGTGCGTCGCAACCCATTCGCAACCATGTTCCGCACCTGCTCGGTGGGGCGCTCGCGCACCGGACGGGTGATCATCCCGGCCTGACAGAACCGGCACCCGCGCGTACAGCCGCGGAAAAGCTCCACGTTGAGCCGGTCGTGCACGACTTCGATCAACGGGACGAGTTGCTGTTTCGGGTACGGCCAGTCTGCGAGGTCGGCGACGGTCCGCTTGTCCACCACCGCCGGAACGTCCGAATAGCGCGGGGTCACCGAGCGCAGCACCGGACCGTCGAACTCCACCGAGTACATGGAAGGCACGTAGACACCGGGAACTGAGGCCAGGGCGCGCAGCAGGCCCACCCGTCCGCCCGGACGACCACCGCCTTGCCAGGTCCGAACGCACTCGGTCATCTCGCCGACAGGTTCTTCGCCGTCGCCGATCACAAACGCGTCGACGAAATCGGCCATCGGTTCCGGATTGAAGGTGGAGTGGCCGCCGGCAACGACCAGCGGGTCCGTCTCGGAGCGCTGCTCCGAGCGAATCGGTATGCCCGCAAGATCCAAGCACTCCAGCAGGTTCGTATAGACGAGCTCGGCCGAGAGATTGAACGCCACGATGTCGAAGTCGCTCGCGGCCCGGTGGGTGTCCACCGAGAACAGCGGGACGGCATGCTCACGCAGCGCAGCCGCGAGGTCGAGCCAGGGCGCGTACGACCGTTCGGCGACGGCGTCGTCGCGTTCGTTCAAGATTTCGTACAGGATCTGGAGGCCCTGGTTGGGCAACCCGATCTCGTACGTATCCGGGTAGACGAGGAGCCACGAGACCGAGCCAGGCCGGTGAACCGGAACCTGGCTGCCACGCTCCATCCCGATGTACCGGGCGGGCTTCTCGACCCCGGCCAGGAGCGGTTCGATCCGCGGCCAGAGGCTGGTCATGACGGCCCGATGCTACTCGCCACCCTCATGAGATCCGGGCCCGTGCGCAGTGCCCCTGCGGTTTGGGGCGCGGTTCGGGTTTTGGTCAGGGACCGGGAGGTGCTGTGGTGGTCGGCGTCGACGTCGAGGTGCTGGTCGTGGTCGTGCTGGTCGACGTCGTCGGGGGTTGGGTCGGCGGGATCGTCGGTGCCAAGGTCGGCGGCTCCGTCGGCGGCGGTGCGTCCGAGAAAGGAGCGGGGGCGTTCGATCCGTTCAACACGTAGACCGGAGTACCGACGGGAAGCGATCCAAAGATCCAGTCCGCAGAGTTCATCGGCACTCGGACACAGCCGTGTGACGCCGGACCGCCCGGCACCGAGAGTGCACCGTGGATGGCGATGTTGCCGTTGAAGTACGACGGCTTGTAGAGCCGTCCGAGTTGGCCGGTCTGCCAGCCGCCGACCTTGCCCGAGACGCGGTACGACCCGCCCGGCGTGACCGCAGTCGCGCAGCGACCGTCCACACAGAAGCGTTCGCCGCTTCCTGTGGACACGGACACAATTCGATAGAGCGCGTTCGCCTTGTAGAAGAACAGCACCTGGCGGGCGACGTCGACCTCGACGCGCGTGGCGCCACCACCGCCGACGAGTGCACCGGGGGTCACGGGTGAAGTCAGCTTCGCGAGCGTGCTCGCGCCGGCCACACCATCACGGCCGAGTCCATTGACCTTCTGGAACGCCATGACCGCTTGGGTGGTGGCGCTGCTGTATTGCCCGTCCGGCGAGACGTCGTAGCTCAGTTCGGCGAGGCGGGCCTGCAAGGTGGTGACGGCCGCTCCGGAGTCTCCGGGGCGGAGCCCGTCGAACGGTGCGGTCGTCGCGCTCGTCGACGTGCTCGGCGCCAGGGTGGTGGTCGTCGTGCTCGTCGTCGTGGTGGTGCGATGCGTCTTCCGGACCCGATGAACCGCGGCGGCCGATCGAGTCGAACTGCCGCTACATCCCGCCACGACCAGCATCAGCACGCTCAACAATGCCGCAGGCGCAAGAGCGGAAGTACGAAACGAGGCGATGGACCGCGCGCTCGCAGCCGATGGACCGCCGAGTGGGGCCCGAGCGGCCTGCGCCGCAGGCGCAAGAGCGGAAGTACGGTTCAACTGAATCTCCTCATTCGTACATTGCCAACCAAGCCAATGCACGCAAACGACACGATCACCGACGATCCGCCGTAGCTCATGAACGGAAGTGGAATTCCCGTCACTGGCATGATGCCAGTCGCCATACCCACGTTCTCGAAAACCTGGGCCACGAACATGGCGAGCACACCGATGCAGCACAGAGAACCGAACGGGTCCTGCGCCAGGCGGGCCGCTCGCGAAGTGCGCCAGACGATCATCGCGAACAGCGCGAGCACCAGTGCGCTCCCGACGAACCCGAACTCCTCTCCAACCACAGTGAAGATGAAGTCAGTGTGCTGCTCGGGAACCTGCGCGCCATTCGTCTGCGAGCCGGCAAACAGGCCCTTTCCGGTCAGACCGCCCGACCCCACCGTGAGGATCGACTGCTTCTGGTTGTACGCGGTTCCCTGCTTGTCCGCATTGAGGTTCTGGAACGACGTGATGCGATCGATCTGGTACTGGTCCAACACACCGGCCTGCACCGCCCCCACCGTCACGGTGAGGCCGAGCAGTAGGAGCACGACGAGATGTCGGGCTCGGGCACCCGCCATCATGATCATGGTGAAGACCATGGCCATCAGCACGACGTCCGTGCCGAGGTCGGGTTGCAGGATGATGAGGCCCAACGGGACCGCACAGATCAGGATCGCCACGACCAGCCGTCGCGCGCCCATTTCTTCACGATGTCGAGTGCAGTACGCGGCCAGCACCAACGTCAGGAAGATCTTGGCGAACTCCCCCGGCTGGAGCTGGAAGGCGCCGATGTCGAACCGCGCCTGTGCACCCTTGACGGATGCACCGACCTTCAAGACCGCCAGCAACATCAGGATCGTCGCGCCGTAACCGAGGAGCGAGAGTTCCCGCAGGCGGCGGTAGTCGATGAACATCAGCACGACCATCACGACGATCCCGACGGTGATCGCGATGATCTGGCGCTTCACGAAATAGAGCGGATCGAGGTGTTGGGCTTCGAGCTTGTGACGCGTCGAGGCGTACACCATCAGGGTTCCGAGCGCCGCGAGGAGCGCCGGCGCACCGAAGAGGAACGGGTCGAGGTGGCGAAGCGGCGACTCCTGGAGTCGGGCACGCCGGTCGGAGACGACGATGGCCATCGTCTCAGCCCCGCGTCCGCTGGGCGATGTTGACCACGGGCGCCTGAGGGAGCCCGTTCAGGTGGTCCATGATCGCCCGGACGATCGGCGCGGCCGTCTGGGCTCCGTAGCCACCTTCCTCCACCACCGCAAGGACGATGTACTTGGGGTTCACGGCCGGCGTCATGCCGACGAACCACGAGGTGTTCTGTTTGCCGGCCACCTGCGCGGTGCCGGTCTTGCCTGCCGCGAGGCCTGTCGGGAAGCCGGCGAAGGCCTGCACGGCCGTTCCCTTCGGGTCTTCGATCACACCCGTGAAGCCGCTCATGAGGGTCGATCGTTCCGGGATCGAGAGCGTCCCTGCGGTGATCGGGTCGAGCGACCGGACCAACTTTCTGTTGACGTCACGCACCTCGTCGGCCAGGCGTGGCGAGAAACGGGTGCCGCCGTTGGCAAGCGCTTCATACGCGGTGGCCAGCTGGATCGGCGTGACGAGGATGTCCTTCTGGCCGATGGCGGATTGGATGTTGTCGCCCGGCAACCAGTCGGCGAACGGGAAGTTCTTCGGGTCGGTCTCGTGCATTCGTTTTGTCCATGCAGCGTCGGCAATGAGACCGGAGCCCTCCGTGGGCAGTGCGATACCGGTCGGTTGTCCGAACCCGAAGTCGCGCGCCGCGGACTGAATGGCGTCGCCTCCGGGCTGGCCATGCTTCTGGCGGTAGAACAGGTCGCCGCCGATTTTGTAGAAGTACGGGTCACTCGACACCGTGAGCGCGCGGCTCAGGTTCACCCGACCGTTGGCGTTCTCACCTCGGAACGGATTCTTCGGGTCAGTCGGATAGCGATACTCGCCAGTGTCATCGAACAAGGTGTTGGCGTTGATGATCTGGGAGTTGAGGGCGGCGACCGCGGTCACGAGCTTGAACGTCGAGCCGGGGAAGTACTGGCCGGCCACCGCGCGGTTGACCAGCGGCAGGTTGTTCTCCTTGGCACCGAGCTGGACCCACCGCGCCTGGGGGATGCCGTCGACGAACTCGTTGGGATCGAAGTCGGGCTGCGATGCCAGCGCGACGACCGAACCGGTGGCCGCGTCCAAGACAATCGCCGCGCCGGCCGTCGCCTTCAACTTCGTGAAGGTGTCTCGGTTCGCGAAGTCCTGCGACTCGCGAGCTGCCGTGATCCCCTGGGCCAACGCAGTCTCAGTCGCGCGTTGCACGTCGATGTTGAGCGTGAGCCGCACGTCGTCGCCCGGCACCGAGCTGCGAGTCTTCAGGGGCCGGAGCACCCGCCCTGTCGCGTCCACCTCCACCTGACGTAAACCTGGCTTGCCGCGCAGGTCGGACTCGTAGGTGAGCTCGACGCCGCTCTTGCCGATCTTGTCGCCGAGTTGGTACTGCGTCGGATCGACCTGGGCCTTGAGTTCAGTGGGATTGATCTCCCCGAGGTACCCGAGCACGTGGGCACCGAGGTTCTTGTTCGGATACTCACGAACCGGGATGGCCTCCGCGCGCACACCGGGAAATTCGCGCCGGTGCTCGGACACGTAGGCAAGGGTTGCGAAGTCGACGTCATACGCGACCGGCACCGCGGTGTAGGGAGAAATCCGACGGTCACCGGCCCGAGCGTCGAGCGTTTTGACCGGTAGCTTCAGCACCGGGGCGAGTCGCTGGAGCACCTTCTGGCGCTCCGTCACCGAGAGCTTCCGGTCCACGGTGATGCGGTTGCCCACCCGATTGTCCACGAGTACCCGACCCTGCGCGTCGAGGATCCGGCCGCGGACCGGGGGTTCGACGATCTCGCGCACCGAGTTGTTGGTCGCGGCGGTGGAAAACTGCTCGTGCGAGGCAACCTGGATATACCAGAGACGGGCGAACAACGCGCTGAACAGTGCGAGGACCACCACACCGACGAGGCTGCTCCGAACTCGCGTGTCACTCACTGCCAGAACCTCATGAGGCCCCGTATCTTGCTACCTGCACCCCGGCGAGATCACGCGGCTTCGCGACCGCCGCAGCCATGGGGAACAGGACCAACGCCACGACACCGTCATAGATCGCCGCGAATCCGACGATCCGCAGCGAATGCACCGCCACGAGTTGGTGCTGTCCGACGACGGCACCAAGGCCGATGAACAGCAGGCCCGAGACGATGCCCGCACCAACGGCCACCGCCGGTCTCATCCACCACGCCGGGCTGACGAGTCGCGTCTGCATGACCCCGACCAGGAACGCGGTCAGCCCGAACGCAAGCGCGCCGAGACCGAGTGGGGTCTGGAGGAAGACGTCGGCCGCAAGACCGGCGGCGAATCCGAATCCTGCGCCCAGTTCCGGCCCGTACCGGACGGCGATGGCGACTGCGGCCACCAGACCGAGGTCGGGCACCACTCCCGCAATACGCACGTGCGGGAACACCGTCGTCTGTAAGACGACCAACAACACGAGGAGCAGCGCAAGCCGCATCGATCGGACGATCATCACGGCGTCGGAAACTTGAGTACGCGGACGAACTCAGTGCGGTTTCCGTCCGCGTACAGCGCCACGACGACGCGGGCACTCAGATCCCCGGGCCGGCTCGTCACTGACACGATGCGTCCAACCGGGACGTCCGGAGGGAACGGACCCGCCTCACTCCCCACCGTGACGAGCACATCGCCGCGCTTCATCACCGGTTTGGCGTCCTGCGCGTCCAGGGTTTGCTGGGGTGCATCCGGACTGCCGTTCATCACGCCGAGCGCCCCAGTCTGCGCGTCTCGGACCGAGACACCGGAGTCGCGATCGGACAGTAGCAGCACGGTGGATCGGCGTCGCGAGACCTGGGACACGCGCCCGATCAGTCCGTCGCCGGACACGACCGCCATGTCGATCCCCACACCGTCGTCAGTGCCCTTGTTGAGCCCGACCGTCGATTCGAAGTTGCCCGGCGAGCCGAGGATGATCTGCGCGTCGACCGCGGGGATACCCAACGCGAACGGCAGGTTTGCGGTCTGCTTGAGCGCGGCGTTTTCCTTCAACGCAGCGCGTGCTGCGTGATCTCGACCGCGAGCCGCCTGGAGCTCCCGACGCAGTCGCCGGTTCTCGTCTTTGATGTCACCCGCGCGCGTCACACCGTCCCACCAGTCGCCGATCGGACTCAGGAGATCGTCCACTCCGGATTGCACGGGCGCGAACGCGTCACGAGCCGTGTTTCGGATTCGGCCGCCGATGCCTTTGTCGCCGCCGCGCGTGTCGAGCGTGATGAACGTGATCGACGCGAGAACCAACAAGATCAGGATCGTTCGGCGTCGGTTCGATCGAGGGTCCGCCACTGCTGTCGATCAACGTCGCAGACGCGTCAGGAATGCTTCTGCGAAATGAGGGTCTTGAACGCCGCCTCTTCGAGGTACTGACCGGAACCGATCACCACCGAGAACAACGGGTTGTCGGCAATGGTGATGGGCATTCCCGTCTCTGCCTCCAACCGCGCGTCCAGCCCATGAAGGAGCGCGCCACCTCCGGTGATGACGATGCCTCGCTCCATGATGTCCGCAGCGAGTTCCGGCGGGGTCTTGTCCAACGTGACCTTCACCGCGTCGACAATGGCTGACACCGGCTCCTCGATCGCTTCACGGATCTCCTCCGTCGACACGACGATCGTCTTCGGAAGTCCGGTGACGAGGTCACGACCACGCACCTCGGCGTACAACTCTTCCTCAAGGGGGTGTGCGCTCGCGAGCGCAATCTTGATTTCCTCCGCGGTCCGTTCGCCGAGCGCGAGCGAGTACTCCTTCTTGACGTAGTTGATGATCGACTCGTCGAGTTCGTCGCCGGCGATGCGGATGGATTCACTCGCCACGATGCCACCGAGCGAGATGACCGCCACCTCGGTGGTACCGCCGCCGATGTCCACCACCATGTTCCCGGCCGGCTCATGGACGGGCAACCCGGCGCCGATCGCCGCAGCCATCGGCTCTTCGATGATGTCGGCCGGCTTGCGCGCGCCGGCGTGCTCGGCCGCGTCGACGACGGCGCGCTGCTCCACGCCCGTCACCCCCGACGGCACGCAGATCACCATGCGCGGGCGCGCCCACCGCCGCGTGTGAACGCGTTGGATGAAGTACCGCAGCATCTTCTCGCAGATGTCGAAATCTGCGATGACACCGTCCTTCAGGGGCCGAATCGCCTGGATGTGTCCAGGAGTCCGCCCGATCATCCGCTTCGCTTCGGCACCGACCGCGAGCGGCCGCCCGTCCTTGGTGTTGATGGCAACCACCGACGGCTCGTTAAGCACGATGCCGCGGCCACGCACGTAGATCAAAGTATTTGCGGTACCAAGATCGACGGCCATGTCGCGACCGACGAAAGAAGAGAACCAGGGATCTGACACAGTGCAACCGCCTCCGGGGCGTGCCGGGACTCGTCAGGCTACGAGGTCAGCCCGAGGAACTCCACTCCGGCTTTCCGCTCTTGGCCCTGCGGGCCGGGCCGCTCGGGCCACGGCCGTGCACACCGTCCCGAAAACACCCGATGGCCTGTCGCTGCGGGGCGGCCTCCTGAGTGGGTGTTCTCAGGCCAGGTTGGGGAAGAAGAGTTCGATTTCACGGGCGGCGGATTCTGGGGAATCTGAACCGTGAACGAGGTTCTCGCCCATCTCGATTGCCAGATCGCCCCGAATGGTCCCCGGCGCGGCTTCACGAGGGTTCGTGGCGCCGATGAGGTTTCGAGCGACCTTGTACGCCTCGGGACCTTCGATCACCATCGCCACCAATGGGCTCCGCGTGATGAACGCCACCAACTCGCCGAAGAACGGCTTTTCGGCGTGCTCGCCGTAGTGCGCCTCAGCCGTCGCGGTGTCGAGTTGGCGAAGCTCGAGGGCGACCAGCGTGAGCTGCTTCGCCTCGAATCGGCCAACGATTTCGCCGACGAGCTGACGCTCAACCGCGTCGGGCTTACAAAGAATCAGGGTGCGATCAGTCATAAGCAGCTGACTCTATGACCCACATCCGATGTGACGAGAACCCGAACCGCAGCGCAGCGGAGGAGAGCCGCGAGGCAGCGAGCCCAAGCAGCACGCGAGCACCGAGATGGCGAACGTGCGAGCCATCAGTACGAATCGGCCGACTTCGGGTCCGGACTCGGCTTGAGTGACGGCACGCGGCAGGCTCATGCGCTCGGGATGTCACACCCTGCGGGGCGCCGGCCTGAAGCCTTCAGGCGGTTGTGCGCGACGCACCGGACTGCGCTCGCAACGCAATGCGTGCGGCACCGACCAAGTACAACGAACCGGTGATGATGATCTGACCATCCGTTGCGGTGAGATCCGCCGCCCGAGCGAGGGCGCGTCGGACATCAGGCTGAATGTCGAGCCGGTCCGGGTCGATGCCGAGCGCGATCGCGGCGTCGACCACGGCATTCGGATCCATGGCTCGCGGAGTCGGCGCTCGGGTACACACGAGGTGCTCCGCCGCGGAGGCATCGAGAGCACGCAGCATCTCTTCGGCGTTCTTCTCCCGCATGAACCCCACCACGAGAGTTCGGGGACCGGCGGCGAACTCATCCGTGAGTGCGGCTCGCAATGCCTCGGCACCGGCCACGTTGTGGGCGCCGTCGAGCACCACCAGCGGTTGGGTACTGATCACCTCGAGCCGACCCGGAGTACTCACGCGAGCGAACGCCTCGTGCACGATGTCTTCATCCAGCCGGTGACCGATCGCAGCTTCCACTGCGGTCAGCGCGATCGACGCGTTGGTCGTCTGGTGAGCTCCGTGGACGGGCAGGTACACGTCGTCATACTGCGCGCGTGGGGTCCGCAGGCTGATCAATCGGCCGCCGACCGCCACTTGATCGGACACAACGCCGAAGTCCTCGTCTCGGACCAAGAGCGTTTCCGGTGCGCGTGCGACGAAGATCGATCGGAGTGCCGGATCCGTTTCTCCGACCACGAGAGTCGCACCCGGCACCACGATGCCGGCCTTGTCGGTTGCGATCTCCGCCCGGGTCTCACCGAGGAACTCCGTGTGATCCAGGGCCACATTCGTCACCACGGCAACCGGCGCATCGATGACGTTGGTGGCATCCCACGAACCACCCATGCCCACCTCGACCACGGCAACGTCGACCGCAACATCGGCGAAGTAGGTGAACGCCGCGGCAATCATGATCTCGAAGTAGCTCGGGCCGGCGGTGAGGAACTCCTCGACGCTCGCGATCTGGGTCAGCACCCGCGCGAGCTCGTCGTCGGCAATGGGTTCCTCGTTCCACACGATGCGTTCGTTCACACGTTCGAGGTGCGGACTCGTCGTCAAGCCGGTGGACCGCCCCGAGGCCTCGAGGAGTGCGGCGATCATCCGCGCGGTGGAACCCTTGCCGTTCGTACCGGTGACATGGACGGCCGGATACTCGAGTTGTGGAGTGCCGAGCAGCGCCGTCAGCTCACGGATGCGATCAAGGGTGGGCGCGCCGCGTTGCCGATCCGGAACGAAGCCGACGCCGGTTTCGAGATTGACGTGACCGTCGAGCCACGCCAGGGCCTCGGCGATATTCACGCGCGCGGGTCGGCCAGAGTCGCCGTCACTGCGAGCGCGTCACCAACCACGGTGTCGAGCTGCGCGATGACGCCGGCGGCGAGCACATCGCGACGGGCGAGTTGCAGCGCGGCCAGACGCACCTCGGTGTCGGTGACGGTGGCCTGGGAGATCTCGGCCCGCATGGACACCTTTGCATCGGACTTCACTTTCCGCACGGCACCCATGACTGCCGCGGTGGCGACGAAGACCAGCGGGTCGCCGTCGGCCAACTCTGCGGTGGTCGGCCACGCGGCCCGATGGATCGATCCCTCCTGCCACCACGACCACACCTCTTCTCCGACGTACACGAGAAACGGAGCGAAGAGTCGCTGCAACACGCTCAACGCAGTACTCAACGCGCCGCGCGCCGAACCCGCGCCGGGGTCGTCTGCCGCACCGTACGCCCGGTGCTTGACCAGTTCCACGTAGTCGTCACAGAAGTGCCAGAAGAATCGTTCGGCGCGCTCGAGGGCGCGCGCGTAGTCGTACTTCTCGAACGCGTCGGTGCACTCGGTGACCGTGGCCGCGAGCGCGTGCAACATCGAGCGGTCCACCGCCTCGGTGATCTCCCCCACCGGCGCTTCGCCCATCACGCCGAGTACGAACTTCGATGCGTTCAGCAACTTGATCGACAGTCGGCGGCCGACCTTCATCTGACCTTCGTCGACCGCGGTGTCGGTGCCGGGTCGCCCCGACGCCGCCCAGTACCTGATCGCGTCCGACCCGTGCTTCTCGAGCAGCGGCATGGGGGTGACGACGTTGCCCTTGCTCTTGGACATCTTCTTGCGGTCCGGGTCCAACACCCAACCGTTGATCGCGGTGTCTCGCCAGGGCAGGGTGCCGTGCTCGAAGTGCGCGCGCACGATTGTGTCGAACAGCCACGTCCGGATGATCTCGGGACCCTGTGGTCGCAGGTCCATGGGGAACGTGCGCCCGAAGAGGTCGTCGTCGTCGCCCCAACCGGTGGCGATTTGGGGGGTGAGGGAAGACGTGGCCCAGGTGTCCATGACGTCAGCGTCGGCGATGAACCCGTTGGGAACGCCGCGCTGGTCCGCCGAGAACCCGTCGGGGAGATCACTCGCGGGATCGATGGGGAGGCGATCTTCGGATGGCAGTATCGGCGCATCCCATTGCGGCTCACCGGCAACGTCGAGCGGGTACCACACCGGGATGGGCACGCCGAAGAACCGCTGGCGGCTCACGAGCCAATCGGTGTTGAGGCCCTCGACCCACGAGTCGTAGCGCTGGCGCATGTGCGCCGGGTGCCAGTGCAACTCGGCGCCTCGATCGAGGAACGTCTTCCGCAACGCCTGGTCCCGCCCGCCGTTGCGGAAGTACCACTGGCGGGAGGTGACGATCTCGAGCGGCCGCGAGCCGCGTTCGTAGAACTTCACCGGGTGGCTGATCGGCTTGGGCTCGCCGACCAACTCACCGCTCTCGCCGAGTTGCTCGACGATCCGGCGTTGCGCCTGCTTCGCGTTCTTCCCTGCGAGCTCTGCGTATCGCCCCGCTGCGTCCGGGTCGACGTCGGTCCCCCACTCGGGCGGAGTCGGGAGGAGGCGACCGTCGCGCCCCATCACGTTGCGAAGCGGCAGCTGGAGCTCGCGCCACCACACGACGTCGGTGGTGTCACCGAACGTGCAGATCATCGCGATCCCCGAACCCTTCTCCGGGTCCGCCAGTGGATGGGCCAGCACCGGAACCGACACGCCGAACAGCGGAGTGCGGACCGTCTGGCCGAACCGACCCGCGTACCGCGCGTCGTCCGGATGGGCCACGAGCGCGACGCACGCGGGGAGCAGCTCGGGCCGCGTGGTTTCGATCACGATGTCGGTGCCACCGTCGACCCCGTGAAAGGTGAGCGAGTGGTACGCGGCGTTCGTCTCGCGGTCCTCGAGCTCGGCTTGCGCCACCGCGGTCCGGTCGTCGACGTCCCACAACGTGGGCGCCTCGGCCGAGTACGCCTCGTCACGCGCCAGCATGCGGAGGAACGCGCGCTGCGAAGCGCGGCGGGACCGCTCGCCGATGGTGGTGTACGTCATCGCCCAGTCGACGGACAGGCCGAGCGTCCGCCACAGTTCCTCGAACTTCTTCTCGTCCTCGACCACCAGGCGGTCGCACAACTCGACGAAGCTCTGGCGTGCGATCGGGATCTCACGATCGCCGGGCTTGTCGGGCGGAGCAAAAGCAGGGTCGACGGGCAAACTCGGGTCGCACCGGACGCCGTAGTAGTTCTGCACCCGCCGCTCGGTGGCCAGACCGTTGTCGTCCCAGCCCATCGGATAGAAGAGTTCGAGCCCGAGCATACGCCGCTGCCGGGCGATCGTGTCGGTCTGCACGTACCCGAAGACCGATCCCATGTGCAGCGAGCCACTCACCGTCGGCGGTGGTGTGTCGATCGAGAAGATCTGCTCACGCGTCTTCGTGCGATCGAACGAGTAGGTGTGGTCGGCGTCCCACCGCGGAGCCCACTTCGCTTCCAACCCGTCCAACGTCGGCTTCTCGGGCAGCACTTCATCTCCGCTCTTGCGACTTCGTCGCAGGCCGCTCGGGCCCCGGCTCGGGCGGCGCAATCAGGTTGGTATCGCTGAACACTTCGAGGCCCGGTGCGTCAACTGAGCGCGCCGCTGATCCTCGCCTTCGGTCCGGTGGAGTTTAGGAAGCCGCCGAGACCGAACACCGAGTCATACCCGAGCCGTAGAGAGGAACGAACGGAGGCCAGCAGCTCGGGAGGCGCCCCGCCTCGGCAACCCTCGAAGTGTCAACCCATCGGGATCGAAGCCGGACGACCAGACAGGTGGCTCACTCGCCGTTGCGGGGAACGGGAGCTGTCGCGGCGAGTTGCGGGAGCAGCCAACGGGCGACAATGCCCGCGGACTGCGCGTCGAGGTGTTCACCATCGGGCCGCATGACGATCCCGTCCCGACGGAAGGGACAATCGATGTGACCAGTACACAAGAAGTGATCGAGGTCGATCACGGTGACCCGGCCCGGATGGGCTGCGGCAAAGCTGCGAGTGACCTGATTCAGCCGCCGCAGCTTCGATGCCGCCGCGGCATGAATCACGCGTTCCGACTGCGGCCGAGCGGGATCGGTCGTCGGCATGGGGTTGATCACGATCGCGACGTGCGTGCCGGGACGGGGCAAGTCAGTCAACCACTGCTCCATTCGCTGACGAACGAGCGCGTCGTGCTCGTTCGTATTGGCACGCACGACCCGAGCACCGACGTCCAGGTCTTCGGCCTCCCACGCTGACCACCACACCAGGACGTCGGTGTCGGTGCGAACGCGAGCGAGGCCGTGGCGGGCCGCAGCGGGGCACGCGTTTCGCCAGGCGTCGGTGACGAAGCCGGGGACGTCGAAGCGCTCCGCGACCACACCGCAGCCGAGGACCGCGCCGTTCCCGACCCGGATGTGCGTCCGATCGCGGGCGGCCATCAGCCCTGGCAACAGCGAGCAGGCTCGGGAGTCGCCGACCACACTCACGGTCGAACCCCGGAGCCTCCCGCCGTGCCGGATGATGTCGTGGCCCAGCGCTTGCGCCGCAGTCGTGACCTCACGAGACGGTGGGAACGTACACGCATGTCCCGGTTGGAACGCGGCGAAGAAAGCAGCCGGGCTCTGAGCCCCGGCGGTGGTCACGAGGACCACGGCGACGCACACCGCAGTTGCCGGAAGCGCCCATACGAGGACGGGAACGCGAGACCGGCGGAACCAACGTTCGACGGCGAGCCCGGAAGCGAAGGCAAGTCCGATCGTCACTCCGACCCGCAGCGCGTCGAGCGGCACACCGCTGAGCCCGACGCGCGCTGCGTCGAGGTAGACGATCACCGGCCAGTGCCACAGATACACGGCGTAGGACAGCCCCCCGAGCCAGACCAAGGGACGTGCTGCGAGGATCCGCGCAAGCGGATGACCAGGGACCTGCAGGACCAGGATGAGGCCCAGCACCGCTAGGTCGAACAGCGTGTCACCCCCATGGAAAAAGACTCGGGACGGTGTGACGCGCATCCATGCCGCGACGCACACGAGCGCGACGAGCGCGCCACCCCAGCGCGCAACTCGCGGCGCAATCTGGCTGGGCAGCAATCGGCGAGCACCGAGGACGCCTGCGAGCGCAGCCCCGAGCAGAATGCCGTTCAGGCGGGCTGGGGTGGCGAAGTAGGCGCGGCTCGGGTTCGCCGAGTCCCACAGCCAAACCATCGTGAGTTGGGCGAGGACGACGCCGACGAGCGCAGTGAGTACCAACGATCGGCGCGAGCGCGCCACCACCACGAAGACCAGCGGCCACACCAGATAGAACTGCTCCTCGATCGCGAGCGACCACAGATGCTGGAAGGGCGACGGGGTGGTCAAGAGGTCGAAGTACGAGCGACCCGCGTCGATGAAGTGCCAGTTGGCCACGTAGCCGATGCTGGCCAGCGCGTCGCTGCGGAGCCCGCCGAGCTGGAAGGGCGGGAGTGACTGAACTTCCATACCACACGACGAGAGCGATCATCACGAGCACCGCGGGCAGCAAGCGGCGAGCCCGGCGGGACCAGAACGCGCCCAGGCCGGTGGTGCCCGTGGCCCGGCGCTCGGCGATGAGCAGGGACGTGATCAGGTACCCCGAGAGGACGAAGAAGGCATCGACGCCGAGGAATCCGCCACGCATCCACGAGACGTCGAGGTGATAGAGGACCACGACCGACACGGCCACCGCCCGGAGCCCGTCGAGCGCCGGCTGATGCGCGAACGCGAGGTCGTCCACAGGCTCGGACCGCAGTACGGACTCGGTCAGCGAGGCGGCCATGACCGGAAAGTTGTTGTGACTACGCGCTCTTCAACTCGGCTTCGTCGGTGGTCACGAGGGTGGGCTGCACCTTCTCCAGGACCACGGAGCGGTCGACGATGCATTGCTTCACATCACCGCGGCTCGGCAGGTCGTACATCACTTCGAGCAGCACCTCTTCGAGGATGGCTCGCAGGCCACGCGCACCGGTGCCGCGTTCGAGTGCGAGATCCGCCACTGCTTCGAGCGCGTCGTCGGTGAAGTGGAGATCGACGTCGTCGAACTGGAAGAACTTCTGGTACTGCTTCAGCAGCGCGTTCTTCGGCGTCATCAAGATCTGCATCAGCGCATCGCGATCGAGCGGGTTCACCGCCGCGATGACGGGGAGACGCCCGACGAACTCGGGGATGAGCCCGAACTTCAGGAGATCCTCGGGCATGACCCCCGAGAGCATGTTCTTCGCGGCGCGTTCGGCCTTGCCGATGACATCCCCGCGGAATCCGACACCCTGGCTCCCGTTGCGCCGCTCGATGATCTGGTCCACGCCGGCGAACGCGCCACCCACGATGAAGAGAATGTTGGTGGTGTCGATCTGGATGAACTCTTGGTGCGGATGCTTGCGGCCACCTTGGGGCGGCACGGCTGCGGTGGTGCCCTCGAGGATCTTCAAGAGCGCCTGCTGGACACCTTCACCCGACACGTCTCGGGTGATCGAAGGGTTCTCGGATTTGCGGGCGATCTTGTCGATCTCGTCGATGTAGATGATCCCGGTCTCGGCCTTTTTGACGTCGTAGTCCGCAGCCTGAATCAGCTTGAGCAGGATGTTCTCGACGTCTTCACCGACGTAGCCGGCTTCGGTGAGTGCGGTCGCGTCCGCGATGGCGAACGGAACCTTCAGCAGCCGGGCGAGCGTCTGGGCGAGCAGCGTCTTGCCGCAACCGGTCGGACCGATCAGCAGGATGTTCGACTTCGCCAACTCGACGTCGGGGTCGCCGTACGCCGTGGCCTGGACTCGCTTGTAGTGGTTGTAGACCGCGACGGACAGGCTCTTTTTCGCCTGGTCCTGGCCGATGACGTAGTCGTTCAGGTAGTTGAAGATCTCGCGCGGCTTGGGCAGCTCGTCGAACTTGACCTCGGTGGTCTGGGAGAGCTCTTCCTCGATGATCTCGTTGCAGAGATCGATGCACTCGTCGCAGATGTAGACCCCTGGGCCCGCGATGAGCTTCTTGACCTGCTTCTGGCTCTTTCCGCAGAACGAGCACTTGAGGAGGTCTCCTCCATCACCGAACTTCGCCACGTTGTCTCCCCCCGGAGTCAGTCCCGGAACGTGTTGGGCCTACGGTCAGCTCACACCCGCCGGCACGCCAACCGCCGCGAGTTCACGGTTGCTGATGACCTCGTCGACGATGCCGTACTCCTTGGCCTCGTTCGCACCCATGATGAAGTCACGGTCGGTGTCCTTCGAGACCTTCTCGACGGTCTGGCCCGAGTGGTGCGCCAGGATCTCGTCGAGCGTCTCGCGCATGCGCGTGATCTCTTTCGCCTGGATCTGGATGTCGACGGCCTGACCCTGGGCGCCGCCGTGGGGCTGGTGGATCAAGACGCGAGCGTGAGGAAGGATGAAGCGCTTGCCCTTCTCCCCCGCCGCGAGGATGACCGCGGCCGCCGACGCAGCTTGGCCCATGCAGATGGTGGAGATGTCCGGCTTCACGAACTGCATCGTGTCGTAGATCGCGAACAAGCCGGTGATCTCGCCTCCGGGCGAGTTGATGTAGAGCGAGATGTCCTTGTCCGGGTCTTCGCTCTCCAGGTGGAGAAGCTGGGCCATGACGATGTTGGCCACGTGCTCGTCGACCGCAGTGCCGAGCAGGATGATCCGCTCCTTGAGCAGCTTGCCCAAGAGGCTGGTGGTCCGCTCGCCGCCGTAGGGGGTCTTCTCCCAGACCTCGGGAACGTAGAACGAGTTGTACGCCGGCTGAATCACGATTCGGGCTCCTCTGCGGTCACGGTGTCATCGGTGTTGGGGGTCGGGGGTTCGGCGGGATCGGCGGTCACGTCCGCGTCGGACGCCTCGGGTGCGGGGATCTCCATGTCGAGCACAGTGCCTTCGGAGTCCAGTGCGACCGCGGAATCGACCACGAGTTGCAATGCCTTGCCGCGAGCAAGGTCAGAGCGTACCGCCTCCAGGAGGCCCCTCCGTTCGAGATCCCGGCGGACCTTGGTCACCTTTTCACCGGTTCGTTCAGCCAGGCGACCGATTTCGGCCTCGACTTCGTCGTCGGTGGGCTCGATGGATTCCTGGGCCACGACGGCGCGCAGCGCCATATCGGCGAGCACGGCCTTCGTGGCACCGGAGCGGATCTCGTCCACGAACTGGGATTGGTCTTGGCCGGTGGCGGCCAACCACTGCGGAATCGACATGCCCTGCTGCTGGACCCGGTGCATCAGGTCGTGGAGGCGTTGCTCCATCTCTTGGGCGACGAGCGGCTCGGGCGCCTCGACGGGCACGAGGCTCGCCAGCTCCTCGAGCACCTTGTCCCGCATCGACATCTGCGCTTGGAGCTTGCCCATGAGTTCCATGCGCCGCTTCGACTCGGACCGCAGGTCATCGACGGTCTCGGAGGCTGTGTTCGCGGCCACCCACTCGTCGGTGAGTTCCGGGAGCACCTTGCGTTTCACGTCCTTGACCACCGCGCGGAATGACACTTCCGCGCCCGCCTGTTCGCCGAAGCGTTCCGGCAAGGTGTCGGTGAACTCGAGCACTGCACCAGGACCGGCGCCGCGCAACTGCTCGTCGAGCGCAGGCACCAGGCCATCCGAACCGACTTCGTACAGAAGGTCGGTCGCGCTCAGCGCGTCGACGGGCTCGTCGTCGATGGTCGAGGTCAGGTCGATGGACGCGAAGCTGCCGTCTGCGAGTGGCTCGTCCGAGTCCTCGAGATCCGCGAAGCGATCACGCAGTGAGTCGACCTGCTCGTCGAGCGCTTCCTCGGACACCGGCGTGTAGTCCACCGAGACCCGCAACTCGTCGTAACCACCGATGCGGATTTTCGGGCGAGTCTCGACGACCGCTTCGAAGGACACCGGGCCGGACTCTTCACCAGCGGTGATCTCAATCTCCGGTGGCGCGATGACGTCGATGGACTCAGCCGTGATCGCGTCGGCGTAGAACTCGGGGAGTCCGTCCTTCAGCGCTTGCTCACGGGCGATGTCGGGGCCGAAGCGCGCTTCGAGGAGCTTGCGCGGCGCCTTGCCGGGCCGGAATCCGGGAATCCGAACTTCGTGCGCGAGTTTGCGGAACGCTGCGGTGATCGCCGGCTCGAACTCTTGTTCCGAGATGGCGATGAACAGCTTGACTTTGTTGCCCTCGAGGGGCTCGACGGAGGTCTCCATAAGGGTCGGTCACCTTACCCGTGCCCCCTTCGGATCCCGGGATGGAGTGAACGTTGGTTCCGGCCGCGTGCACGCCGCCGTACACGTCGACGACGGCGTACCCGGCGTTGTCCGGCGCGATCACGATGTCCCTCGCGTCGTCTCGGCCCGGCCAATAGCCGGTCGTGCGCCCGACTGCGTTCCCGCCGACGTGCACACCACCGTAGGCGTCGAGCAGATACGCGCCGCCCCCGTCAGGTGCGTACGCGAACGCCCGCGCGATGTCCCACCCCGGCCAGTAGCCGAGCTGATACGTGGGGGCCGTGCCACCCGCGTGGACGCCACCGAACCCGTCGAGCACGGCGAAGCCCAAACCGTCGGGCGTGAGTGTGATGTCGCGCGCGATGTCCCAACCGAAGTACGGCGCGACCTGACGGCCAAGCGAGCGGCGCGCCGCGCTGCCGAACTTGTGGACACCGCCGAACCCGTCGAGCACGTGATAGCCCATGCCGTTCCGCGCGACGGCCAGGCTGCGAGCGAGACCGCCAGGGAATCTCGGCGAACCGAAGTACGGCCCACCGTCGTGCGGCGACTTCACGATCCGCTCCGCGGCGAGCGTGTAGTAGCCGTCGACGGTGGGTGTCGCCACGGGTACCTACGCCCGGTGGTCGCCGCGCGGTCGTCCCGTTGGAACCGTCAGGTGAACGAGCGGTGCCAGAGCTGGTTGTCGCCGCC